>DASVJK010000021.1:0-79564 GCA_036385955.1 Chthoniobacterales bacterium | reverse complement strand
GTGCCACCGGCCACGAATCGCGCAGCGTTGGCCATGGTGATCGTCCCGTCGCCGGTCAACGTAACGTTCCCATTGACGAAAATGTCGGTGAATTGGGTGGTGGAGGCGAGCGTGATGCTACCCGTGTTGGTGATCGTGCCGGTAAGGGTGGTGACCGTGCTGTTGGCGCCAATGAAGGTGCCAGAGTTAGTCAGATCGGTTAACGTCGCGCCAGTCATATCGCGGATCACGCCGGTCCCGGTGGTGGCCAAGGTGCCCCCAGTAATCGCGGCGTTGGTGAACAACTGAACCTCGGAACCGGTGAGCGCCTGGATCTTTCCCGCCCCGGTATTGGTGATGGTGCCGCCAGACCCGGTGAACTCAAGAATGCCGCCGTTCGTGGCTTCCATTGTTCCCGCATTGGAGAGGCCCCCGCCACCCGGATAGACCAGGAACGCTTTGCCGGAGACATTGGCGTTAATGAGGCCGCTGGCCTGATTGACGATGACCGTCTGGCCATTGCCCAGGCTTCCACCTGGTGTATTCGTGTCGCCCTGGATGAGGTTGTTGACATTGGTCAAAGTGCCGCCGGCCACGAATCGCGCGGCGTTGGTCAGGTTGACCGTGCCGCCTCCGGTGAGTGTGATATTCCCAACGATCCAGAGGTCGGTGAAATTAGTCGTGGAATTGAGCGAGATGCTGCCAAGGTTGGTGATCGTGCCAGCGCCGGCGAAGCCACCGGCGTCGGTCACCACGAGGGTCTGGCCGTTGTTGACCCCGAGGCTATCGTTGGCATCGATGGTGAGCTGGCCAATCGTGAAACCTCCATCGACCGAGACGAGGGAGGCGGTCGCATTGCCATTATCGATCCGGACAAAGGAATTCGCGCTGTTGGGAGCGCCATTCGGGGTCCAAGCCGTTGCGGTGCTCCAGTTGCCGGTGCCCCCATTCCAGACGGAAACTACCTGGGCGTGAAGAGGACTGCCCAGCAAGAACCCGAACACGATCGCCAGGAGCCAGCGGGAAAAGTTTTCGCTATGGGCACGTTTTTGTGAACTAGAACATCCCTTTTGAACAGATGCTAAGGCGAACGTGTGCGCTGTACAAAAACGGCGGATGATGTTCATGATAAATGTCCTCTCACCATGCAATGCGGAAAAATGGGCCCGAAAACGGACATAGAGATTAAAAAAGTTTCGCTTCCCTCGGTGCGACCGGGTAAATTTCTTCCAGGAAGAAAGTGGAAACGCCTCTCAATCTCCAACCGCCACACGATGTCACCCAGATTCTGAAGGATTGGAGTGAGGGCCGTGAGGATGCCTCGGCGCGATTGATGCCTCTCGTTTACGAAGAACTCCGCCGCCTGGCGCGCGAATATCTGCGGCGCGAGCGCGGCGATCACACCCTCCAGGCGACCGCGCTCGTGCACGAAGCCTACCTCCGCATGGTGAACGAAAAAAATGTGACCTGGCAGGACCGCGCGCATTTCTACGGCATCGCCGCCCGGCTGATGCGGCGAATCCTGGTCGATCACGCGCGCGCTCATAACGCGGCCAAGCGCGGAGGCCTGGAACAAAAATTTACTCTGGATGAAGCGCGCGATCTTCCGGCTCCGGGCGCCACGGATCTGGTCGCGCTCGACGGCGCACTCGAGAACTTTGCGAAAACCTACCCGCGCAAGAGCGAGGTCGTGGAGCTGAAATTCTTCGGCGGATTGGAAACGAATGAGATCGCGGAGGTCCTGCAAGTTTCGCAGAAGACCGTCCTGCGCGATTGGAGTTTCGCGAAGCTCTGGCTTTGCCGTGAGCTAAAAACAGCCTAACGAAGAGATCATCCGCAAATTTCGCAGATTGAAGAGGCGTCCGGAGCTCCATTTCCAACTCTGGATAAATCTGCGTTAATCTGCGTAATCTGCGGATGAACAAATGACTTCGCCCGACAGAGCGCAGCGCATCGCCGAAATCGTGGAAGCCGCGCTCGACCGCGAGCCCTCCGAGTGGCCCTCATTTTTCGAAGAATCGTGCGGGGACGACGAGATGCTGCGCGCCGAGGTGGAGTCCTTGCTTGGTTACCAAGAAGAAGCAACCGATTTCATTGAGGCGCCTGCGTATCAAAGCAACGCAGACTTACTGGCGGAAGAGAGCCACGCGCTGAGGATCGGGGAGCTGTTTGCGGAATACAAAATTCTGTCTCTCCTAGGCGAAGGCGGCATGGGCGAAGTTTACCTGGCCGAAGATGCGAAGCTCGGCCGCAAGGTGGCACTCAAGCTCGTGAAGGCCGGCTTTGGCCGCGCGAATCTCCTTCGCCATTTCCGCCGGGAAGAACGAATCCTGGCCGGCCTCACCCATCCCAACATCGCCCGCCTCTACGGCGGAGCTGTCACGCCGGATGGCGTCCCCTATTTTGTGATGGAATACGTGGAGGGCGAACGGCTCGATCACTATTGCGACGTGCGGAAGTTAAAAATCCCCGAGCGGCTGCAACTCTTTCGCAGGATTTGTTCGGCCGTTTCCTACGCGCACCAGCATCTTGTCATTCACCGCGACATCAAGCCAGCGAACATCCGCGTCACGGCGGAAGGCGAGCCGAAGCTGCTCGATTTCGGAATTGCCAAGTTGGTCGATCCGCAGACCGAGCAGGACGGTGCGCCGACGATGACGTTGCAAGGCGTCATGACTCCGGAATACGCAAGTCCGGAACAAGTGCGCGGCGAAGGTGTGACGACCACCAGCGATATTTATAGCCTGGGCGTAGTTCTTTACGAGCTGCTCACGGGCCAGCGCCCGTATCGAATCAAAAGCCGAAGGCCGGACGACGTGGCTCGGGCCATCAGCGAAGAGGAACCGCAACGCCCGAGTACCGCGGTGACGAAACAGAATCAATCGTCCGTAATTCTGAATCCGAGATCGTTGCGCGGGGACCTCGATAATATCGTTTTGATGGCGATGCGGAAGGAGCCATCACGCCGTTATGCTTCGGTCGCGCAATTTTCCGAAGACATCCGGCGGCACGTGGAAGGCCTGCCGGTGGTCGCACGCAAGGATACGGTCGGTTATCGTAGTACGAAATTCATTCGACGGCATCGCGTCGGCCTCGCCGCGGCCACCTTCGTGGCGATAGCGATCATTGCAGGTCTGATCGCCGCGCTTTGGGAAGCCAGGCAAGCCCGCCACCAGCGCGATGTAGCGCAGCGCATCAACACTTTCTTGCAGGACATGCTCGGCGCGGCCGCGCCTGATACAAAAGGAATTGATATCAAGGTAGCCGATGTTCTGAGCGACGCTTCCAGCCGCGCCAAAACAGAGTTGGCCAATCAACCTCAAGTAATGGCAGACGTCTTACTGACGCTCGGACGGACCTACATCTCTTTGGGGCAGTACCAACCGGCCGAAGCAAACCTGCGCGCCGCGCTCGAGGCGAGTTTGAAAGCCAACGGCGAATTGCATCCAACAACTGCCACAACCATGGGTTGGCTGGGATTGGCTTTGGCTAATCTTAACAAAGCTGCTGAAGGCGAACAGATTTCACGCAAAGCCGTGGAACTCCAACGCAAGCTACATCCCCGAGGACATGAGGACCTCGGCGTGGCCTTGTACGCCCTGGGGATGAACTTGATCTATAAGAATGAACCGAAGGCAGCACAACGGTATCTGAAAGAAGCGTCAGAACTTATCAAGAAGCACCTCGGCGAAACCAACGGTTATTACATGACATCGCTTGTCATGCTTGCGATGGCACATGAAAGAGCGGGCGAAGTGGACGTGGCCGAGCCCCTCTATCGGCAAGCGATTGACGTGGGTGGCCATGTAGAATCGCGTTATCGGATCTACCTAGCGCAGGCGCAGTTCTTCCTGGGAATTTTACTCATAAACAAAACAGCTTATCCAGAGGCGGAGATTTTGCTGCAGCAGAGCGAAACGATCTACCACGACGTTTTCGGAGGCGAGACGAATTACAGTGTCGGCGCTGTCAAAGCGAAATTAGGATGGCTTTACTTCCTCCAAGGCGACTACGCAAGAGCCGAGGACGAAGACAGGAAAGCTCTCGACTTACTTCGAAAGTATTCCGGCCCTGAGCATCCCGTAACCGCTGAGACCGCTGCCACTCTGGGATTAACTTTAACGCGGGAAGGAAAGGCCGCGGAAGGCGAGCCTTACTTGCGTGAAGCGCTCACGATTCGGCAGAAGATCTTACCGCCGGATAGCTTTATGATCCCCTACACTGAGAGCGCTCTCGGTGAATGCTTAATCGCGCAGAAGCGTTACGCAGAAGCCGAGCCTCTTCTTTCTAACGGTTACACCGGACTGATATGGAAGCTAGGGGAGAAGGATGTCCGCACGGTGGAAGCGCGCCAACGCATGGTAAGGCTATACGAACTATGGGGTAAGCCGGAACAGGCGACACCCTATCGATAATTGCCGGCGAGCGTTGAGACACTGATGAACTCGCGCGGGGACCTATTGCGCAACGACGGATGCCGGTTGCAGGGGCTTCGCCGGTTGTTTGGCGGCGTCGGCTTCATGGTGCATGTGGCCGCTACGGAGGAACGGCACCTTGTCGAGCACGCGCTCCTGGAATGACTCCAGCGCAAGGTAAATCACCGGTGTGATGTAGAGTGTAATCAATTGAGAGATAATGAGGCCACCCACAATCACGAGACCCAGAGGCCGGCGCGACGAGCCATCAGCTCCATAACCGAGCGCGAGCGGAATCGCGCCCATCAAGGCGGCGAGCGTTGTCATGATGATAGGCCGGAAACGTTCGATGCTTGCCTCATGAATGGCGGCGCGCCGGTCATATCCTTCGTCGAGCCGGTGGAGCGCGAAGTCGACAATCATGATTCCGTTCTTCTTCACGATTCCCATAAGCAAAAAGAGACCGATCACGGAGTAGAGCGATAGCGTGGAACGGAAAAGCCAGAGTGTCAGCAACCCGCCCACGACTGCGGGGAAGAGCGCGGAAAGAACGGTCACGGGATGGACGTAGCTCTCGTAAAGGATGCCGAGGATGACATACATGACAAAGAGCGCGGCCAGGACTAGAAACGGCAGCGCCTGAAAGAGCTGCTGAAGGACCAAGCCTTCTCCTTGAAGCTCTCCTTTGACGGTGGGAGGAAGACTCTCCGCTGCCGCCTTCTGAATAAACGCTGTGACATCACCCAGGGCCACGCCCGGCTTTGTATCAAAGCCGAACGTGACACTTGTAAACTGGTTCAGATGGTTAACGGATTGAAGACCTAGCGTCGTCTCCGATTTCGTTAACGCGCGAACCGGGATAAGCGTCGTGTTATTATCGGGCTTAACGTAGATCCGCCCCAAGTCCTCCGGAGTAGCCCGTTCGCGGTCGTCAACTTCCAGGATAACCTGGTATTGGTCGTCCGCCTGCTTGATCAAGTAAACATAGTTCTGAGAGTAGGCTGAGCGAAGAAGCGTTTGTAGTTTCGTCGTCGAGACTCCGAAAAGACTGGCGCGGTCGCGATCGATATTGATGTCGATATTCGGCGTGTTGCGAAAAAGATCGGAGCGCGGAGGAGCGACGAAGCCATCGTAAGAACGGAGCTTGGCGCCGAAGGCGTCGGCGGCAGCGTACACTTCCTCTGGGTTGATGCCACTCAAGACAAAGGAATAGCGACCGAATTGGCTCCCGGCCGCGCCGATGTTAATTTGCAGGACCGGCGACGGATTCAAGGTAGGGAAAACTCCGGGGATCTGGCTCACAACTTTGCGCAAGTCAGCCGCCACTTCCTCGATGGCCGCCCGATCCCTGGCGTCCTTCAAAAACAGAACGGTGAAGACGCCAGCAGTTTGTCCTCCGCGGCCTGCGACGGTAAAATATTTATCGACGGCTTGGTTCGCCTGCAAAACCGGATCGAGCTTGTCCTGGAGTTGACGCTGTTGGAGCGGAGAGGCGCCTTCCTGGACGATGAAAAAGCCGCGAATGACGCCGCTATCTCCCGTGGGGAGAAGCGTGAATGGCAACTCGCTGAAAAAGTACCAGACGCCAAGGACACAAGCAATTACGATGGGCGCCGCGAGCCAGCCGTGATCGAGAAACCAATCAAGCGAGCGGCCGTAGAAACGGATGACCCGTTCGAAAAAGCGTCCAATGAAACGTTCCGTCCAGGTCCTGGCATGGCCCGGCCCGCGCTCGGCGAGCAAACGCGCACACATCAAAGGTGTAAGTGTAAGCGAGACGAGACCGGACGCAATAATGGCCACGATGATCGTCACGGAAAACTCCCGAAAGATGCGCCCGAGAAGTCCCGGCATGAAAGCCAGCGGGATGAAGACCGACGCGAGAGACAGCGTCATCGAAAGAATCGTGAACGAGATTTCACCAGCGCTGTTCAGTGTAGCCTTGTAGATCGACTCCCCGTGCTCAGCACGGCGCACCACATTCTCCAGGAAAACGATCGCGTCATCGACCAGGAAGCCGATGGCGAGAGTCATGGCCATCAAGGTAAGATTGTTGATCGAGTAGTTGAGGGCCCACATCGCCAGGAACGTGATCAAGAGCGAGAGGGGCAACGCGACAACAGGTATCAAGGTGTCAGCCGCGCGGCCCAGAAACATGAAGATGACGAGGATGACCAGGACGAAGGCGATGACGAGTGTCGTCTGCACGTCTGAGACCGACTGCACGATGGTCTGCGAGCGGTCGAAGGTCGGGATTAACTGGATCGAGCCTGGAAGTTCCAGCCGCAACTGCGGCAGCAGATCGTTGACCGATTTCGCAACGGCCACGGCATTGGCTCCGGCCTGACGGGAAACCGCCAGCACGATCACAGAAGCGGGCGGATTAAACCCGCGCGCGAAGAAATGCCGCGAGAGCCGCTCATCCTGAACGCCGTCGATCACGTCCGCGACATCGCGCAGATAAACGGGGGAGTTATCCTTTCCCCGCGCGATTATGATAGCGCGATAGCCTTCGGAGTCCGTGATTTGCCCGTTCGGGCGTAGAATAAACGACTGCGTCTTTCCGTCGAACTGTCCAGCCCCTGAATAAGAGGTGCTGGCCTTGATCGCGGTGGAGACATCGTCCAGCGTCAGATTCCGTGAAGCTAACGCTCCCGGATTCGCTTTGATCCGAATCGCGCCTTTGACGCCGTAAACGTTCACCTGCGATACGCCCGGCAGAATGTTGATGCGCTGCTGGACTTGGGTGGTGGCGTATTTGTAGAGAGAGCCGTCAGTGAGCGTGTCGCTGGTCAGCGCGATATAAGTGACCGCCTGGTCGTTCGGATTAGTCTTAAGGAAAGTCGGCGGACTGGGCAGATCGCTGGGCAGCTGGCCGGTGGCACGTTGGATAGCGGATTGCACGTCGGTTGCGGCGGCATCGATACCCTTCGAAAGCTCGAATTGGAGGCTGATGTTAGTGCTGCCCTGCGTGCTCGAGCTGGTTGAAAGCGTCAGTCCGGGAATTTGCGTGAACTGTTTCTCCAACGGCGTGGCGACGGTGTTCGCCATCGTTTCCGGATTCGCGCCCGGATAAGAGACATTGACCGAAATCACCGGATAATCGACAGCCGGGAGATCATTCACGGCGAGCTGCTTGTAGGTGAGAATGCCGAAGACGACGATCGAGACCGTCAGCAACGTCGTCATGACGGGCCGCTGGATGAAGGGCTTGGAAAGGCCAGAAGAGAACTGGACAAGCTTTCCCGCGAGAGTTTTCTCACCCCCGGGCGCATGACGCTTCTCGCCGCGAGCGTCGCGATTTTTCAACGCATTCTCGCTGACACCATCCTGCTGAAGTGGCTCGCCGCCATCGTGAGATGAATTGGCCATGGCGGGCTTAGTTCAGCGCTTTGCTGCTCGGCAGACTCGATCCCTGCTCAATTTCCCGGGGGGCAACCTTTGTGCCTGGCGCGAGCTGCAATTGACCGGAAACAACTACGGTTTCGCCGGAATTCACTCCTTCCGTGATTACGGTGAGATCGCCCTGGCGCTGGCCCGGTTTCACCTGGCGGAGATCAAGCGTCAAATCGGGTTTCACCACGAAGATGTACGGTCCATTTTGGCCGATCTGCACCGCGCCACTTGGGACGAGCTTCGAATTCTTCAAGATGTCGAGGATGAAGCGCACGTGGACGAACTGTGACGGCCAAAGTGCCCGATCCGGATTTGGCGTGACCGCACGCGCCTTGACGGTTCCCGAACCGGACTGGAGCGCATTGTCCATAAAGGACAGGTTCCCTTCACGAGGCGGCAGCAGGTCGTCCTCCGCATCGGTCATAACCTTTACGTTTGGACCACCGAGATATTTTCTCACCAAGGGAAGATCGGGTTCCGCGACGGTGAAATCCGTGTAGATCGGATCGATGCCCTGGATCGTAACGAGAACCGCTCCGCCACCTGTGCTGCCGCTGCCGACAATGTTGCCCACATCCACCAAACGAAGCCCGGCGCGGCCATCAATGGGCGAGCGAACATTACAATTATCCACGTTCCATTGCGCCGAAGCCACGGTGCCTTCGGCACTTTTCACCTTGGCTTCATCGTTATTTACCGTGCCCTGCGCCGCATCGAGATCCTGCGGTGAGGTGACATTTTTCGCTCGTAAACCCTGCTGGCGTTTGAGGGTAATTTGATCGAGCACCAACTGGGATTTCGCTTGCGCGAGCTGTCCTTGCGCCTGATCGAGCACCGCCTGGTAAGGCCGTGAATCAATCGTGAAAAGAACATCGCCTTTTTTCACGTCAGCACCGTCTTGAAAATTCCGCGCCGTGATCTGCCCGCTCACTTGGGCCTGCACCTGGACCGTTTCAAACGCGGTGCACGTTCCGATCTCATCGAGGTAGAGGGGAACATCCTTCTGGATCACCTTCGCTACATCCACCGGCCGCGGCGCAGGCGGAGGTGTGGCTTTTTGCCTGCCGGTAAACGCTCGCAAGAGCAAGAGCAAGAGGACGAAAGCAATGAATCCTCCAAAAATATAGACACGTTTGCGCCCAAAGCGGTGCTCGAGATGCCCCACGGCTTCACGCGTCGCGACGTTGACCCGGGTCATTGTTGTCATTGCAATTAGTTTCTCGATGCTACGTTTCGGCGGCTGTTCGTGGCGCGGCCGTTTTTCGTGAAGGCCGCGGGTTCTTCCGCTTTCTTCCGGATCTGCGTGAGGACGCGGATGCAGGCCTCGAGATCGCGCGGCGGAACATCCTCTATGAGTTCGTGGCGCAGCCCGTGCGCGGTGTTGAAAATTTCTTCGAGGACAGCTTTCGAGCGACGCTGGAGATGGACGATTTTGCACCGGCGGTCGTTGGGCGATTCTCGCCGCTTGATCCAACCGTCCTCCTGGAGCCGGTCAAGCAGACCGGCGAGCGTTGGCTCTTCAATCCCCATCCGCTCAGCGATTTCCTTTTGCGTGAGTTTGTTCCCACCCTGCGAAAGATGGATGAGAGTGCGCCACTTGCCCTGGCTCAAGCCGAGCGGGCGGAGACGCTGATCGAGCTTGGTGCGCCAGGCACGAGCGGTGCCGAAGAGCAAAAGACCGAACTCATTCGTGTTAGTCGGTGGCATGCCGGAAATTGGTTAGCGTGCTAACGAATGCCGTTTCACCGGGGTTGTCAAATGCCGGCTGACCCGCGTGCCAGCTCTTGATTCCCTCTCATGGATTCCCGTCGCTTACTTTCGCAAGTATCACCGTTCGTTTTCGGTAATCGGTCACGGTGAGAATTGGCTGTGCATGAAGCGGCGCCCATCGTTCGGTTTCCAAGACTTCCCGCTCCTTCTCCGGTTGAATCAGCAAATAGCGCGCACTCAGCGGCAGATCATCGATGCGACTCACATAGACGAGGCGCGATCTAATATAGAACAGGAACGGCTGATAATCGGGATCGACGGCGTAAAGCGACTCTGATTTCGGCACGAGCGCGTCAATTTGCGCCGCGATCGGTTTCACTTTCGACCGCCGTTGCAACGCTGGGACCACCGCGACCGCGTAGAGACAGATAGCAATTCCGGCTGCGATTGCCGTGCAGATGACGAGCCGCAATCTTCGCTTCACCGGAGGAATTTGCGGCGCACGCCACCAGGCTGGCAGTCGGATCTCGCTTGCCGTCAGCATCATCGCCATGAGCCATGAAGCCGGAACCAAGACTGGCATCGAATAACGGGGGAGCGCTCCCGGCAACAAATTCACGACGAGGAAAGGGACAGCACAGCCCCAGGTCAGCGCGCGCAACAGGTTCGTTTCACGCGGAGTCGGTAACTCAGCACCTCGAACTAACGGCAACAATAAGGTCCAGGGCAGAAAGTAAGCGAGACCGCGGGGAATATTCAGCAGCCAGTTGCCAAGCTTGAAGTCATCGCCAGTGAGACGGCCGGTGAGTTGAATAGACCACGTTTGAGCGAGATTCGCCCCGCGCATCGCCTGCCAGGACGGGATCGCCCAGGCTGCGAAGATTCCAAGCACGATCACAATCCCCGCGAGATGCGCCGGATGCCGGAGTTTCCGCAGCTCCCCTGCCCCATGGAGAACGGCAACGACGACCGCATAAAAGAAGAGCAAATGCACCGGTCCTTTCGCGAGCACACCAAGCCCCAGGAAGACCGACGGCACTATCCACGTGAGCCAGGGTGAGCGCCGTTGCTGCCACCAGCTGAGCCAGCAGACCAGGCTGAGGCCAAAGAGCGACACATAAAGCGCTTCAATTTCAATGAGCCGCCCTTTTTCGATCATGCCGAAATTCACCATCCAGATGAGGGCGGCGATGAGCGACCCATTCGCGCCGAGACTCGCGCGCGCCACGGTGACAAAAGCTAGCGCGACGGCGAGAACACAGAGGACCGACGGCAAGCGCGCCGTCCATTCGTTGCGATGTCCGGTTATCCCAAAGGAGAGGGCCACGAGCCAATTGACCAGCGGCGGTTTGCGAAAATACGGTTCACTCCCGACTTGAGGCACGACCCAGTTGCCTGTCTCGATCATATTAACCGCAGGAAGAATGCGCCGGCCTTCTTCGCCCTTGATTTCGAGTGAGCCGAGCCCCGGCAAATAGATGGCGGCCCAGCAGAGAACGACGATCGAGAACGTGGCAGCGCGCGACATGTTAACGTCCAACGTCCAACGTCCAACGTCCAACGTCCAACGTCCAACGTCCAACGTTCCATTGTTCAAGGTAGGGCGGTTTACCGAACCGCCCTCTTCGCGCGACGAGCGGAGCAGCCGGGCGATTGAGGTCAACCGCCCCTGCCTCTGTGCAGCATTCCCAGCTTGACGGAAGGCCCTTGAAAAATTAAGTTGAGCGCCTAGTCCGCGCTGATTGGGGTGGGAGCTGGTGTCCCACTCTTTTTAGTCTGCGGGCTAGATGTTTTTATGAACGCCGAGTTTATTGCCATGCTGGATTACCTGGAACGGGAGCGCGGGATCAAACGCGAGATCCTGCTCGAAGCCGTCTCGAACGCGCTTCTTTCGGCGTCGAAAAAAAGCGTGAGCGCCTCGCGCGATCTTCGCATCGATATCAATCCGAAAACGGGTGAGATACGCGCACTCGCGAACCTGCTCGTGGTCGAAGATGTCACGAACCCCCAGGACGAAATCTCTCTCTCCAAGGCCCGCAAGATCAACCCGGACGCGGTCGTCGGCGGTGAAGTGGAAGTAGAAGTGACGCCCAAGAATTTCGGACGCATCGCGGCGCAGACCGCCAAGCAGGCGATGATGCAGCGTATCCGCCAGGTCGAGAAGGAAATGATTTACGAGGAGTTCAAGGATCGCGCGGGCGAGATCGTCAGCGGCACGGTCCGACGGTTCGATCGCTCCGATGTGATTCTCGATCTTGGAAAATTCGAAGCGATCATGCCGCAGCGCGAGCGCGTCGTGGTCGAGGATTACAACATCGGTGATCGGCTGCGCGCTTATGTCGTCGCCGTGGAAAATGGAATTCGCGGACCGGAGATTATTGTCTCGCGCAGCCACCCGAATTTCGTGCGCCGGCTTTTCGAACTCGAAGTAAGCGAAATCAATGACGGCACCGTCGAGATCCGCGGCATCGCGCGCGAAGCCGGCTATCGGACAAAAATTGCGGTCACAAGCGCGAACGAAAAAGTCGACCCGGTGGGCGCTTGCGTTGGCATGCGCGGATCGCGGGTGAAAAACATCGTTCGCGAGCTGAACAACGAGAAAGTCGACATCATCCGCTGGAGTTCCGACCCGAAGGAATTTGTGCTCGAGGCACTCAAGCCCGCGAAGGTAAAAAATCTCGTCTTCGATACCGTGAAGAAGAGCGTCCAGATTTCCGTGGATGAAGATCAGCTTTCGCTCGCGATCGGGAAGAAGGGTCAGAACGCGCGATTAACGTCGCGCCTCACTGGCTGGGAAATCAACATCGACCGCGACACATCGGCTACGCACGCGGTCGAACAGAAAGTCGCGCAAGCGGCGCAAGCTCTGAGCGGTGCGCTGCCGATTACGGACGAGCAAGCATTGATGCTCGTGAAATCCGGCTTCACCAATCTCGAAGGATTACGCGACGCGGCGGTCGAGGATCTTGTCCAAATTCTTTCCGTGGATGAAGCGAAGGCGCGTGAAATTCATGAGGCCGTTCATCAGGAGATCCCGGCCGCGCAATAAAATGGTCTGCGCCTAGGCCATGACCGAATCTTCGAATTTCTTCAGGAACACAAATGGCAACGAAAACGACGACCAAGACCGCAGCGCGCAAGCCCGCGACCGCTCGCAAACCGGTCAAGGCCGCCGCCCCGGTTAAAGCAGCGCATGAGCCGAAGCGCAAAGAGGCGAAGAGCGTCAAGGTAGAAGCTCCGGCGAAAGCACCACGCTCGGCTTCGACGGCGCCAGCAGCCAAAACGCGCGCGCATTCTGAGCCTCTGCCGAAGGCTGTTGACACTCCCAAGCCGACACCGAGGCCGGTTATGGAAACCGTATCGTTGATCGAAGAGAAGAAACCCCGGTCAAGACGCACGGACGGCGACGCCGCCACCAAACGCTCGTTCCTGCCACCCATCTCCCGCATTCGCGCAACGCCGGAACCCCCCGCCGTAGCAGTCGCCCCACCGGTCGCTCCGGCGCCGGCTGCTCCGTCCGTCACGCAATCAACTGAAGCTTTGGCGCCCGGCACGGCCCCTGCCTCGATTGAAACTGAAGGCGAGGCGCAAAAAATCATTCACATCAAGCCGCCGATCATCGTCAAGGATTTGGCGCTGCAGCTCAGTCTGAAGAATTTCCAGCTCATCAAAGAGCTGATGGATGACTTCAAAATTTTCGTGAACCAAACCATGACCATTGAGCCCGAGGTGGCGACGAAAGTTTGTGAGAAGCACGGCTTCGTTTTCGAAATGGAACGCCGCGAGAAAGGCGGCGGCGTCCACAAAGTCGAGCAAGTCGTCGTCGCGCCGCCTCCGCCGGTGATCGAGAAGAAAGAGGAACTCAAAACTCGCGGACCGATCATCACGTTCATGGGTCACGTCGATCACGGCAAGACGTCGCTCATGGATGCGATTCGCAAAACACGCGTCGCGGCGGGCGAAGCCGGCGGGATCACACAACACATCGGCGCTTACACCGTTGATTACAAAGGCTCGCGAATCACGTTTCTCGACACACCCGGCCACGCTGCTTTCACGGCGATGCGCGCGCGCGGGGCCCATGTGACCGACATCGTGGTCCTCGTTGTCGCGGCAGATGACGGATTGATGCCGCAAACCCTGGAAGCGATCAGCCACGCGAAAGCCGCACCGCATGTGAAGATCATGGTCGCGATCAACAAGATCGATTTGCCGTCAGCAAACGTCGATCGCGTCAAGAAGCAGCTGCAAGACCGGGAACTTTCTCCGGAGGATTGGGGGGGCGACACGATCGTGTGCGAAGTCTCCGCCACGAAGGGCACGGGGATCGATCATCTTCTCGAGATGATGGCCCTGCAGGCCGAAGTAATGGAATTGAAAGCCTCTCCGACCGCGACGCCGCGCGGCACCGTCATCGAAGCGCAAGTCGAACCCGGCCGCGGACCGACTGCCACCGTCATCATGCAGATGGGCACCCTCAAAACCGGTGATCCGTTCATCTGCGGCGCCTATGGCGGCAAGATTAAATCGTTGATGGACGATCAGGGCAAACCGATCAAGGAAGCGGGCCCTTCCACACCGGTAAGGGTGCTAGGCTTTAGCGGTCTTCCGCAGGCGGGGGACGAATTTCTCGTGATGGAATCCGAGCGCTCCGCGAAAACCTTGAGCGAAGAACGTCTCCTCGAGCGGCGCGCGGATAAGTTGAGCGTACCGCAACGCGCTACGCTCGAAAGTTTGCTCGAGGCTGCCGACGGCATGAAGCATCTGCGCATCGTTCTGAAGTGCGACGCGCAAGGTTCGCTCGAAGCGCTGAGCGGCGCGCTCGGTCAAATCGAGAGCAAGAAGATCGACCTTGAGATTGTCCATGCCGGCGTCGGACCGATTTCCGAATCCGACATCCTGCTCGCGAGCGCGTCGAATGCGGTGGTCGTGGGCTTCAACGTCAAGGTCGAGAGCATGGCCGTGAACGTCGCGAAACGCGAAACGGTCCAGGTAAAACTCTACAGTATTATTTACGAGTTGATCGATCAGATGAAGGAAGCGATGGCCGGTCTGCTCGATCCGGAACATCGCGAAACCGTCATCGGTCACGCCGAAGTGAAACAAATTTTCAAATTGAGCAGGGGCATTGTCGCCGGCTGTCTTGTCACCGATGGCCGCATCGCTCGAACCGCGCGCGCGCGGGTTCTGCGGCGACGCCAGCCGGTTTACGATGGCGGCTTATCCACGCTGCGCCGTTTTCAGGACGACGTGAAAGAGGTGCGCGTCGGTCTCGAGTGCGGCATCAAGCTCGGCGACTTCAACGAATATCAAGTGGGCGACATCATCGAGTGCTACCAGCTCGAGGCCGTCGCGCAGAAGCTGTGAAGAGAAGTTGAGAGTCGTTAGTTGAGAGTTGAGAGATCGCTCTCTCCTGACTCTCAACTCCACACTTTCAACTCTCAACTGTTCCCATGAAACATCGATTACTCCGCGTAAACGAACTCCTGAAACGCGAGCTGAGCACGATTATCACTCGCGAAATTACCTTCGCCGGTGTGCTCGTGACGGTGAATCAGGTGGATGTCACACCTGACCTGAAACACGCGCATGCTTACGTCAGCGTTCTTGGGAAGGAGGGCCAGGCTGCCGCGATGGCAAAGCTCGAAGATAATCGCGTCGTTCTTCAAACCGCGCTGGCGAAGAGCGTGGTTTTGAAATACACGCCGCACCTCGTCTTTCACCTCGATGATTCGATCGAACGCGGCGCGCGCGTTTTTGAAATCTTGCAACAAATTGAGACGCCGGCCGCGGAAACGGAATGACGCAGGCCACCCTCGCGCAAATCGGTTCCGCGCTCCGCGAGCATCATCGTTTCGCGGTTCTTAGCCACGTTCGCCCGGATGGCGACGCCCTTGGCAGTCAGCTCGCGCTTGCTCTCTCGCTCCAACTACTCGGCAAGGACGTGACTGTCTGGAACGAAGACGGTTTGCTGGAAAAATACAATTTTCTCCCGGGCGGCGCTCGGCTCACCCAGCCGCCGTCTGAACCACAGGATTTCGATGTTGCTATCGCACTCGACACCGCGACACAAAACCGCCTCGGCACCGCAGGCGAATCAGTTCGCCAGGCGAAAACCTGGATCAACATCGACCATCATCCGAGCAATCCGGGCTATGGTGACCTGGTTTACATCGATCCGACTTCGCCCGCCACCGGTCAGATTCTTTTCGAGCTGATCAAGAGCGAGCGGTTGCCGATGGATCTCGCCATCGCAGAAAATCTTTTCGTCGCAATTTCGACTGACACGGGCTCGTTCCAATACCCGCACACAACAGCGCGCACTTTTGAGATCGGCGCCGAATTGGTGCGAGGCGGCGTGGATGTCGGCCGCGTTAGCCAGCTTCTTTACGAGAATTACCCACGCCGCCGCACCGAGCTGCTCAGAGAACTGCTCGGCACGATGCGCTTCGAGGCGAACGGCAAGATCGCCAGCTTTAGTCTCAGCCTGAAAGTCGCCGCCGAACTCGGCGTAAGACCGGAAGACAACGAAGGCCTGATCGATCATTTGCGCGCGATCCGCGGAGTGATCGTCGCCGTCTTCTTCGAAGAGCTGGCCGAGGGCAAGGTGCGCGTCAGCATGCGCTCAAAAAATGAGGAAGTAGATGTCTCTGCGATCTGCCAGAAGTTTGGCGGTGGCGGACACAAGCTAGCCGCCGGCGCCCGTCTCCGCGGAACACTCGCCGAGGTGGAACAAAAAATCCTGGAAGCAATTTGCGATGTCATTGACTGCGACAATTGATCCGTCCGTTCGCGTTCCGGCGGGTGGATCGAGCGCTCCGCCGCTCGATGCCAAAATGGCCCCGAAAGCTTTCGGGGCAAACACCACCCATCGCGCGACGGAGCGCGCGATCCACCTCTGCCCTTGTAATGTCATTGACTGCAACTCCTGACGGCGTCCTGCTCGTGGACAAGGCGGCCGGGATGACATCGCACGATGTCGTCGCCATCGTCCGGCGACGATTGCAAATGAAAAAGGTTGGGCATTGCGGCACGCTTGACCCGATCGCAACCGGCCTGCTTTTGCTCACGCTCGGACGCGGAACGAAAATTCAGGATCTCCTCATGAGCGAAGACAAGGAATACGCCGGAACAATGGTTCTCGGAATCTCGACCGACACCCAGGACCGCGCCGGTGTGACACTGGAAGAGCGTCCAGTTCCGCCGCTGGATGATGCCACCGTCCGCGCCGCGTTTGAAAAATACTCCGGCGATTTTTACCAGATGCCGCCGATGGTTTCGGCCATCAAGCAAGGCGGCGTTCCATTGTACAAACTCGCGCGCCAGGGAAAAGTCGTCGAGCGCGAGCCGCGCTTGGTGCACGTATATCGCTATTCGATCGGCCGGATCGAGTCGCCTGAAATCGATTTCAGTGTCGTCTGCAGCAAGGGCTTTTACGTTCGCACCTACGCGCACGACATCGGCGAGACGCTTGGTTGTGGAGGGCATCTCAAGGATTTACGGCGGGTGAAATCGGGGCGGTTCAGCGTGGACGGTGCGATCACGGTGGATGAATTGAAGACGTCAGAACCGGTGGACATCCTCGGGCGAATTCTCACTTTGCCGGAAGTATCGCGGATGCGCGGGGCCTAACGAGAGCAGCGATGCAGATCCTGCGATCGATTTCGGAACTGAGCGAGCTTTCCGGGCCGCTCTTCCTCGCCATCGGCGTCTTCGATGGTGTTCACCTCGGCCATCAAGCGGTCATTTCCACTTCGGCGTGCCACGCCAAAGACGGTGGTGGCACACCGGTGGTCGTTACGTTCGACCCGCATCCGGCCAAAGTATTGCGTCCCAATGACGCGCCCCATTTGCTGACCGCTACGCAGCATAAGATCGCGCTCATCCGCGATCTTGGGGTCGCGCATCTTCTCGTCCTGCATTTCGATCGGCAATTCGCGGCGACTCCGCCGGAGGACTTTGTCCGGCAACTGGTGACGCACACAAAGCCGCTCCGCGAGATTTGCGTGGGGCACGAGTGGTCTTTCGGCAAGGGACGCGCGGGCAATCTTGCTCTGCTGAAACAGCTCGGCAAGACTTACGATTTCGACGTGGTCGGCGTCCAGGCGGTGACGGTGAACGGCGAGGTCGTGAGCAGCACGGCGATACGACGCGCCGTCGCGGATGGAGATCTGATTAAAGCCACACAGATGCTCGGGCGCGAATATACAATCCTCGGCACCGTGAAAACGGGAGAAAAATTGGGCCGCAAGCTTGGATTCCCGACGGCGAATTTAAGCGCGCATAGCGAACAGTTTCCTCCCAACGGGGTTTACGTGGCTGAGGCGCGGCTCGCGGGGGCTTTGTATCGCGGTGTCGCGAATCTTGGCTACCGCCCGACCGTGAGCGCGGGAACACCGGAGCGGTTGCTCGAGCTCCACCTGTTCGACTTGAACAAAGATGTCTATGGCGAAGAAGTTGAAGTCCGATTTCTACGATATCTTAGACCCGAACAAAAGTTCGAGGACGTGGAGGCACTAGCCGCCCAAATCTCGCGGGATGTAGCGCAAGCGCGAAAACTCTGAAATGGTGGATCGAGCGCTCCGTCGCTCGATGTCAAGAAATGGCGGCGAAGCCGCGGATGACAAACATCGCGCGACGGAGCGCTCGATCCACCTATGCAAATAATCGGTATTTCGCCGAGCCGATTTTCTTAACGCCGTTGGTCTTCCGGCCGGCTTTATCTTAGACGTCCGCCCGTCTTAGACATCGCCGCGGCCAGACCACCCGCCATGACTACGACAGTCGCTCCCGCCGCACAAAGCCAGATCACAGGAAGGGGCAGAAGAGCGAAACGTGTTACCCCTTCCGCAATGAACGATCCACCGCCGGAGAGCAGGTAGGCAATCGCCGACGCCACCAGGGTCACCCCGAGCAGAATCACCGCGCGGAGAGAGTGACGCACTCGGCGCGCCGGCAATTTTTGCACGACGCCTGCGGTAAATCCGCCATCGTCAATATAAGCCGCTTCGTCGCGCAGTCGCGCGTCGAGCCAGTCTTCCTGGAGGTTTTCGTCCATGTCTTAGTTAGGTCCCCACGCGGCGAGCGAGCGTTTCAATTTTTCCCGGCCTCTTAACACATTCGTTTTCACAGTGCCAAGCGGGATCTCGAGAACGCGCGCTGCTTCATCATGCGATAAACCATTCTGGCAGCAAAGTAAAACCGCGGTGCGCTCGTGCAGCGGGAGTAATTGGAGGGCGCGGGCGAGATCATGGCGCAAAGCGGGGTCGGTTGTTTGCGGATCATGCTGGGCCTCCAGTTGAGCTTCATCAATGCCAACGAGCTCTTTTCGTTTGCGGGCTTCCTCGCGGAAACAGTTGTAAGCGATTCGGTAGAGCCAGGTCGAAAAACGCGCTTCCCCACGAAAGCTGCGGAGGTTCTTGTAGGCGCGCAGAAAGGTTTCTTGCGCGAGATCGTCCGCGAGCGAGACATCGGAGCGGACGAGTTGGCGGAGAAGACCTCGTACGCTCGACTGATGATTTCGCACCAACTCCGCGAAGGCGTGGTGATCATCATCGAGAAGAACGCGAGCGACGAGGTCTGCATCGGTGAGCGCCACTTCCGCAGCTTAGGGCAACGGCGGAACTTTGTCTCTACGGCCCTCCAGCTTCCAGACGAGCAAATAACCGAGGCCAATCAGGAAAGGGATCACGCCCAGGCTCCAGGCGCCGCCTTCCCAGTCATTCACCGCGCCGAAAAAGATCATTAAGCCAAATCCAACCATGAGGAGGACGACGCCACGCCGCAGGTCGGATCGCGCCCGAATCACTGGAGGTGCCGCGAAGAGAGCGGCCGGCACTTCCTGGCCCTTTTCGACCATCGTGCGGACGGTGCGATGCAAGGAACGCGATTTCAGGTAGCTGAAGAACATGACCGCGGCGACGACCAGAACGGGGGCGCCAAACAGCGTTGTAAAGATGATGCCGACAATGGGGATGGCCATAAGTGCGCCCAAATCTTCATCGTTGCTATCGTCGCTGCGGTGGCTGCTCACGGTGGGTCCATGAGAGTTGAGGGTGATTCCAAAGTGATGTTTTAGCTTCCGGGCAACGGCTCGCTCAATCGCATCCTCGTCGTCGGGAGTCGCCGACGGGGCCACGCTCGCGGACACGCTGGGCTGAACCGATGCCGATGTCGCCGGCGCCGTCGGGGTTTGGCCGAACACACTCAGAGCGAGCGCGATCGAACAGAGGCAGGTAAGAAACGTGGTTTTCATAGTTATCCTTTTGCAGTGAGATGCAGCGGGCGCCCCGTTTGGATTCAATATTTTGCCGGCCGGTGAAGTTCCGCGACAATTAAAGTGTTGCGTCGCGGAGGGGTGTGGACATTATTTCATCCCGCTCCAGCCATCGCTTTGAAGCTACGGCTGGCAGGCGAGATGCGGGTGTAGCTCAGTGGTAGAGCACCTCCTTGCCAAGGAGGACGTCGCGAGTTCGAGCCTCGTCACCCGCTCCAGCCTTCGCTTGGAGCGCAGCGCAAAGCGAAGGCTGGAGCGTCCGCCGTAGCCTTGGCGAAGGCGGACTCCGCGGCGACCCAAGCTACGGCTGGCAAGCCAGCCAGATAACATGCATTGCCCCCGATGAAATAGTTGAATGAAGAGAGCAAAACCGCAGTTGGGTCGAGGTCGCGCCCGAGCGGGATCATATCGTTTTCATCCCCGCCGGTTCCATGCAGCAGCAATAGACTCCGCGCTGTCGAGCCCGCGGGCGCGGGAATAAAACGATGGAGGAACTCGGGCTCGCTCATGTTTCGCGCTTATGTACGCCCCACCGAACCTCAGCAACACCAGGATCTCTTGCGAACGATTTCCACTGACTGCTGGAACTGGCGGCGGCAAACTGATTCCGATGCACCTCTGGCGAAAACGCGTTGGGACGCGTTGGTGGCGCCTCCATTGCGAGAATTTTACGGAGCACTTTAGAGACTCGCTCGCGGTCATCGAACGTCCCGGAGCGGAGCGCGTGACGCTCGAAATTTCCTGCAAAACAGAACATGATGCGCGTGAGCTCGTCCGTGAATTTGGCGGCAGCACCGAGCGATTACGGCGAGACTGGCTTCAGCATTTTGCGAGGCGAGCTCGAGCCAAACCGGTGCGCATCGGTTCGCGCCTCGTGATCTTGAGGGCACCAGAAAAACGGGCGGCGGCGCCGTCGCAAACGAACCATGCGCGCCCGCTTGTCATTCCCGCCGAAGCGGCTTTCGGCACGGGCGAGCATGCGACTACCGCGCTGTGCTTGCGTCTACTCGAACGCATCACCAGCCATTTCCAGCCGGGCTGGACGATGCTCGATGCTGGCACTGGCAGCGGCATTCTCGCGATTGCCGGCAGTTATTTCGGGGCCAGGCGTGTGCTCGCAGTCGACAACGATCCCCTAGCCTGCACGACGGCGAAGCGGAATGCGCGCGCCAACGGCGTCCGCAACATCGAGTTCTCGACCGGCGACATTCTCAAACAAACGCTAACCGGAAAGTTCGAGATCATCACTGCGAACCTCTTCAGCGAGATTGTGGTCGAGGCGCTGCCGATCTGGTCGCGGCATCTCGCTGCCGGCGGCCACTTGATACTTTCGGGAATCTTGCGGACCCAGGAAACAACGGTGGTCCGCGCGCTGTCGCGGCACGATTTCACCGCCTCAGAGATTCGTCGTCGCGGGAAATGGGTCGCCCTTTGGTGTCGGAATGGCTGTCCTCCGTCAACGTCGATATCCTAATCTATCGGCGCCGTTCGGAGCGGCCAAGTTCTAGTTTGAGGACGTCCTCAGGGGCCAGCTGCAGCATAAGGCGCAGCTGCAAGCGTAGATTTCGGGCATCCCCGACGTACGAAGTTACCAAACCGGCCGTGGTCTTGCTTACCCACAGACCGCCCTCGATCGATTGCCCCGGGCGAAATTGCGCGACGGCCTGATAATAGACGCCTTCGGAGTTCTCACTCGCGGCCACGAATCGATTGGGGAGAATGTCAAAACTCGGCATCGTTATCATGCCAGGTATTTGCCGACCCCCCACCTGGATTGGGACGGTTAGGACGAGCTGCTCGATCTCACGGCCTAGAATCCGGGGCGTTCCCTTCACTAACGTTCGCGGCTCGTCAGCGCGGACCAAGCCGGCGATGAAAAGAAGAACAAAGATTACGAGCCACTCTCGCAGCAGTTTCATGCGAAAAGATTCGCGACGATTCGGGGGATAGCAACTTCGACGGACGGCTTGGACAGCCGTCCATGGCTGGAAAAAGAGTTGACGCCGGGAATGGGCAAAAGCACCGTTCCCCGACCCTGAGCGGCTCCGATTTCCTGCAACAACGCGGTTATCTGTATGGCCGCGTGGGGAAATTGCATGCCCGCCGAAGAGCTTTCTTACGTCATTGTGACGCCGTATTCGATGCGCAAGTCGCGCACCGGAGGCATCGTGGCCCGCCTGATTTCCCGGACGGGACTGGATCTCGTCACGGCGCGGATGTTCGCGCCCAGTGAAGAGCTGACGAAGCGTTACGCGGAAACGATCGTGACGGAGACGGACCCTGGCCATCGCGCCACGCAGGCGCTGATCCGCGATTATGTCTTGAAGAATTTTGCAGGGAAGGTGAACGGGCAGAGGGCGCGCTCCCTCTTTCTGGTTTTCCGCGGCCCTGATGCCGTCGAAAAAATCCATCACGCCATCGGTCACATCGTCCATGAGCGGACCAGCGGCGAAACGATCCGCGACACCTTCGGCGATTACATTACGGACGACTCCGGCAAAGTTATTTACTTCGAACCCGCCGCGCTGGCCGCGTTCGATCCCAAGGCGGTGGAACGCGATCTGAAGCTGTGGTCGGAATTTTCAGACAGCAACGGCGGAATCCTCGATCACGCGATTGAGTTCCCGAAGAACGCGAAAGTCGAGAAGTCGCTCGTGCTGATCAAGCCGGACAATTTCAAGTTTCCCAATCAGCGGCCCGGTGGCGTGATCGAAGTTTTTTCGCGCACCGGTCTCTACATCATCGGGTTCAAGGTCCATTGCATGAGCGTCGCGCAGGCGGAGGAATTCTACGGACCGGTCCTGGCGGTTCTCGAAGAGAAGCTGGGACCGGTCAAGGGCCACCAGGCTTGGGAAAGCATCGTCGAATTCATGGCGGGGATGAAGCCGCGTGAATGTCCACCAGACAAACGTAGCGCGCCGGGGAGCGAGAAATGTATTGCGATCGTTTATCAAGGCGATGACGCCGTGCGAAAAATCCGCGATGTCCTGGGGCCCACCGATCCCGCAAAAGCGCCTCCCGGATCGATCCGAAAGGAATTCGGCCAGACCATCATGATCAACGCCGCCCACGCGTCCGATTCCGCGGAGAACGCGAAGCGGGAGATGGCGATCGTGCAGGTGGAGGAGAATAACTTCAAACCTTTGATTGAAAGTTTCTACGCGCGCTCATAGCTTGCGCTCCCATTTTGCAAACACTCAACCCGACCCTGATAGCCATGGAAATTTCCGCGCGCGCCGCCCAATTAACCCCCTCCCTTACCCTCTCGATCGACAGCAAGGCGAAAGCGATGAAATCCGAAGGAATCGATGTGTGCGGTTTCGGCGCGGGTGAGCCGGATTTTGATACGCCGGACCATATCAAAGCGGCGGCCATCGCTGCGCTCGAAGCCGGTTTTACCAAGTACACACCGAGCGGGGGCTTGCCCGAATTACGCCAGGCGATTGCGGAGAAATTGGAAGCTGATAATCAGCTAAAATATCGGCCAAGTCAGATCATCGTCAGCAGCGGCGCCAAACATTCCTGCTACAACGCTATTCTGGCCACCTGCCAGGCTGGCGACGAAGTGCTGATCCCCTCCCCATATTGGGTCAGCTATCCCGACATGGTTCGATTGGCCGGAGCGGAGCCGGTCATCGTGGCGACAACCGAGCGCAACGGCTGGAAGATGCGCGCGTCAGATTTTGAAAACGCGATGACCCCGCGCACGAAGATGTTGATCCTGAACAGTCCCGGTAATCCCACTGGTTCCGTCTACACGCGCGCGGAATTGGAAGGGATCGTTGAAGTCGCCGCCGAAGAGGACATCTACATCCTCTCCGATGAGATTTACGAGAAGCTGGTCTACGACGATGTGAAGCACGTCAGCATCGCCTCGCTCTCGCAAGAGGCTTACGATCTCACCATCACAGTCAACGGATTCAGCAAAGCTTACGCGATGACCGGCTGGCGACTGGGATATATGGCCGCGTCCGAAGCAGTCGCAAAAGCGGTCGACAATATCCAAAGCCACAGCACCTCGCATCCCTGTTCGTTCGCACAGAAGGGCGCGGTCGCGGCGCTCAAAGGCGATCAACAGCCGCTCGCCGACATGCGCGACGAGTTCAGCATGCGCCGCAATTACATGTACGACCGAATCACAAAGATCCCGAACATCACCGCGGTAAGACCCGAAGGCGCGTTTTACATTTTGGTGAACATCAGCCAGCTGGGACTGAGCTCGCAAAACTTTGCCGATCGATTATTGAGCAAGGCAAATGTTGCGGTGATCCCCGGAATCGCGTTCGGCGACGATCGCACCGTGCGCCTCAGTTACGCGACCAGCATCGACGTGATCAAGAAGGGTCTCGATCGCTTTCAGGATTTCTGCCGGACGCTGTAGGCATTTAGCGATTTGGCTGGTTCTCTCGCGCTCGTTCTTCATGCGCATCTGCCGTTTGTACGGCACCCCGAGCACGAAGAGTTTCTCGAGGAAGACTGGCTCTTCGAGGCGATTACCGAAACGTATCTGCCGCTGATTGCCATGATGCAGCGGCTGGTCCGCGATGGAGTGCCGTTCCGGCTCACGATGACGGTCACGCCGACGCTGTGCGCCATGTTGCAGGATCAATTGCTGCGGGATCGCTACGTCCGTTACCTCGACCGTTCGATCGATCTAGCCGCGCGCGAAATGGAGCGCAATCGCGAGGATGAACCGCTCCGAAGGCTGTCGGAGTTTTATCACACAAACTTTTCTGACTGCCGATTCCGGTTTCTGGAGTGTGCAGGCGATCTTCTCGGCGAGTTTCGGAAATTGCGGGATGAGGGATGCCTCGAGATCATGGCCACGGCCGCAACACACGGATTGCTGCCTTTGCTTCAGCAATCGCCGGAAGCGGTGCGCGCGCAGGTGCTCATCGGGTGCGATGTTTACCGAGCCGCGTTCGGCGCTGATCCCGCAGGATTCTGGCTGCCGGAATGCGCTTACACGCCGGGCCTTGAAACCGTTATGCAGGAAGCGAACCTGCGCTGGTTCATCGTCGATGCGCATGGCTTGATGTTCGGGCAGCCGCGTCCGCGCCGCGCAATCTATGCGCCCTGCTATACGGTGGCCGGCCCGGCCGTGTTTGCGCGGGACCGCGACTCCAGCCGGCAAGTCTGGAGCGCGACGGAAGGTTACCCGGGCGATCCGGCCTACCGCGATTTTTATCGGGACATCGGCTTCGATCTGCCCTTGGAATACATTTGGCCGGGATCGACGCCGCCGGCCGTTCGCAAATTCACCGGCTTGAAATATCACCGGATCACAGGCCGCGATTGCGCGAAGGAGCTTTACGATCCGGCTTGGGCCGAACGAGCCGTGGATGCACACGCGTCTCATTTCTTCGAGGCACGGCGCCAACAGATGAACGAACTCCGAGCCTTGAACTTCGATCCGATTGTGGTCGCACCGTTCGACGCCGAGTTGTTCGGTCATTGGTGGTTTGAGGGGCCACGATTTCTCGAGTCGTTCATTCGCAAGGCCGCTTACGAGCACCAGGATCTTCGCCTCACGAGCAAAGACGCATATGGTCAGCAGAATTTTCAACTCACCACGCCGACCGCATTTCTTACCAATCATCCGACGCAACAAACGATCGCGCCGGCCGCGTCGAGCTGGGGGGAAAACGGATATCTCGGAGTCTGGCTGGACGAGAGCAATTCCTGGATTTATCCGCATCTCCATTCCGCCGCCCAACGCATGACGGAGGTCGCGCGCGCACATGTCTCGGACGGCAGAGCGCTGACGGATCGCGTCCTCAAACAACTCACTCGCGAATTATTGCTCGCGCAATCGAGCGATTGGGCGTTCCTAATGAAGACCGGCACGGCGAAGCAATACGCGACGAAACGGGTGACCGATCATCTGCTTCGGTTTAATCGTCTTCATGAGCAATTCACCAGCGACACCCTGGATGAAGGCTTTCTCTCGAACTGCGAATGGCGCGATAACCTTTTCCCAAACGTGAATTGGCGCTATTACTTGTCATGCTAAGCAAAGCGTGCCTCCGTCTCTCTTCCGTTTTGCTGCTGGGCCTCGCCATCACAGCGCGGGGGCAGGAGTCGGTTACGCCGGAGCCTTCTCCAAGCGAGCGAAGCGTGCGCATCAGCTTCTTGCCGCCGCCACTCGACGGAACGATCAGCCTCGGCATCTACGACGCGAAAGGGAAACTCGTCCGGGTGCTGCAGCGCGAGGCTGACATTAATGAATTCAACATCGGGACAGACGCGCTCTCGACGACATGGGACGGGAAAGATGATGCGGGAGAAAATGTTCCGGCCGGAAAATATAGCGCGCACGGATTCGTCGTCGGCGATCTTGGAATCGATGGCGTGGGATTCTTCTTTAATGATTTCGTTACGAACGACGATTCGCCGCGCATCCGGCATCTCAGCAACGTGCGCCTCAAAGACAATGAACTTCATCTCGACGCGGATCTTCTCGGCGATAAACGAGCGACCGTCGTTTGCGACCCGAAACAAGGCGCATTTCTTCGAAAACTCCCTCTCAACGGTGCGATTCACTGCGGTGAAATGCCGCCGCTTCCCAATGTCGTGCAGGCGATCGATTGCGACTTCGGCATGAACAGCACTCTTTGGTTGATCGATAGTCTCGATGGCGGCGCGCGGCGTGAGATAAAGCAACTATCCAAAACCCACGATCTGCTGCGGCGGATGGCGATCGTGGAACGCGAGCCGCAGCCGCAAGCCATTGCCGCGTCCACCACCGAAGATCGAATCTTCCTCGTGGAAGAGGCCCCTCATTCGCCCGTGAATCGCCTTCGCGCGCTGAGCCTGGCCGGATCGAAAACCGATGGTGCGAATGGCGCGGTTTCCGATTGGAAAACCGATTTTGAAAAAAAGATCATCGAGCATCGAAACTTCTCGATCGAGAATGGAAAACCGATTCCCAACAATCCAAACAACAAGATTCCTCCGGAAAAAATTTCGGTGAAGTTGCAGCCCAATCCCCTCCTCGCGGATGCACGAGTGACCGTGGAACTCGCCGTTGGTTTTGATGAAGATGGCAGTTTCTTGAAGGCGAGCGACGGATTGCCGCTCTGCAGCATTAGCGAAACGCCGGGACTCATTCGCGGCCTTCTGGCGGCTCATGGCTCCAACGCGCTCGACGTTTTCCAGGACGACGGCGCGGTGGTCGAGCAATTTCGAGTGACCGGCGTGGATCAAATGATGAGTTTTGATTGCGGTGGTTTTGAATTGAAATGAAACACGCCATTCGTTGAGATTTGCCGATGCCGCGCGACATCGTTTACTTCGACCTCGAAACCCAGCGGACGGCGAACGACGCGGGCGGATGGACGCGCAAGTGCGACATGCGGATGTCGGTGGGCGTAATTTTCAGCACGGCCACCGGCCGTTACGAAGTCTTCGGCGAAGCGCAAGTTAACCGGCTGATCGATCGGTTGCGCCGCGCCGATCTCGTCATCGGGTTCAACGTGCTCAACTTCGATTATCACGTCTTGATGGGCTATACTATCCTCGACCTCGTCGCCGAACTTCAGACCGCCGACCTGATGGTCGATATGGAGAAACGGTTGGGACACCGGCTCGGTCTCGACGCCATCGCGCACGCGACTCTGGGCATCCAGAAAACTGCCGCCGGGCTTGACGCGATTCGCTGGTGGCGCGAAGGCCGCGTGCTCGAGATCGCCGAGTATTGCTGCTTCGACGTAAAGGTCACGCGGCTCGTGCATGAGCACGGTTGCCGGCACAAGGAGCTATTCTTTCACGATCGTTTCGCGCAGCGGCAGCGCGTCGAGATCGATTGGGCGCACCTCGACGATGGCGCGCTCTAGCAATTCACCGCACGGCGACAACGGCGCCGATGATGAATGATAGTGCTACGCGCATGGCGGATATCCTAGATATTAATCACTCTGCAGTTGGCCATAGGCTCCACTCGCTCTAGACATTAGCGGGCTGCGCGGGGCGATATCCAGCTACATCTTGCCCAATTGTTTGGCGATCCTCGTGCTACGGTGCCCCGAGGTCGTAGACTTCGACCAGGCCGATGCCAGTGCCGTTGTTCAGTCCCGCGAGCAACGCGGTGTAAAGGCCCGGCGGCAGCGTCGCCGCTATGGCCGACTCGAAGTTATTGCTCGGCGCAAGACCCGCCGCAGTCACTATCGCGGCTTGAACCGCGTTATCCTGCCAGTCGTTGTTCGCGAGGATGAGCGTTCCATTAGTGTCGTGAAGCTCCAGCGTTGGATTTGCCAACACATTGGGCACACCCGCGGCACTGAGGCTGGGGCCAAGAGCACGCAATACGATTCTGTCCGAGCCGCCGTTGTTGCTCAGGAGGAAGCCCGCGATGACGACGTTGTCACCCGTACTAACGAAGGCGCGCGTGCTAAGATTGGCCAGTCTCGAGAGAGCTGCCTGGTCGAGGTCGTAGACTTCAACCAAAGCCACACCCGAGCTGTTATTCTTGCCCTTAACCAGGGCGGTATACGCTCCGGGAGCCAGCGTGGCGTCGATCGCCGACTCGAAATCATTGGTCGGCGGGATGCCGTCTGCCGCGATCTGCGCCTCCTGGGTATCTCTCCAATTGTCGTTTGTAATCGTGACAAAGGCACCTGGACCGTGCAATTCGAGCACCGGGTCAGCCAGCAAATCAGCGATCCCGAAATGTGACAACGTAGGTCCAATGGCCCGCAGGAGCACATGTTTGGGAGCGCTTCCCGTAATGATGAAGCCGCCGATGCCAATGTTATCACCGGTCTGAACTCGCATCCGAGTCGAGAGGTTGATGGCCTGGGACAACACCTGATAGGTGACAGTCAACTGCGGCGGATTATTGCTGTTTTCGCGCGTGTTCAATCGCTGCGCAGTTGCCACGTCGATTTCATTGGCGAGAATGACCCACCCGAAGTTACTCGCAGGGTTGGAAACCCACGACTGCAGGTCCGCGAGCAATCCGCTGCCGCTCCACGTGTAGGTTGTGTTCACCTTGCTGACTGGCGTGGTCGCGCTGGGCGTAGGTGAAAAGTCGCCCCCGGGAGTGGTCCAAAAGTTGGTGTCGTAGAAGGTGTGGAGCCAGGTGGCATCACCTGCCTCCGCTGGGGCGCCCATGCCGCCTGGCGAGCCGGCGTCGGAAGCGCCCTCACCCCAATCGCGCAACGCTTTGCTCAACGAGATATTGACCGCAGCGGAACTCGGGCCCGACCGCGACAGGAACATTGAAAGGGTCGCCCCCGTGATCGTCGCATTGGTGGGGATTGAGGCGAGATCGAACGCGATTAATCCACGGCGCAGGCCGTTGTCGTCTGTCATTCCCGCGAAGAGATAAATGCCCTGACCGTTGCTGAGTTGACCGGCAGGATCTTCATAAAGCGTGTTGTCTTTTTGCGGCAACAAAGAAACCGTGTCGGCAAAAGTGCCGCTACGCATTGTGGCGAAAAGCAGGAGAGCCGTCAGCGCTGTCAGCGCTTTATATGATTTCATTAGTTAGGGTAAAGGGTTTTAGTGACATATTGTGTCAGAAGCGAGCCTTTAAATTTCAGACTTACGCGCTTATTCCCGCACGAGCGCCGTGCCGGGGCGCCGATAGTGTTGCTATAACGCTCGCCAGAGGCGGCTTGCTTGGTCCGAGCGAATCACCGTCCCACTCGAGTTAACCAAATCGAGCGTCGGATCCGCCAGCACACTGGGCACGCCAAAATCGGCCAGCGTCGGTCCTAGTGCGCGCGCCAAAATCTTGAGGCTCGCTTCATAGCTGGGTGGCACGATCAAACGGGCGACATGGCGTTGTCGTCCACCTCGACAAATCCCAGTGTGCTGGGAGGAAGCTCAATCGCCTGCGGTCGTGATCTGCGCGAGCCACCGAAATGCCCGTCGTCCTGGTGGCTCGACAAAAGTCTCGCGCTACCAATGCGCCTCAACCCGGGGAAATGAGAGCCAGGTTAATTCAGGGCGTAAACCTCGACGACGGCCACGCCCGTGGTGTTGTTCACCCCACGGACAATGGCGGTATAAGACGCACTGTTGGCCGGCAGCGTTTCCACGATGGCCGACTCCAGATCGTTGGTCGGAGGTATGCCCGTCGCAATGATTTCCGCTTCCTGATCGGTGCGCCAGTTGTCATTGGCAGCGATGAGTGCGCCATTGCCGTCGTGCAGTTCCAGCGTTGGATCTGCCAGTTTCCCAGGTACGTCCAACGATGGACCAAGCGCACGCACGATCACCTTCTGTGGCGCAGGGCCAAGGATAATTGTTCCCGCGATCAACACATTGTCGCCCGTTTGCACCAACCCGCGCGTCGAGATATTCCCCAGCTTCGAATCGACCGTGCGATCCAGATCGTAAGCTTCCACCACTCCGATGCCGGTCCCGTTGTTCACCCCGCGAACGATCGCGGTGTAACCCGCGTTGTTGGCCGGCAGCGTAGCCACGATAGCCGATTCAAAATCGTTGGTCGGAGGTATGCCCGTCGCGATTATTTCCGCCTGCTGATCGGTGCGCCAGTTGTCGTTCGTGATCGTGGCAAATGCGCCTGGACCGTGCAGCTCAAGGACTGGATCGGCGAGCGCTCCAGCGAGAGGCAGCGAAGGTCCAATTCCGCGCACGATGATCTTCTTCGGTTGCGTGCCGGTGATAATGAATCCGCCAATCAGAACGTTGTCGCCCGTTTCCACGCGAAGGCGCGTCGAGATGTTTCCAAGAATGCTGGGTGTGGCTGTTGGTGTAGCCGTTGGCGCAGGCGTAGGTGTTGGGATCGGGCTGGGGGTTGGTGTTGGCGTGGGCGCCGGCGTGGCAGTCGGTGTAGCCGTTGGCGCCGGGGTGGCAGTCGGTGTCGGCGTGGGGGTCCCGGTAGCCGTTGGCGTCGGCGTCCCGGCAATCAACGAAGTGGAATCACCCGCGTTGTTTGTAAAGGTCGCAGCACCGGTCGTGAGCGCATAATCCGCCGCGTTGTTTGTGCTCGGCGCGGACGCCGGACCATTAAATTGAAGCGCAACCGTCGTGTCTGACGGCAATGCTCCCGCGAATGGCGGTCCGAAATTGCCGTCCGCGTCGTTGTCCAACGTGCCCGTGTTTGGTCCAGTGTAGTCCGCGCCGCCCCAGCTCACCGACCAGAGAATGCCGCCGCTTAGATAAGCCGGGTTTAGATAAGCCAGCCGGCCGGCAGCCAGATAGCTAGCAGGTATTGCAATCATCGTAAAATCGGATGCGATCGGCGAAGTCTCGTGACTTGCGAAGTTCGCCGTCGCAATCAAAATCCGACTGCCGGCCGCCCCGTTGCTCACAATGGAGGGGAACGTGAGGAGAGTGATCGGATTATTCCCCGCAGCGTCGAACGCAATCAACTTGCCGCCGGTCACAAAATTTTCCCCGAAGGAACGCATCCGCAACTGCACAGCTTGCGCTGTTGTGTCGCCATTGACGCCTCCGATCACCTGCTCGATTTGCATCAGGTGAAAGGAGGCGTGGAGAGGAACCGCGCAAGCGAATGAAATTAACGCAGCAAGGAGCCGCAGTCGACGGGTGCCCGCATCACGAAACCAGTGTGTTCTCATAGAGTAAACTTCAATGAATCTGCATACATCTCGGCGCGCTTGGGGACGAGCGCAAACTCGTAGGGTTGAGGCTACAAACCGCCAAATAGGGCGGCGAGATGTGAAAAAGCAACGAAGTTGTTACTTTCTCTGCCATTGGGTTTAGTCAACCGGTCTGAACATCGGTCCACAACGGTAAACCAACTCGCAGGGACTGGACGCCTCGGATTTGTCAGCCCGAAACCTCTTGAAACCCTTCCTAGTCACCGCCCGTAATCTTTGTTAGTTAAGCCCCCTATGTCTTCCGAGCCCCAGCAAACTCTCGCCCGGAGCGCGAGCGTTAGCGGCACATCGTTGCATACCGGTGAAAAGGTCACGCTAAAATTGCAGCCGGCGCCGGTCGATTTCGGCCTCAAGTTCAGGCGCAAAGATCTCCAGGGCGAGCCGACGATCGACGCCACCATCGCGAACCTGAAAACGGTCGAACGCGCCACCACGATCGGCGAAGGCTCGATGCGCGTCCACACGGTCGAGCATGTCCTCTCCTCGCTCTCCGCGATGGGCGTCGATAACGCGATCATCGAGATGGACGCGAACGAACCGCCGATCGGCGATGGCAGCGCGCGGCCTTACGTCGAGCTGATCAAGAAGGCCGGAATCGTCGCGCAGGAAACGCCGCGCCGGGTTTTCGACGTCCGCGAACCGATTTATGTGGAGACGAAAAATGGCTCGCTCCTGGTGCTTTTGCCGGATCCAAAATTCCGAATCTCGTGCACACAGGCCGGCCCCCGCGACCAATTCACGCAATTTCTTTCCACGGAAATCACCCCCGCAATTTACGAGCGCGAGATCGCGCCGGCCCGGACGTTTGTTTACTACGAAGACGTCCAGCCGCTCATGGAAAAAAACCTCATCAAAGGCGGCAGCCTCGAGAACGCGATCGTCGTGCGCGGCGAAGCGGTTTTGAGCAAGGAGCCGTTGCGGTTTCCCGACGAATTCGTGCGTCACAAAATCGTCGATATTATCGGCGACCTCGCGCTTTTCGGACAACGGATTCGCGGCCATGTCGTCGCGGTCAAACCGGGTCATGGCGCAAATGCCGAATTGGTGCGGGCGCTTGCGCGGGAATTTGCGCGCACCACGCCCCTCCTTCAGCCGCACACTTTCCCGGCGGGCGAAGGCGGCCTCGATATCAACCAAGTGATGGAGCTGTTGCCGCATCGTTATCCGTTCCTGATGGTGGATCGGGTCCTCAAGTTCGAGGGGGAGACGAAATGCATCGGCGTGAAATCAGTCACCATCAACGAACCGTTTTTCGCCGGCCACTTCCCCGGCTACCCGGTCATGCCCGGCGTTCTGCAAGTGGAAGCGATGGCTCAGGTAGCCAGCATCCTGATGCTGAAACTGACGAAGAGCGGCAGCGGACGGCTCGGTTATTTCGTGAGCGCAGACGAAGTAAAATTCCGAAAACCGGTCTTTCCCGGCGACACGCTCTTCATCACCGCGGAGTTGACCAAGATGCGCGGGAAGCAACTGGCGAGATTGAAGTGCAGCTGCGCCGTTAATGACGCTGTCGTCTCCGAATGCGAGTTGATGTTGAGGCTCATGGATCAATGAGTGATGTGCAGATCCACCCGACCGCCATCGTGGATGCGCAGGCGGAAATCGGCGCCGGCACAGTCATCGGGCCGTATTGCATCGTCGCGGCGGGAGTTGTCCTTGGTCATGAATGCTGGCTGCAACATCACGTCACGCTTTGCGGGCCGATGAGGGCCGGCGCGCGGAATAAATTTTACGCCTACTGCTCGATCGGCCAGCAAACACAGGATCTGAAGTATCAGGGCGAGCCGACCTATCTGGAAATCGGCGACGAGAATTCGTTCCGCGAATTCGTCACCGTCAATCGCAGCACGACCAGCGCGGGCAAGACGCGCATCGGCAACTGCGGAAATTTTCTCGCTTACAGCCACATCGGCCATGATTGCGTGGTCGGCGATGCCGTCGTTTTTTCCAATAACGGGACTCTCGCCGGGCACGTCAGGATTGGGGACCACGCAATCATGGGCGGTTTGACGGCGGTTCATCAATTCTGCCGGATCGGGCGCTATGCGATCACGGGCGGCTGCTCAAAAATCGTGCAAGACATTCCACCCTTCATGATCGCGGATGGAAATCCCGCGAAAGTGCGCGGCATCAATCTCGTCGGCCTGGAACGCAGCGGATTTCCGGCGGAAAGCGTGAAGTGGATCAAAGAGGCGTTCCGCGTTATTTACCGCTCGAAGTACAACACCCGCCAGGCGATCGAGGCGATCCGGAAAGAATTGCCCTCGATCCCGGAGATCAATCAGATCGTTGAGTTCATCGAACAGAGCGAGCGCGGCATCATTCGTTAGGCTGAGCAGCGTTGTCATCCCGAGCCGCGCACCGAAGCCGGAGCCACTTTCACGGGCGCTCGACGCTTCACTCTAAAGTGTCAATTTCAACCCATCGTAGGCGATCCCGACGCCGGGCGGCAGTCCTGCTTCGCTCGACTGCGGCAACTCGTGACAGATATGAGTGAATAACGTCCGCGACGGCCGCACTTTCGACGCGACTTCCAAGGCCTGACTCACGCTGAGATGCGTGGGATGCGGTTTGTGGCGCAACGCATCAATAATCAGAACTCTTACCTGCGCGATCTCGCGCACGATCTCGTCTGGCACAGCGCTGCAATCGCTCAGGTAAGCGACGAGTTTTTCGCCCCCGCGTGAAAACAAGTATCCGTTAACCGTCGATTTGCCGTGGGGAACCGGCAACGGCGTGAGCAAGGTTTTCCCCAGTTGAAATGGACCGTCGACGATGTGAGGCACAGGCACCAGATACCCAGGGAATCGATTGAGGCCGTTGAAGGCGAATTCATAAACACGCTCGAGATCGCGCATCGTCTCCGCGGAGGCGTAGACCGGTATTGATCCCAAGTCGTGCGAATAACGCCGGAGATCGTCGAACCCCATGATGTGATCGGTGTGAGAATGCGTGAAGACGACCGCATCCAGGCGGCGAATGTTTTCGCGCAAAGCCTGTGTGCGAAAATCGGTTCCGGTATCCACGACCCAGGCGTACTCCGGAGTTTCGACATAGACCGAAGAGCGCAACCGCTGATCGCGCGGATCAGTTGAATGGCAGACCTCGCAATCACAACCAATCATCGGCACGCCCTGCGAAGTGCCGGTCCCGAGGAAGGTGAGGCAAAGTTGAGGGTTGAGAGTTGAAGGTTGAGAGTTCAAAACTTGAGGCGGTCCGCGATCTCTCATCTCTCAACCCTCAACTCTCAACTCTCAACTTCTTCCCCATGCCCGCTGTTCTGACCCTACTGCGAATAAAGAATCTGGCGCTCGTCGAGGATTTGGAATGGCAGCTCGGAGCGGGGTTCACCGCCATCACGGGGGAGACGGGCGCGGGCAAATCGATCATCATCGGCGCGCTACAATTGCTGCTCGGCGAACGAACCGACAAATCCTTGATCCGCACCGGCGCCGATGTCTGCGCCGTCGAAGCAGTGTTCGCAGGGGCCGAGCTGGAAAAACTGAATCTTCAGCTGAGCGACGCGGGCATCGAACCGTGCGAGGGCGAACTGATTGTGAAACGGAGTTTTTCGGCGACCGGCGCAAACCGCCAGTTCATCAACGGGTCACCTGCGACGCTCGCTGTGCTGAAGAATCTCGGTGACGAGCTGGTCGACTTGCATGGACCTCACGATCATCAATCGCTCCTTTCGCCGGATCGGCAGCTCGCGTTGCTCGACGGATTTGCGCACGCGGAGGAGACAGTGCGGGAATTCGAGCAGCGTTATCGGAAGTTGCAAACGTTGCGGTCCGAACAGGCGGCACTGAGCACGGCGGAATCTGCACGCGAACAGGAAATCGGTCTGCTTCGCCACCAGGTGAGCGAAATCGCGAACGCGAAGTTATCAGTAACGGAGGAGGAAGAGATCGCCGCGCGCTACAAGCTCGCGGCCAATAGCAAGCGTTTGGTCGAGCTGGCCGGGACGATCGCGCGCCGCCTGTCGGAAGCGGATGATTCCATTCTGCCGCAACTGGCCGAGACCCAGCGCCTGCTTCGAGAGCTGGAAAAAATCGACCCAGCGCAGGGGATGCTGGCCGAGGCGCACGCTGCCAGCGTGGTCGAACTTTCTGAAATTTCGCGTTCGGTCAGCCATTACGCGGAACAGCTCGATCTTGACCCGGAACAGCTCGCTGCCCTCGAGGAGCGGGTTTCGCTCTTCGAGACTTTGAAACGCAAATACGGCGGTTCGATCGCCGAAGTGGTTGCTTTTGGCGAACACGCTGCGGAACGATTGCGCAAAATCGAAGGGCGCGACGAGGAACTCGGACGTTTGGCCAGGGAGATCGAAACGGCGCGTGCCGAAGTCGAACGGACCGGGCACGTCCTGCGGAAGCTGCGAACCAAAGCGGCGCCAAGACTTTCCGAAAACATCCGCTCCAACCTGCGCGACCTTGGTTTTCGACAATCCGAATTCGAAGCGAAACTCACCACGCTCGACGAAGCCCGCGCGACCGGCTTCGACGCGATCGAGCTGCTTTTTTCTCCGAACCCGGGTGAGCCGTTGAAGCCGCTGCGCACGATCGCTTCGAGTGGCGAAATCTCGCGGCTGATGCTCGCGATCAAATCGTCACTGGCCGAGCAGGATGCGATTCCACTCCTCGTCTTCGACGAAATCGACGCAAACGTTGGCGGGGAAATTGCGAATGCCGTCGGCGCCAAGATGAGAAAACTCGCCGGCGACCATCAAGTGCTCTGCATTACGCACTTGCCGCAGGTGGCCGCGGCTGCGGCCACGCATTTTGTTGTCACCAAGGAGGTGACACACGGTCGAACATATTCCCAACTCAGCGAGGTCGCCGGGAAAGCCCGAAACGAAGAGATCGCGCGAATGCTCGGGGGGAAAACAGAGTCCGCGTTGCGACATGCCGCGACTTTGTTGAAGGAATTGTAGGGCCGGGTCGCTGACCCAGCCGCGGGTTGCATGCTTGCCTCGGCGGGGTCAACGACCCCCCTTATAGAAGGCCGCACGCGGACAAATCGCTTTTCGGCCACGCGAGGGCTGCTATAAAAAATTGTGCTGAACTACATCTGGCTCGCCCTCGTTGTTCTGGCGGTCGCGATCGGCGGCTGGAACGATCGGCTGAACGAGGTGACGGCGGGCGCTTTCGATGGCGCAAGAATCGCGGTAACGATCGCGCTCGGCTTGATCGGAGTGATGGCGCTTTGGTTAGGCGTGATGCGTCTGGCGGAGCGCGCCGGCCTCGTGCAACGCATCGCGCGCGGCTTACGGCCGATCATGCGACGGCTTTTCCCGGATGTGCCGCCCGAGCACCCGGCGATGGGTTCGATGCTCATGAACATGGCGGCGAACATGCTCGGACTTGGGAACGCCGCGACTCCGCTCGGATTGCGCGCGATGCGCGATCTCGAGACCCTCAATCCGCGGCCCGGCGCCGCGTCGAACGCAATGTGCACGTTTCTCGCGATCAACACGGCGTCGGTACAATTGATCCCGGCGACCGCCATTGCGCTTCTCGCGGCGGCAGGATCGATGCGCCCGACCGCGATCGTCGGGACCGCGCTGCTCGCGACATTATGCGCGGCGACGGTCGCGATCACGTCGGCAAAAATCCTGGAGAAGCTGCCGTTCTTTCGCTTGCGCGAAACGGAAGTCCGGGAGGGCGAAGCTCCTGCTGAGCCGGCGCGTCAGCCAGGCGGCTCGACAGGAGTCTCGCCCTCCCCGCAAGCTGCAGTCGTCGCCAGCGACATTTTCAAAACGGAGGAAATGCCTCCAATGACGAAGCCGCGCGCCTGGGCCACCGCGGTTCTTGTCGTCTTGGGATTGTTTTTCATCGCGCTTTTCGCGCGCATGGTATTTCCGGGGTTGTTCAACCTGCCAGCCAACCCAAACGCGGCGATGCAGAATGCCTTCTCGCGGAGCGTGAACGCGCTCTCCATTCTCGCGATCCCATTTCTCCTCAGCTTTTTTCCAGTCTATGCCGCAACTCGCGGAATCAAGGTTTATGAGGAATTCGTCGAGGGCGCGAAGGAGAGCTTCGGCGTCATCCTGAAAATCATTCCGTTCCTCGTCACCATGCTCGTGGCGATCAGCATGTTTAAGGGCGCCGGCGGGATCGATCTTCTCGCGCGCGTGCTGACGCCCGTGCTGGCGCCGCTTCATTTTCCGACTGATTTGCTACCGCTCGCTCTCATGCGGCCACTCAGCGGAAGCGCCACGCTCGCGATCCTGACCGATATCATCCATCGCCTCGGCCCGGATAATATTGTGAGCCTGATGGCCGCGACGATCTACGGGAGCACCGAAACGACCTTTTACGTGGCGGCGGTTTACTTCGGATCGGTTGGTGTGAAACAGACCCGCCACGCGATTCCCGCTGGGTTGCTAGGTGATCTGGCCGGGGTCGTCGCTTCGGTCATCATCTGCCGCGCCGTTCTTTAGGATGGCCTTCTTTACTCGTGCTCATGATTGTCACTCGCCGTCCCGCGCGAGCACGAGCAGGATTTCGATAAGAAGGCGAGACGGGCAGAATTAGCACATTTTTACCTCGCCAGTGGCCCGGCGGATTCTCTATCGTCCGCCTTTCACATGATTCAACGCGACTATCTCATCATCGGAAGCGGCATCGGCGGCGGGAGCGCGTGCGAAAGCATCCGGAAATACGACAAGAGGGGGAGCGTCACTCTCGTGGGCACGGAGACCTACCATCCCTATAAGCGTTGGATGCTCTCGAAGAGCTTTCTTCGGGACAAAACCCCGCCGCTAAAAAAACTGCCGCATCTGGACCCGCGCTGGTACGATTCGCACAAAATAGAGACGCGGCTCGCTGCGATGGTGACGCAAGTGAATATCGACCGGCGGCTCGCGGTTCTTGGAAATGGCGAGACGATCGAGTTTAACAAGGCATGCCTGGCGATGGGCAGTCGTCCCGTGCGGCCACCAGTCGCGGGAGTGGGCCTGGGCAATGTAATCTATCTGAGAACGATTCGTGACGCACTCGCCTTGCGCGAGATGGCGCACTTGGAGAAAACGATCGTCATCGTAGGCGGTGGACTGCTGGCCTGCGAAGCGGCGGCCAGTTTGCGGCAGCTGAAATTCAAAGTCAGCATCATGCATCGTAACGCTTACCTGTTGAACCGTTATCTCGATCCAGAAACAGGCGCGTGGGTGACCGGGTATTTTGAGAAGCATGGCGTCACCTTGCTCCTGGGCGAGAGTTTGAACGGTTTCGAGGGCAAGACGGTCCTGCGGAATATCCAAACGAAAAGCGGTAATCGCATTCCTGCCGGCGTGGCGGTCGTCGCCTGTGGCGCGGAGCCGAACCTCGAGCTGGTGCGGAACACGCCGCTCTCCGGGCCGCACGGGTCGCCGGTAAGTGAATACCTCGAGACAGAAGAAAAAGGAATCTACGCGATCGGCGATCTGGCCTTTTATCCCGATCGGATCATGGGAGGCGTGCGCCGCCAGACGCACTGGGAAAATGCGCGGGAACAAGGGCTGGTAGCCGGCGCGAATATGACCGGCAAAAAACGGATACGCTACGAGCAAGTCCCGTACTTTTGGGCCGAGATGTTCGATCTGAAAATGGACTTCGTCGGTGACTTCAGCTTGCAGCCGACCCGGGTGACTCTCAAAGGTGCATACGCGAAAAAGAAATTCGTGGTGCGGTATTATCAGGGAGACAAGTTGCGCGCTCTGTTGCTTTGCCACGCCGCCCCGCGCGAAGTGGAGTCCGCGAAAACCGAGCTGCGGAACGCGCTCGGGAAATAGGTGGATCGAGCGCTCCACGCTCGACAAATGTGCGGCGCATCCGCAAAAAATGGAAACATCGCGCGACGGAGCGCGCGATCCACCTAATAACCAGATATCTCCAAAGCCTCGTTTCGGACGCAGACAAGTTTCCAATCCTTTCAACGAGCAGACTGCGATCATTTCCCCACCGATCTTGATAATCATCTCCGACAAAGTCGCCCACGGCTCGCCAATTCTTCCTCTCGACCTGAGAGAGAAGATGCGCGGTGTGCAGACGGATCTGCCGCTCCGGTCGCCATAATGTGGCCAGCCATATTCCAGCGATGGCAGCAGCGAGATGCCCGGCATAGACGCCATTTCGAAAACTAACGGGCATTTATTATAGTAAGCTGCCAGGGCGTGACCCCGCCATCTCCGGCAAGCCGGCGGAATACCTTCTGTGTTAGATTCGGTCGATGCTTTATCGTCCAGCGGTCGCGGCCATTCTGCGGGATCGCTCTGGACGCATTCTGATTTGCGAACGCGCGGACGCTTCGGGGGCGTGGCAATTTCCGCAGGGCGGACTGGAGGCCGGCGAGACACCGGTCGCTGCGTTAGTGCGCGAAGTGCTCGAAGAAATTTCGTTGCCACGAAACGCCTACAGCATCGGTTGTATGCGAGGACCTTACCGGTATCGGTTCCCGGCCGGCATCACGAAAAAAGGGTTCCGCGGGCAGGCCCATTATTATTTTCTCCTGCGTTTGCGAGGGCCGAAGAGCTTAGTGAGCGTCGCCGGGCCGAACGCCGAATTTCGTTCGGCGCGCTGGATTCGGCCAGAGGAGTTCAATCTAGCGTGGCTGCCGCGGATGAAACGGCGAGCCTACCGTCGCGTGCTTCAAGAATTTTTCGGCGCCACTGCGGAAATCAAGGCGGATTCCGATTGACGCGCGCCCTTCCAGAAGGCATGAACCGTGCTGACTTTATCTTCCTTTCCCCTATGCTGACCATTGGTTCCTTCGTGATCGCCGTTTTTGCAGTCTTGGGTTGTGTCTTTTGGGCGTGTTTGAACGACTGCGATCGGACCTGAAAACGCCGACAATCTTATGCTCGATCATGAAGATTTGAAGTGGATTGCCGCTACTTCGACTGAGCTGAACACGATGCTGCAACAGATATCGCGTTACGCCGATCTGGCTCGCCAGCACAAGGGCGAATACAATTACATCGAGTTGCTCGGCGAACGAGTCGAGATCGCTTCGAAAACCGCGCAATCTCTCTTCGACCGGATAACTTCAAGAATTCTGGAAGGGAGCACGCCCAAGACGAAAGGCCCGTCCGAACCGTCGCGGCCACCGGAATTCACCATTGTCCCACCGCCCTCCGAAGCGGCCCCTGCCCAGACGAAAGGCAAGGCGACGCCGGCGAAATCGCTTTCCCGCACGAAGTCCACCGCCGCAGAAACCAAAACGCCCGCGGCAAAGCCCAGTTCGATCCCAGCGGACATCAAGGTGTTGAATGAGAAGGGCAATCGCGAGCTGATACTGCTCGTGGATGACGAAACCGAAGTTGCCGAGCTGGCTGCCGCGATGCTGACAGACGAAGGCTATCAAGTCATCCTCGCGCGCGACGGTTTCGAAGCGCTCAGGATCTACCAGCAAATCAGCAAACAAATCGGTCTGGTCATCCTCGATTTTTTTCTTCCCGTCATGGACGGCGACGCGGTTTTCGACGAGCTCCGTGCGCTTAACCCGGACGTCGCGGTGGTCCTGAGCAGCGGGTTTGCCGAGCAGGGCAAGTTGGGCAATATGCTGGCGCTAGGTCTGCGCGGATTTATTCCAAAGCCGTACACGCGCGAAAAACTGCTCGAACAAGTCCGGTCCACGCTCGACTCGGCACGGGATTCGACCCGCTAGGGGTAACGATCGACTGGGCAAACGGCATTCACGCGAGGCGCCCCCGGTGAATCCGCGGCGGGTGGCATCGATTTAGCTTTATCAGAGTCGCTCCCATGGCCCGCATCGACTCATTTTTCAAACTGATGGGAGAGCAGAAGGCTTCGGACCTTCATCTCTCCACGAACAACCCGCCGATGCTGCGTATCAATGGCGAACTGGTGCGCGTGGACTACCCGCCGCTGCAGAACGATGAACTGAAAGCGATGGTTTACGAAATCGCGCCGGAAGGAAAAATTAAACTCTTCGAAGAAACCTCCGACATCGATTTTGGCTATGAAGTGCCGGGCATGGCGCGTTATCGCGCGAATTTCTTCCAGCAAAAATACGGTATCTCCGCAGTTTTTCGTTTGATCCCTTCGACGATTATGACGGTCGATGATTTGAATTTGCCGCCGGTCCTGAAAAAATTTTCGATGCTGAAGAAGGGATTGGTCCTTGTCACCGGCCCGACCGGTTCCGGCAAGTCGACCACTCTGGCGGCGATGATGGATTACGCAAACATGCAGCGGCACGATCACATCATCACCGTCGAGGACCCGATCGAATTCGTACACCGCAGCCAAAACTGCCTGGTGCAGCATCGAGAAGTCGGCGTGCACACACGTTCATTCGCAGCCGCCCTGCGCGGTGCTCTACGCGAAGATCCGGACATTCTCCTCGTGGGTGAAATGCGAGATCTCGAAACGATCGAACTGGCTCTGACCGCGGCGGCGACCGGACACCTTGTTTTCGGAACACTCCATACCTCAAGCGCTTCGAAAGCAGTCGATCGTATCATCGACGTTTTCCCGACCAATCAACAGAACCAGATCCGGGCCACACTTGCCGAATCGCTCAAAGGCGTAATCGCGCAGAATCTCTTCAAGCGGATCGACACGCCGGGACGAGTCGCCGCACTGGAGATTCTCGTCGTCGATATGGCGATCGCGAACCTCGTTCGTGAAGGTAAAACCCACCAGATTCCCGGCATGATCCAGGTGGGCAAGAAGAAGGGCAATCTGCCGCTGGACGACGCGATCATGGACCATTTGCGCCACACCCGGATTTCGCCGGAAGAAGCGTACGACAAGGCGGTCGACAAAAAGAAATTCCGGCAATTTCTGAAGGAGCCACCGGCCGACGGCACCGATGAATAATTCCCCAACACGATGAGAATTCCCGATCTCGATAGGATTTTGTCCGCGATGCTGAAGACCTATGATGGCATCTCCGACCTCAATTTTTCCGTGGGCCATCCGATGCAGGTGGAGGATTATGGCGAACTGAAGCCGGTCCTGGTGGACCCGCCGATCGACGCGCTCACCCCATATCAAACGGAGCAAATTGCGCTCACGTTGATGCAGGGAAATCGACGCCTCATTTACGATTATCTGACCGGCGGCTCCTGTGATTGCAGTTATTCGCTCAGCGATGAAGCGCGTTTCCGCGTAAATATTTTCCGGCAACAGGGACATTTCTCGATCGTGCTGCGAAAGCTGCAAGGCGAAATTCCCACGGTCACGAGCCTGGGGTTGCCCGGGATCTTTGAAGAGATCGCGAAGGAAAAAACCGGCCTGGTCCTGGTCACCGGCGCGACCGGCAGTGGCAAGACAACGACACTGGCCGCGTTGCTCAATGAGATCAATGCCAACCAGCCCGTTCACATTGTCACCTTGGAAGATCCGATTGAGTTCGTGCATCCGACGCTCAAGGCCACGTTCAATCAGCGCGAACTGGGACACGATTTTAATAACTATCCGAACGGTTTGCGCGCCGCGCTTCGTCAGGCCCCGAAAGTGATTTTGGTCGGCGAGATGCGCGATCGCGCGACGGTGGAAGTTGCGCTGATGGCGGCAGAAACAGGGCACCTCGTGCTGAGCACGCTTCACACAATCGACGCCGGCCAGGCCATTAACCGCATTCTTGGTCTTTTTTCCCTGGGAGAAGAACAACAGTTGCGCATCCGCCTAGCCGATACCTTGCGTTATATAGTCAGCCAAAGACTCGCGCCTAAAGTCGGTGGCGGCCGGCAGTTGCTGACGGAAATTCTTGGCCACAATCTGCGCACGCGAGAGACCATTGCGATCGGCGAAGGCGAGCACCGCAGCTTCTACGAGATCATCGAGGCGAGTTCGCCCTTCGGGTGGATGACGTTCGACCAGTCAATTCTGAACGCCTACGAGAGCGATCTCATCACGGAAGAAACAGCGAGGTTGTTCGCGTCGCGCAAGGGAAAAGTGACCCGCGGCATCGACATCATCCAAAAAACTCGGGGCGTCGATAACGACCTGGACTCGGGCTTGCGTCTCGACCGCCCAGCAAATGCTTTCCGTTAAGGCCATGGAAACACAAGACCCATCTTTTTTCGATCTCGGCGATAACACGGCGCTGGTCTGCGTCGATCACCAGCAATATCAGAAGATGGTCGTGCCGCAGTTGATCGAAATGACTTACAAGGTGCACCTCGGCTTGTTCGAGGAAGATGTCGTCCTGAAGCTCAAGACCTACAGCTACAATGTCGTGGTTGTTTACGAAAACTTCAAAGGATCAACCCCGCAGAATAATCCGATCCTCCGCGAGATGATCAAGCGTCCCGGAGCCGAGCGGCGCGAGCATTTCGTCGTGCTCCTAAGTCATCGCTTCGCAACGAACGATGCGATGAGTGCCTTCGTGCAGAGCGTGGATCAGATCGTCAACATTGCAGACCTCGCGAACTTCAAGCCGGTCCTGCGGCGCGGTGTCGCGCAATATCGCGAACTCTACAGTTCGTTTAACGAAACGCTGAAATCCGTCCAGGCAATTTAGTTTGCCCTCGAAATTTTGAGGTCGCCGGCGGACTCCGGCCCTTCGAACGTTCAGTTGCGGCCCCTGCGCCGCACACGATACTATTCAGCGAACCGTATGAACCTGAGTAATTGGATTCGATTTCGCTGGGACCTGACTCAACTTCCGAAATTTGACGCCGAGTTGCCGGAACATTACGAGATCGTGCCGGGCACTGCCGAAGACGAAACAGAGCTGCGCAAAGTCATTTCGAGCTCGTTTGTCCTCGACCCCGCATGGAACCCCGCGACGCAGGAAGTCATGGAGACGATCGAGCCCTGGCTGGAGCGGGCCTTCACTTCACCCACGAGCACCTGCCTCGCGTTAAGGCATGGCCTGAGAATCATCGGCGCGGCGGTCGTTTCGCAGAACCCTGAGGCGGAAATCCACCTCTCACCGGGTCCGTGCGTTTCAATGGAATATCGCAACCGTGGCTTCGGCACGCGTTTGCTCGAACAATCCCTGACGAAATTGCGCGAGGCGGGGCTGAAAGAGGCGGTCGGGATCGCTCACGAAAATGCGTCTGTGACAAAATTTCTCTATACGAAGTTCAACGGCACACCGTCGCCGTACGATCCCACGCCAGTCCTGGCCGCGTGAACTTATCCTTTCGCGCCGGGTGGATATTCCGGCGGCGCGTAAACGTTAAAAGTCACCGCCGGTTCATCGCGGTCTGACTTCGCTTGCTCGTTTGCAAAACTTCGAACCATGCCGGCGTCCAAGGCAACGATTATCCCAGTGCGGTTGAAATAATGGACGAGATAAACGGTGTTACCGGCCGCGGCCAACTGGCGCGCCACGCACCGCATTTCGGGTCCGTCGAGCAAAGTCCCGCCTGCGCCATGCAATACTGAAATCGCGGGGTGTTTGCCGATTCGCGATGTTGTGTACTTATCGATGCGAATTCGGTGACCGCCGCTCTGTGTGGAGATCTTTGACACAATCAGATAATTTGATTCCGCTGCGGAGATCATAAGGCAAGGGCAGAAACAGAGAACAAGGACGGCGACCGCCACGAGAGACGTGTTCGTCAGGGAATGCGACTTTCGCGCGCGATGGACGGCGATCAACTTCCTTTGGGAGCGCAGCTGCCTCGTTGAAATCTCCCTCCGCGCAGAAAAAATCTTGAATCCAACCGGCCAACCGCCGGCATCTCACTGGTAACCTCATATGATCCAGGATTTTAAATTCGCGGTCCGGCAACTTTGGAAGGCGCCGGGGTTCACCATCGCGGCTGTCATTGTTCTCGCGCTCGGCATTGGCGCGAACACGGCCGTCTTCAGTCTCGTCCACACGATGTTTTTCGCGCCGCCCGGCTACGCGCGACCCCACGAAGTCGTGCAGATCTTTTCGCAGGACAAAAAGAATCCAAAAACCTTCCGCGGCTTTTCGTATCCGACTTATCGCGACATCCGGGAGCAGAACACTGTCTTCGCTGACGTGATGGCCTACAACCTGGCCATGGTCGGGCTCGGCCAAAAAGGCGACACGCGCCGGGCGTTCGCCGCCACCGTGACCGCGAATTATTTCTCGGTGCTCGTCGTTCCGCTAGCGCAGGGTCGCGCGTTTTCGCTGGAAGAAGAAACTCCCGGCCACGCAGTGCCGGTCGCGATTGTGAGTTACGGTTACTGGGCGAAACATTCCTTCGATCCGACACTGCTTGGTTCGCAATTGCTCATCAACGGCCACCCGTTTACGATCGTCGGCATCGCGCCGCGAGGATTCACCGGCACGCTACAGATTATCTCACCCGAAGTGTGGCTACCGCTCGGAGTTTACAATCAGGTGGCGAACGATTTTGCGAGCGAGAATAATACGAAGCTCGGCGATCGCGCCGGGCAGCAGTTGCTCATCGTCGGCCGGCTAAAGCCGGGTATGACTGCCGCTACGGCTGAGCCGTCATTAAAGGGCTTGGCCGTCAATTTGGAAAAGGCATTCCCAGTCGAGCAGAAAGATCAAACGTTCCAGACGACACCGATCTCGCGGTTTTCCGTGAGCACAAGCCCCTCGGGTGAGGGCGGGATATCCAGGATCGCCCCGTTGCTTCTCGGCATGGCTATCGTGGTGTTGCTCGTCGCGTGTCTTAACCTCGCGAACATGTTGCTGGCGCGCGGCACAGCCCGTCGCAAAGAAATTGCGATTCGTCTCGCGCTCGGCGGCAGCCGCAGCCGCATTGTGCGGCAGCTTCTTACCGAGGGCCTCGTGCTGGCGCTGCTCGGGGGTGCCTGCGGACTCGTGCTCGGCCTGTGGTCGTCCGATCTTCTCGTCACGTCGCTTGGGAAAATGCTGCCACTTGACATAATTTGGCTGGGTGGACCGAACGCCGCCATTCTGACCGCGACCTTTGGTTTCTGCGTTCTCGGCACAATTGGTTTTGCCCTCGGACCCGCGCTCAAACTTGCGCGCAGTGCGGTAGTTGCCGATCTAAAAGAACAAGCGGGCGAAGATGTGGTCCGGCGGCGATGGAGATTCTTGCCGCGCAATCCGCTGGTCGTAGTCCAAATAGCATTTTCGCTCGCCCTGCTCACCGCGGCCGCGCTCTTCATTCGTGGCGCGGGCAAAGCGGCTTCGGTGAATACCGGCCTTCAACCAGGTGCGAGCTTTCTCATCGAAACCGATGCGAGCCTCGCCGGTTACGAACCGAAACGCGCGCAGGACCTTTACCGTAGCCTGAACGAGCGGCTGGCCGCATTGCCGGGAGTCGAGCGTGCCAGCGTTTCCGCCACGATTCCGTTCGGGATGATCTCGCTGAGCAAGAATGTGCAGCGAGCCGGCTTGCAGCCTGCGCCCGACGCGAAGCCGACGACTGCTGCCGAAGGTTTGGCCTTCAGCGCCACGTGGGACAGCGTCGGTGCGGACTACTTCTCGACGGTTGGATTGCCGATCCTGCGCGGCCGCGCATTTAATGAAGCGGAGGCGACGCAATCCGGCGGTGCGGCCGTGGCGATCATCGACGAAATTCTTGCGAAAAAACTTTGGCCCGAAGGCGATGCTCTCGGACAACGAATTCAATTTGCGAGCGACAAGGCGCCCCGCGCGAAAAGCGGCAACTCCCACGCGGGAATGAGCGAAGACCTCAGCGGTGAAATCGAACCTGGCGAAACCGTCGAGATCGTCGGCATCGTACCCGCGACGCGCCACGAACTTTTCGAAAGCGACCCAGGCGGAGCAATCTACATTCCGTTCGGACGGGGCTTTCAAAGCAACGTCTCCTTTTTCGTCCGGTTTCGCACGCTTGCTCCCGGTAGCGAGACAGCGACCGCGGATTTGTTGCGGCGCACCGTGCGCGAGGTCGATTCCGCGCTCCCGATTCTTTCGCTAAAGACTTTTGCTCAACATCTCGAGAGCAATTTCCAACTCTGGATTGTGCGCACGGGCGCGGCGATGTTCTCCGTCTTCGGCGCACTTGCGCTCGGTCTCGCGGTCGTCGGCCTTTACGGCGTAAAGGCCTATTCGGTAGCGCGCCGCACGCGCGAGATTGGCATTCGCATGGCGCTCGGCGCGCAGCGGGGCACAGTGCTGCGGATGTTTTTGCGCGAAGGCTCGGTCATGCTTGGTTGCGGTCTTGCGCTTGGCCTGCTGCTCGCCGCGGGAACTGGAAAAATTCTGAGCGGTATGCTCTACGAAGTCGGCGCCCTGGACCCGGTCGCCTTCACCGTCGCGCCCGCCCTGCTCGCCGCCGCCGCGCTCGTCGCTACCTGGCTCCCGGCCCGTCGCGCCACGCGCATCAGCCCCATGGCGGCACTGCGGACCGAGTAAGGTTCTCTGCACGAGGCAACCAAGCGGAAGCCTTGGCGATTCCAAAGCGTTTTGGTATCCTCGCCACACGAGTCTTGTTAAGTGCCTTCTCCGGCGTCAAATCGCCGGGTTACTTCGCGCTCATCTTTTACTCTCAACCCTTTGCAGATTTTTCCTGGCCGCCGCAAAATCCGGCTTTAGCTCGATGGCCCTTTTGAATTGCTTGATGGCGTCTTCCTGCCTTCCTTGATCAGACAAAATCACTCCAAGCATATTGTATGGCTCTGCTTTGCTTGGGTTTTCCCTGATCGATTCTTCTATTTGCTGAATGCCTTCCTCTTTTTTCCCCGCCTTATAGAGCATAACTCCGAGGTGAAGGCCGATACGCCTGGCTGCACCGCGGAAGCTTGCAGCTTGCGCGACTCCTACGACGACCTGCGCGCCAAGGGCCTGCAGATCATTGGCGTCAGCGAAGATCAAGCCGACGCTCAGAAGAAGTTCCAGGAAAAATACAAGCTTCCATTTTCTGTCGTTGCCGATGCCGATGGCTCCGTGGCGAAGGCTTTCGGTGTTCCCGTGGTCGCTGGATTTGCCAAACGCCAGTCTTTCCTCATCAAGGATAAGAAGATTGCGTGGCTCGATTTGAATGCTTCCACGAGGAATCAGGCGGCCGATATTCGGCAGGCTTTGGCTAAGCTCGAGTCGAAGTAAGCTCTCCTCACCGGCGGTTTCGGTCCTTAGCGATTGTTCGGCCTCGTGATGGCTGTTCTAATGGCCGCCAGCGGCGCCGAGTTGTCGAACCTGATCATGCCGCCGCTACGCTCCACGCCGAGTTCTTTCCATAGCGCACTCAGATCGACCGACGCAGAGGCAAAATAAAAACGCCGTCGGCTTCTGCAAATTCATCAACTTGCCCTTGCCCGTAAGAAAGAATTCCCAGCCCCAATAAAGCCGGATGACGAGAAGCAGGAGCTATTGCGAGGAGCTGACCGGAGGAACAAACCAGCGGAAATAGTTGGCGACGATTCCAGACGTCGTTTTCATTTTTTGGAGAATCGGCAGAACCAGCCGAGCGACGCCCAGTTGTTGAAGTAAGCCTTGATTTCCTCACTCCAATCCACGCCGGTACGCTTGGTGGAAGAGAGGCCTCGCAAACAGGCTTCCTCGACACTCGCGCCCGCGCGTAACGCCGTGAGAATGACGAAACCCTCCGGATCGAGACGTTTGTAATAAAGCATGTTGTCATGCCGATGAACGGCGAGATGAATGCGTTTGCGCTTCGGCAAGCGAATGCGCTTTTTACGCCCGGACGCGTGTGGCATCGCTTCGAACGTGTTGCTCGCTTCACTGCGCAACACGGCGGATTCGCTTTTTTTCACGGCGAGCAAGAACTCGTCCACTTCGTAATTCAATTCGAGCAGCGAGAGATACGGCTGCAAACCGAGCCGCAACTTGTCGGGACGCGCGTCAAGGACGTCGTCGGGCGTAATCGCGGGCTTCGCCTCGTCGTCAAAGGCAACGACCTGCGCCCATTCGAAGCGCGCCATGTCGAGCGCCAGTTCCGCGCGCGGCGCGATCCAGCACGGCTCATCGCGGAGAAATTTTTCGAGCCGGCTTCCCAAATTGCGCAGTGTAAACGAAGCCGACGGATACTTCGCCAGATACGCGGTGATCAACTTCATGAATTTGCGTTCGCCGAGTACGGCGCGGAGTCCGGGATAATCGTCGTAGAGGCAATCGAGGACGCGAAACCAATAAACGCGATTGTAGATCTCCAACCGGTCGAAGGAGGTAAGCCGGTCGTTCGGCTTGATGAAGGTCGACGCCACATCGCTCGTCTTGCGGCCATCGATCCAGCGTGGCTGCATTCCGTCTTGCGCGGTCAGCGGGCGGAAGACGGCCGTCGCCATCAGGCTTTGCAGCGCTTTCAGTTCCGCGCGCGAACGCACGTCAATTCGTGGCGTTTTCAAGCTTCTCGATGAACTGATTGGCCTTGAGCGCTTCATAGTGAACTTCTTCAAAACTCGGAATGCTGTCGTCCCATTCGAGCAGCGTGGCGGTGCGGCCCACGAGTTTCACGGCGTGCGCGTAGAGTTTCCACACCAGGTCGAGCACCGGATGATCGTGCGTATCGAGAATGTATTTCTCGAACTTCGAATGGCCCGCGATATGAATCTGTCCGACGCGGTCGTGCGGAACATTGTTGAGATAATCGTAAGGATCGAAATTGTGATTCTGCGACGAGACGTAAATGTTGTTCACGTCGAGAAGGATTCCGCAATCGGCGCGCTCGACCACTTCGCTCAAAAACTCCCACTCCGTCATTTCCGAGGCGTGGAATTCCGCATAGCTACTCACGTTCTCGACGCAAATCGGCACCTCCAGAAAATCGCGGGCTTCCCGAATGTTGTCCGCCGTCGCCTTGGCGGCGGCGAAGGTGTAAGGCATCGGCAGCAAGTCGTGCGTGTAACGCCCGTCAACGCTGCCCCAGCAAAGATGATCGGACAGCCAGGGCGTCTTGGTGCGTTTCACCAGCCGCTTGAGCTTTTTCAAATGCTCGCGATTCAATCGGTCGGCCGAGCCAAAATACATCGCCACGCCATGTTGGACCACGCGGTATTGCTCGAGGATCGAATCGAGCACTTCGAGCGGGCGGCCACCATCGACCATGAAATTTTCCGAGATGATCTCGAACCAATCGACCACCGGTTTCTGCGCGAGAATGTGCCGGTAATGCGGCACACGCAGGCCGATACCGATTCCGTATTCGGTGAAATTGTTGAAGGAATTTGCCGGCACGGCGGTAAAAGTTTTTTGGTTGGTGCGCGGTATCCTTGAGAGCCGGGGAGTGGAACCCCGGCTCTCGATAAACCGCTCTTACTTAGCTGGCGAGTCCGCTGGCTTGCTGCTGCCGTCGGTCGCGCAGCCGCCTTTGCCTTTGCAGGAGTTCTTACCTTTGCAGCCGTTGTCGCCCGTCTTGCAGCCACCCTTGCCTTTGCAGGAGTTATGGCCCTTGCAGGCGTTCTTGTCCGCGGCGGGCGAGGTGTCGGCCATTCTTTTGAGCGAAACGCCGGCATTCGAGCTGGATTGGACGGCGTTCGCAGTAACGGCAAACGAACCGCTCATCAAGCCGGCAATCGCTGCGCCGGCAATCATTGCTTTTTTTGTCATGTGATCTTTCTTTTTCTCTGTTGGTTTTTTGCTCAACTTCCAAACGGCACAATACCGTCGGGAGCCAGGCAAAGGGTTGAAAATGCCTAGGGCTTTCTAATTATCCTCCGCGCCGCAGAGATCAGATTCATACAGCGGAGGACCGGTTGATATCCGACTCACCCAGATGTGTGAAGTCGAAAATGCGGGTTGGGAACGAAACGAACCACGGCACAAGTTTTTGAGTCCCCGTGTCGTCGGAGGTGCACGATGGAAATTAACCCTGCTGCCGGCCTGAAATATCTTCGCGCCCATGCACGCGCGTCGCGGCCGCCTTCGGAGGGATATGCTTCCGTATGTCTCATTCTTGAACGACGCGTTTGACGCTGCGCTTGGAAGGAAATAGCCTCAGTTATGGCTAATCTTGCTGAGCCCCCACCACCAACGTCGGAGCGCCCCGTCGCGACCGGCGTCCAACCGCCGATCGATCTGAACAACTGGATCGAAGAGAACCGGCACCTCTTCAAGCCGCCGGTGAGCAACCGTTATCTCTATGACGGGCGCGACTTCTTCGTCATGGTCATCATGGGCCCCAACGCGCGGAATGATTTTCACCAGGTCGATTCCGAAGAGTTCTTCTACCAGCTTAAGGGCGATATCAAAGTGCGCATCCGCGAGGGCGACCGGATCGTCGACCACCTCGTGCGTGAAGGCGAAACGCTCTTCATCCCGCCGAACGTCCCGCACGCCCCAGTCCGGCCGCCGAACACCTTGGGCATGGTAGTCGAGCGCCGCCGCCCGCCGGGAGAAACGGAACACGTCATTTTCTATTGCGGGAATTGCGAAGCGCTGGTGGAAGACATCCACTTCGACTGCGGGGACATCGTCCAGCACTTCAGCCAGGCGATGCTCGACTTCTGGAAAGACGATGCGCGGCGGACCTGCAAGAAATGCGGTAAGAAAGTCGAACAGCCGGGGCCGACGAAGCCGTTCTAAAAAAAGATCCACAGATTAAGAAAGGCTGCGCAGGACAGTCCGTGCACCAAGAAGTCCGGCGGACTCCCATTTGGAAATCTGTGAGGGAATTTGGGTCTCTTAAATCTGTGGACGAACATCTTTTCGAGAGAGGGCATTGGGGCGTATGAAGATCGACCTGCACACGCACATTCTCCCGCGCGATTGGCCCGATCTCGACGCGAAATACGGCTACGCAGGATTCGTTAGGCTCGACCACTACAAACCATGCTGCGCGCGAATGATGATCGGCGACCGTGTCTTTCGCGAAATCACCAACAACGTCTGGGATCCCAAGCGTCGCATCGAGGAGATGGATCGCGCCGGCATTACGATGCAGGTGCTTTCGACCGTGCCTGTGATGTTCAGCTATTGGGCGAAGCCGGCCGACGCCTTCGATCTTTCTCGCCGGTTGAACGATCACGTCGCCGAAGTCGTTCGCGATCATCCGACGAGATTCGCGGGCCTGGCGACGATCCCGCTGCAAGATCCGGATCTAGCGATGCGCGAGCTGGAACGATGCGTCCGTGAGTTGGGCCTGCGCGGAGCGCAGATCGGCACGCACGTCGACGCGAACCCGCACTCCGGACGCCTCGACGCCATAAATCTGGACAATGCATCACTCGATCCCGTCTGGAGTGCAGCGGAGCAGCTCAACGCTGCAATCTTCGTTCATCCGTGGGACATGCTCGGCAAGGAGCGCATGCCGAAATACTGGCTGCCATGGCTCGTTGGCATGCCGGCCGAAACGTCGCTGGCGATCTGCTCGATGATGTTCGGCGGCGTGTTCGAGCGGTTCCCGAAGCTGCGCGTCGCCTTCGCCCACGGCGGCGGCGCGTTCCCCATCACCGCCGGTCGCATCGAGCACGCGTTTCACGTGCGGCCGGATTTGGTCGCGACGGAAAACAAAACAAACCCGAGAAAATATCTCGCGCGCGGCGACACTCCCGCGCATTTCTACGTGGATTCTCTCATACACGACCCTGATGCGCTGCGGCTGCTGCTCAAGCTCTTCGGCGCGCAACGCGTCGCGCTCGGATCGGACTATCCGTTCCCGTTAGGCGAAGCACACCCGGGCGAACTTATCGAATCGATGAACGAATTCTCTCCAGAAGAGAAATCACAAGTGCTAGCCGGCACCGCGCGCGAATTCCTGGGCTTGGGGTAGAGGCGCTTGTGCCAAGCGCCTGGAGAGCGCAGGCTGCCAGCCTGCGGGTCTCGGCAGCTTGCCGAGACGAACTTTTGATCCAAAGCGCCCTCAGGTTCACTTCCCACGTTCCTGCTTTTCTAATTCAATTGCTGATCCTGGATTCCTGGCTTCCAGATTAAGAGGAAGTGGAAGGTTCACCCCAGGTGCCGCACGTATTCCCGGTCCCAAGCCGCTGGGATGCTTTCCCTGGGCGAATAAGGGCCCGGTTGATACGCGCGGCAGGCAATGCCTTGCTGACTTAACTCGCACACGTGCCAGTCCTGCTTGTTGGTCATATCCCAAAACTCGATGGCGTCGTTTGGATGAAAGTCGGACCGATCGAATGCCTCCGGATGGAAAAACCAATCACAAAAGATGAGCGTCCGGTCCGGCGACTGCGGCCATAGTTGATGCACCATGACATAATCAGGATGCATGCTGAGCAGCATGTTGGGGAAAATGGAATAATAGAAAACCCGGTCATTATCCTCACCCTTGATATCGCCCACCGGCAGCGCGCAGGCATTGCCAGTCATCGTCAAACTATGGCCTTTGGTGATCGGCATGAACCCGCCGAGGAAAGGCCCTTCGCACAGATCGTTCTCCGCTAAGTCGTAGGGCGTCAGTTTCTGGAGCGCAGGATGCACCCCAGGGCAGTGATAGCACTCCGAATAATTCTCGAAGATCAACTTCCAGTTGGCGCGGACGTCATAATCGATCCGTCTGGCCGAGCGCAGCTTCGGCAGATTCCAGGGGCTGAATTTTCCGGCCAGGGGCGCAAAGACTTCCTCCACCGGAGTGGGCGCATCCGCCAGGTTCACGAAGATGAACCCTTCCCATAACGCCAACTCTATCGCGTGCAACGAATGCTCGGCCTTGTCAAAACCTTGCACCTTGTCCATGTGCGGCGCACCGACAAGTCTTCCGTCGAGGCCATAGGTCCAGGCATGATATGGGCATTGAATCGCGGATGAGTGTCCGTTTTTCTCCTCGCACAACCGCGTGCCGCGGTGCCGACAGACGTTGTAGAATCCGCGCAATTCCGCCTTTTGATCCCGCAGAACAATCAGGCTTTCACCGGCAACTTCCTGGACGAAATAATCCCCTGCTTTGGCAATCTGACTCTGATGTCCGACGAGCACCCATCGGCTGGCGAAGATTTTCTCTTGTTCCTCTGCGAAAACCTCCGGCGAAACGAAGTAACGCTGCGGCAGAGTCTTGGCGCCCGCTGTGAAAGTGTCGGTCTTGCGAAATGCAGGCGTCGCCGTGGTCGGAGGCATTATTCGCAATCTCCCGATCTCTCAATCGCCCGCTCGCTCACTGACTAGGCGGCTGCCGACGGCTGGTCCGGTTGCGTTGCTATAATGCGTTGGGAAACCATGACCATGTCAGACGCAGCTTCGCCAATCTGGAATGTTTCTTCGAGAAGTGGTGCGTTAAAAGAGGCCTGTAAGTCCAGACGGAAGAGCGCTTCAGTCAACGCTTGACGCACCTCGTAGAAAAGGCCGTCAAAGATTTGGCTGAATTCGGAGTCCAAGCGGTCATGAAACTCCTGACGCGAATCGCCCAGCTTCTGCTTGAAATCGCGCAGGACACTTGATCGTCGCCAGATCAGTCCGACAGCAACCAGAAGGATGCCGGTCGCCAAAAATATTCCCCCCGTGACGTCGAGCCATAGAATCGGCGAGAGCGCCGCGATGATTACTCCAAGACCCGCGAGTCCGCTCCCCGCCAGGGCAAGTGTCCTGACATCTTTCGTCTCCGCGACTTTGCCCCTCAGGACTGCTTCATCGACGCGGATGAATTCCAACTTCGTTCTCAATTGTTCGAGCATGACCGAGTGGGCCGCGGCGTGCGGCAAAAGGGCGTTTTCTCTGAGGCGCTCCTGTCTTCCCGCGATGCCCTGCGCCAGTTCGTCCATCATCGTCCGCATCCGATCGAAAAGCTCCTTCGAGACCCCCGCCGCTTCGATCTGGATTTCTTTTCTGGCGGAGCGCTCAAATCGCGCCCTCAACTCCTGGAGCCAGGTTCTGGTATCCTTGTCTCGCAAAAACGGAATCGCTCGCTTGAATAATTTTCCCAGACGGAGACCCTTCGCGAACTCATCTTCCGATTGCCTGGCAAGGCTGTCGTAGGTGGTCGAAAGCTTCTCGACAATATCCAGCTTCAGCGAGTAGGCCGTCGCCGCATTCGCTTCCACCTTGCGGACTAGGTCTTGATAGAAGGCGCGCTCCTCGTCGATTGCTTCCTTCTCGAGGCGGAGATGCGAGAGCAACCTCGCCATGACCGATCTCAGCGTTTGATAGGATCCTTCCACTTTCATGCGCCACACTTCTCCACAGGCTATGGCGTTCTGCAGGTAGCTGCGAAATTCAACGAATCCACTCTCCGGCATTCCTTCCAGTTCACGCTTGGCTGAAAGAGTGAAAACGGTTGGGTTCTCTACCTGCCGCTCGCGTGCATACTGCGTTACGTGCTCTCGATTTACGGCCAACTCCTTCTGGCTGGCTCGGTCAGCTTGCTGGAGCACAAACACCATCTTCCGGTGCCACTCCTTCCTGATCAAGGTAAGGAGTTCCCAAGCCGACTTGGTATGCGGGTTCGCTGCGGAAAAGACAAAAACAACCAGATCGCTCTGCGGAATATAGTTTTCCGTTATCGTTTCATGATTCTGGATGATCGAGTTGGTTCCGGGCGTATCGACCATCGTAACTTCGCGCAACACTTCTTTGGGCAAAAAGACTCTTTCACGAAACTGGCCCAGGCTGACTACTTTGCGTTCACCGCCATAGACCAATTCCCGGATACCGGCGGTGCACGGTCCCGGCGCGACTTCACAGACGTCTTCACGGATCAAGGCGTTAATAAAGCTGCTCTTACCGGCCTTGACTTCTCCCACGATGACGATCAGAGCCGCCGCCTGCAGATTTGTCAGCCGAGCGCGCAGAATTTGGGTTGCTTCATCGTCAGCGCACCTTTCGGCCAGCCACAATGCACGCTGAAGGTGGTCCCTGAGCGTCTCGAACTGCTGCTTCAATTCCGGGCTCAAAATACGAGGCGCCGCCGCCCGGTTTGCGCCGCCGACTTCGGGTTGCCGCTGTTCCAGTTGGCTCATGGGCCGCTCATGATATCGCCCGAATTCTTTCCTGCCCATCCGAAATTTGCGAAGATTGCCATCCCACTTGGAGCCGCCAGCATCGGCGCGTGGTGGATCGCGCGCTCCGTCGCACGCGAAGCGCTGGATCCCACCGGACGCAGTTCACTGCTGGGACATGCGGGATCAAGTTTGTTTTTCGCAAAATCGTTGCGCCGGAGCGCATCGCCTTCATACATTCCTTCGGATGAGGAAGGCAATCCGACCGCAGAGAAAGGATCACAACATGAGAACGGCAACCGATTCGACCGTGAGCCCACGACCGATGAGAAGGAGTAAGCAATGAGCGCCGTCCGATTGCTGGTCGGCACACGGAAGGGCGCGTTCGTCCTGACATCGGACGGCAAGCGCGAACGATGGGACATCAGCGGCCCCCACTTTGCGGGCTGGGAAATCTATCACCTCAAGGGCTCGCCCGTCGACCCGAACCGGCTCTATGCGTCGCAGTCCAGCGGCTGGTTCGGGCAGATGATTCAACGTTCCGAAGACGGTGGCAAAACGTGGGAGCCGGTCGGGAACGAGTTCGTCTACGACGGCGTCCCCGGCACTCACCAGTGGTACGACGGCACGCAGCATCCCTGGGAATTCAAGCGAGTCTGGCATCTCGAACCGTCGCTGACCGATCCGGATACCGTCTACGCCGGAGCGGAAGACGCCTCCCTGTTCCGCACTGTGGATGGCGGCAAGACCTGGCAGGAGCTCCCCGGGCTGCGCGGTGCCAAGGGCAATCTTTGGCAGCCAGGCGCCGGTGGGATGTGCTTGCACACGATCCTGCTGGATCCGAGCCAGCCCGGGCGGATCTTCGTCGCCATCTCGGCTGCGGGGGCGTTCCGGAGCGACGACGCCGGCCAGACGTGGCGACCGATCAACCGCGGACTGAAGTCCGAACAAATCCCTGACCCGACAGCCGAGGTCGGCCATTGCGTTCACCGCATCGCGATGCACTCGTCGCGCCCGGGCGTGCTCTTCATGCAGAAGCACTGGGACGTCATGCGCAGCGAGAACGCCGGCGACTCCTGGCACGAAGTCAGCGGCAATCTGCCGTCTGATTTCGGATTCCCGATCGACGTCCATGCGCACGAGCCGGACACCATTTATGTCGTCCCGATCAAGAGCGACTCCGAGCATTTCCCACCCGATGGCAAACTGCGCGTCTACCGCAGCCGGACCGGCGGAAACGAATGGGAAGCGCTGACGAGCGGTCTGCCGCAGAGCGATTGCTACGTAAACGTGCTGCGCGACGCCATGGCCGTGGACTCGCTCGATAAGTGCGGCGTCTATTTCGGCACCACTGGCGGGCAGGTCTACGCCTCGGCCGACGCGGGCGACACGTGGAATCCCATCGTCCGCGATCTTCCGGCCGTCCTGTCCGTCGAAGTCCAGACGCTGCCATGATCCGAGTCGTGCTCCCGATCCATCTGCGCACGCTCGCCCGCGTCGATGGCGAGGTGCAGCTCCACGTTGAAGGCCCGGTCACGCAACGCTCCGTCCTCGATGCACTCGAGGCGCGCTATCCGATGTTGCGCGGGACGATCCGCGATCACGTCACGCAAAAGCGCCGCGCGTTCGTACGGTTCTTCGCCTGCGAGGAGGACCTATCCCACGAATTGCCGGACACTCCCCTCCCCGACGCCGTTGCGGCAGGCGGCGAGTCGTTTGTGGTTCTGGGCGCCATGGCCGGAGGATGAGAATCAATTAGCGATTTAGTGACTTAATGACTTGGCGATTAAGACTCTGAATTCTTCAATCACCAGTTCATTAAGTCGCCAGGTCGTTAATTCCAGAATCTTCCAATCGCCAGTTCGCTAAATTATTTCAACACCGCCTGGTGGAATTCATACCAGTCGTCAAGATTGTTCAGGTTCACCGCGTCCTTTGGAGCGGAAGCGACGTCGGCAATGCCGCACGCGCCCAGAACACCCTGGCGCGTAGCGTCATCGTGGATATAACCGCGCACCGCGGCGTTATGCTTCTCGATGGCCTCCTTCGTAAGCGACCTGGCGTTTTGCTTTACCCACGCTTCGAATTGGGGATAGGTCGGCTTGTTCTGCTTGATGTAATCCTTTACCGCCTGTTCATCGAGCGCGAGCGCGGCACAGGTCATCGCATCGAAGCCTCGGCCGATGCCGGGATAACCTGATGCGAGTTTACCCGCCGCTTCAAGAGAGACTTTCTGCCAGAGGCGCGGGAGGTGCAGAACGCCGAGTGGACCGGCAGTGCCGGAGCTGATCAGTGGAACGTAGGTGTCGGACATGGTGATGTTTCTTGATGTTTATGGTTTGGTTTATCCTGCCGGAGTAGGCGAATGCTTGGAGCACGAAGGCAGGTTAGCGACGGAAACCATGCTCAAGGATAAAGAATTGTGGCTTTAGATTAGCGAGAGGCTCGCGAAGCTTCGCCAGTTCCTCTTCTGGGCTGTGGACCTCTAGACGCGTGATTTCGGCAATCTTCAGCGCCTCCTCGAGCAGCGATCCTACGTTCTTCAGGTGCGTCAAAAGACCCTCAGCGTCTTTGTAGCCTTCCCGGCAATGAGCCTGGTCAGCGTTAAAGCTGAATCCATAGTAAAGACACTTTGTTTCTTCACTCGTCTTCGCGACGAATTGCTTACAAAGTTTCTTAAACGCCTCCAGGTTACCACTCGATACCTTGAAGTAAGGGGCAAGCGTACAGCACTTATCTTGAATAGACATGTTTCCTCCTGTATTGCGATTAATTATTCGCTATTCATTTGATTTGCCTAACGAGAATCGAACCTCCGGGAGCAGAGCGAGATAGGCCTTAGCATGAAATGCGAACGATCGGGAGGGAGTAAGTCAATGGAGCGGACGTCCAAGCCGGAACATAGACGGGAAGCCCGAAGGGTGAAGGAATAGCACGAGTGAATCAATAAGATCAGCCCCGCGATAGTTGCGTCCGTTCCATGTAAAATTAATCCTTTATTTGTTGCTGACCTCTTCGTCCCATATGATTTGATCCTTCGCGAGCGTAGATCTGACGGTCTGATAGTCGATTTCGCCCGCGCTGGGGTGCGCATCACCATGATAAATGAAAATACGGATCTGGCTGAAGAGGGTAATTGTCCCAACGTAGACTGTTGCATCGCTCCCGAAGCCATCCTCCGTATTATTCCTGAATTGTCCATCTTCGCCCCGGCAGTGGACCGAATCGAGTCTGTGTTACATTGGACCAGCAAACGTGCGGAAGCTACCGACAGATTCATGGACTTAAAGAAGCCCATACATAACCGATACTGGAATTGAAAGCCAGAGACGAGAACAAGGCCGAACCGCCCCCAAGAAACGAAAAGCACCACCGGCATGAAGGTTGTCATCGATTCTCGGTATGTCCGCGAAAGACCCAGCGGCATCGGGACTTACGTCCGCGGGCTTATCGATCGCCTGCCTCTGCCCGCGCCGGAGCACCACTTCCACCTGTGGGCGCACCGCCTCGCCCAACGGCCACTCTCGGAGGTGCACAATTTCAGCGAGCAGACGGTGTCTGCCGAGCCCAACTCCCTGGGCACCGTCTTGTGGCCCACACTCCTCGGGCCTCTGAAGGATGCCGATCTGTTTCACGCACCCCACAACATCCTCGGCTGGGGCATCCCCTGTGCGGCGGTCGTCACGATCCACGACCTCATGTGGCTGGATTCTCCGGAGCTTATCTACTGGCGGACCCGTCTGCCCAAGCAGTTTTTCATCCCAGCGAGCATCCGTCACGCCCTGGCCCGGGCCACGCGCATCATCACGGGCTCCCGCGCAAGCGCCGATGCCATCGCGCGCATCGCTCCCTCTGCCCGGTCGCGGGTCTCCCTCATCCCCTACGGAGTCGAGAGCTGCTTTGCTCCTGCAGTGGATCGGGAGGCAGCGCTCGCCCAGGCGACCCGCATCCTCGGCGCAGAGGCGGACTACTTTCTGGTGGTTGGGCAGAACGCACCGAGCAAAGGGCACAGACTCGCGTTGGAGGCCTTTGCGGCCGCTTCGCGCAAGCACGAGAGGCTGGTCCTGGTGCAGCGCTGCCAGCCCGGAGAAGGGCTGCACGCCCTGGCGCAGACGCTGGGGGTGCTGGAGCGCGTCCTGTGGCTGCCGTCGCTTCCCCTGGAAGAGCTCATCACTCTGATGCAGGCTGCGATCGCGCTTGTGCAGCCATCTCTGGCCGAAGGCTTCGGGCTCCCCGTCCTGGAGGCCATGGCGTGCGGCTGCCCCGTCATCGCCAGCGATATCCCCCCGCTGCGCGAGGTGCTCGCAGGAGCGGGCCGCCACTTCTCGTTGCAAGAGCCGCAAGCCCTTGCCAGAGCTATCCGGCAGGTTGCCGACACACCGGAGGTGAGGGAAGAGATGCGGCAGCGCGGTCTCGAGAGAACCAAGGCGTTCTCGTGGGACAAGTGCGCCGCGGCGACCCTCGAGGTGTACCGAGAGGCGGCGGGCACAGGGCCGCTGTCGAAGGCAACCCTGTAGGGGAGCTGCTTGCTGGCGTGATGCTCCAGACGATCGGCCTCTTGTCGTTACGATGCCAAGGGCGAGGAGAGTGCTCAGTCGCGGCCAAAAAATGTGCCGCGCGATCACGGTGCGCTGGATCTCGCCTGTCCCCTCGTAGATATCGATGAGGACGTTGTCACGCAGATAGCGCTCGGCGGGATAGTATCCGATGTAGCCATAGCCGCCGAGGAGCTGTCGCACCTCACGGGCGACCTCCTTCACGGTCTGAGCGGCGAACCACTTGGCCTCAGGCGTTCCATCACGGATGACGTTCGAGAACGGAAATCCATAAGCGAGGAATCCACAAGGCGCCTAACGTAACTAACCCCGCAGCGATCCAAACCATAGTAACGTAAACTCGGACTGAAAGACGAATTCCCAAAGTCCGTTCGACCTGAGAGAGCGCTGCCGCACGACGATTACGATCTAGCCTGTAATGAATGAAAGCAGCAATCGCAGCGAACCACCAATAGAGGAGAAACAAACCGTAAACCAACCAAGCTCTTGACCGGGGGCCACATCAGTTCACTCCGAAGAACCCCGCTCGCACAAGCTTTTGGAGTTCGGAACTGCATCGCCGGGGTTAGGTTTCATTGGGGTGAAATGGGCTTTGGTTTCTGCGTAAAGGTCGGCAGCTTCGACACAATTGCGATCATCCGATCAATGTCTGACTGGCGCTTCGCTTCGAGCCAGATGTCGACCTTCCACAAATCGTAAAGCTTAAGCACAGCCTCCTGACTGATGGTTCCGTTCGGTGCAACTTTCCTGTGCCAGGTCACGGGAAACATACCCAGGCGACCGGCCACGGTCGTGCTCGCCGCGTCGCGCTTGAAATGTGGCCAACCGCCGATGTGGATATTCAACGCCCCAGACAATGGCGGCATCGCACGGCCGTAATAGGCATCGAAGTCAGATCCAACGGTCTTCGTCCACTCGAACGCCTTCGGGGACACTGAGCCCAGGAACTCCGCGAGCTCTTTTGGCGGCATCGGCTTCGCGCCCTCCGCATGTGTGGACAAAAGCAAGGCGAGAACGAGAACAATTGATGAATTACGCATTGTTGGGCGAGGTCTAAGGAGACACAAGATCAGCCCCGAATCGGTTCGAGGCAAGGCTGCGTTGGTGATCCGTCAGCCCACTCCGAAAGCATCCCGCTCGCGAAATCGCTTAGCATAACTGTAAAGTGTTTGCACAGCCGTGAAAATGCCAGCTAGGAGACTCACACACGCTACCCAGAGCTTAGTATTTGCGCTTAGGTCCTGATTGAGCTTTGTAAAAATGGTAGCACTGGTAATGGCCGCTAATATGGTCGCCGGGAGTCCGATCGAGTAGTGAAATTTCTCGAACTTATGCGCGGTTTTGAAATGAACTTCTTGCCTAGCATAAATGGCGTTCTGCCATTCCTTGAGTGTTTGAATTATGGCTTCTTTGTCCATAAGCGTGGATCTAATATTTGTCGTGTTCGTTTTGTCAATATTTCGCTGACTGGGCCTAACGAGATATAGACGGCATTTTCCAGTCTATTTCCGCGGTTGCGGCGCGTTGACCGGGGGAGCCTGCACGACTGGGAGCATATTGAATCGCATCGAACCAGACAATGCAAAACGGAGGCTCGGAGAATCGGTTAAGTCCTTGGAGACCTGATAGCGAGAGCGGAAAATGAACATGATTCGTCGGTGAGCTCCGGGCCGAAGGAGGTGAAAACTGATCCTGCGTGAAGTGAATTACCTGGAGTTTAGCGAAGGCGACGAACTTCCCTCGATCGATGACCTACATCTTCCGCTACTTAAGCGAACCGAGTTCGAAGAAGAACACGAGATTAGGCTGGTCAGGTTCTCTTCCGAACCCATTCCTTCGCAGGGTTTCAATTTGCACTGCAATCTTCAAGACGTCGTAAACGAGATTGTTGTTGGTCCTCATGCTCAATTCGAATCTACGATCGAAGAAATCGCTAAGAACGCGGGGGATCTTCGGGGAATACCGATTACAAGATCCACACTCGCCCCACGCACCTGAATAGGCGGTGAACCGGCCCGTTGCCCTAGAGCCCCGCACACAGCGTTCTTAGCACGCGATGGCGTGACGATGGCAGACGCCTGAGAGCATTTCCCAAAGCGCGTCAAGAATGCGGTCGACGGCGTTCGCGGTCGTCGCGGCGTTAGCGTCGGTGACGTACTGATCGAGCATCGCGCGTTCGGCGGCGGCGTGTTCGCGATCGGCTTCAACGTGGACGGTGAAGTACTGATAGTCCTGCGGCTCGGTCATCTTGTAGTTCTCGACCAGGCCTTTGATCTTTGATTCCGAGACGGCGGGAATCTGGCTTTCGTAAGCGTAAAGCGCGGCGATTCCTTCGGCGGTCGTGCCTTCGGAGCAAATGGAGCGGAACGTGCCGATCAGATTCGAAGTCTCATTCCACTTTTCCGACGCCTGAACATTTTCTTTCGAAACACCGAGACCTTCTGCGAATTGCAGCCACAACTCGGGGTGATTCGGAGAGCCGGCTTCTTCGTCGACGAGATTATCGAGCAACTGCTTGCGCGTCGGTTGATCGTCGCAGCGCGCGTGCACGGCGGAGAGATAGGTCGGGAACGCGGCGACGTGGTGATAATACTGGCGGGCGTAATCGGCCAGGGCCGCGACGCTCAGCTCACCGCGTGTCCAGGCCAGGTAAAACGGATGCGTGAGAAGATGCTTCGCCGCGATTTGCCGATCGATGGAGTCGAGGTGTGTATTCATATTGGTTATCCGAGTTGGTTGGTTTTATCTGCGCGCGGGATGAACTGCGACTCTTTTTTGAAATGTAGAGGCGCTCGCCGCGGCGAGCGCTGGTAGGGGAACAACATTACATCGCGCCCAGGATATGTTTGATGCCGCGAATCGGAATGACGACCCAGTCGGGCCGATTGTTCAACTCGTAGCCGACTTCGTAGACAGCTTTGTCGAGCAGATACGCTTCGAGCAGCACCTGCAGATCGGCTTCGCGTTGCGGGATGAAGGACGCTCCCCTGGTCGCCTTGAGATAGCTTTGCAAGAAGACGCTGCCCATCTGCCGATACCAGAGATCGGCCCAGCGCTCGAGGAACGGGATGTCTTCCGGACGCATGGCCGGCTGCCAGAGCGCGCTGTAGGCGGCGTATTGGAATGAGCGCATCATGCTGGCGACATCGCGGAGCGCGGAACGCTTTAGCTTCCGTTCGCTGAGCGGGCGCGCCGGCTCGCCTTCGAAATCGAGGATGACAAAATCTTTCCCGGTATAAAGAGCCTGCCCAAGGTGATAATCGCCGTGGATCCGGATCTTTGTCGCGGCAGAGCTTTGATCGAGAATGCGCTGTTCCTGCGCGAGGATTTTTTGCTCCGCGGCCAGAATTTCCTTCGCTTCGACTTGAAAGGCTTCGGGGAGGCCAGGCAGTTTTTTCTGCAGCAACGCAAATGCGCGCCGCAGCGATGCCCGCATGTTTTGATAAACGGAACGCTGCGAGAGCGCATTGAACGGTTCCGGTGCGAACGCGCGATCGTCGGGATCCGAAGCAAGCGCGAGGTGCAGTTCGCCCGTGCGCTGGCCGAGCAGCTTCGCCTTTTGCGGATAGATGCCGCCGATTAATTCTTCGAGCAGCGGGCCGGGTGGCGCGTTTTCAATCTGCAAATCAGCTTTGCGTCCCAAGACGCGCTCGTAATAGCGGCCGACGGCATCGAGCGTGAGCGCCCACGCGTCGGCTTCATTTGCCACAGCTGCCTGCAAGAGACAGACAACCGTCGGCTCGGATTTTCCCCGGCGATACTCGATCGCGCCGGCGAACGCGGGCACATGCGCGAACCCGCGCCGTTCGGTCAGGAACCGCGTGATCTCGACATCGGGATTCACGCCGTCCTCGAGTTTGCGGTAGAGCTTCAGGAAATATTTGTTCTCGAACAGCATCGACGAATTGCTTTGTTCCGCGGCGACGACGTGGGAGGGCGGAACTTTATCGTCGAGTGCGAGCGAACTGCCGGGCACTCCCAGCAGCTCACCGGATTTTCCCTTCAAACTTTGACGTTGCGTGATGCTCCGGAAAAGTTGCTCTCGGAAAGCTGCATCCCAGATCGCATCATGGAGGATCGCTTCTTCCGCACCGGCAAATCGCGCAATCACAGCCTGCGGCGCAGCCTTCGCGATCGCATGCGCAGACTCTCCTATCGCGATCTGCACGGGCAGCGCGTAAGTCGCCGGTGCGCCGTCGGTGTAAGTGACTTCGAGGAACCAGAAATGCCCAGCCCTTTCGCCGGGGATTGGCACCTGCTCCGCGATGCGCAGCTCGCGAATTATGCGTGCTTTCGCGCCAAACCACCGGCAATGCCGAATGAATTCCGGCAAGACCTCCCGTTCGAACCGCGAGCGCTGACCATCGGCCAGGAGCGTCTGCAAATTCGGCGCGGTATTGAGCGTGGGCACAACGCGTTCCTGCGAAGCACGCGCGGCGGCGGGTTGAGCGCAGAGGACAAACCAGTAGTGCGCGTGCGGTCCGAGCGTGATCGGATACGGAGAGTCCTTGATCGTCGGGAAATAATTCTGACTGAAGGCCTCCATGAGACTGCAACCCGCAAAACGTGAAAGATCGATCTCAGCTGCCTGGGAAAAACGCGAAAGATTTACCACGACAAGAATCGTCTCCTCTTCGTGCCGGCGCAGAAATGCGAGGACCTTTGGGTTTTCGGGATATAAAAACTCGAGCGAACCGCGCGAGAACGCTTTAAAATTCTTGCGCATCGCGATGACGCGGCGCATCCACCAAAGCAACGAAGACAAATTCTTCTGCTGGTTTTCCACGTTGATCGCCTCGTAGTGATATTCCGGGTCGATCGTGATCGGCAGATAAAGCTGCTGCGGGTTTGCTTTGGAAAAACCGGCGTTGCGTTCCGGGCTCCATTGCATCGGGGTGCGGACACCGTTGCGGTCGCCCAGGTAGAAATTGTCGCCCATCCCGATTTCGTCGCCGTAGTAGAGGACCGGCGTCCCGGGCATGGAGAAGAGAAGAATATTCAGGAGCTCGATCTTGCGGCGGTTGTTTGCGAGCAAGGGCGCGAGGCGGCGGCGAATACCAAGATTGATGCGGGCGAGCGGATCGTTCGCGTAAACGCGATACATGTAATCGCGCTCCTCGTCGGTGACCATTTCGAGAGTGAGCTCGTCGTGATTGCGGAGGAACATCGCCCACTGACAGGTCTCGGGGATCGGCGGCGTCTGGTCGAGGATGTCGATGATCGGAAACCGGTCCTCCATCTGCAACGACATGAACATCCGCGGCATGAGCGGAAAATGGAAGTTCATGTGCGACGCGTCGCCCTTTCCGAAGTAGGCCGCGGCGTCTTCCGGCCACTGGTTCGCCTCGGCCAGAAGCATGCGGCCCTGGAAATTCGCGTCGACGTGCGCACGCAATTTCACCAGGTATTCGTGCGTCTCACGGAGATTTTCGCAGCTCGTTCCTTCGCGCTCGTACAAGTAGGGAACCGCGTCGAGCCGTAAGCCGTCGACGCCCATGTTCAGCCAGAAATCGAGCACCTTTTCGACGAGGGCGTGGACCGCCGGGTTATCGAAATTCAGGTCGGGCTGATGCGAGTAGAAGCGGTGCCAGTAATAAGCCTTCGCCACCGGATCCCACGACCAGTTCGAGGTCTCGAAATCTTTGAAGATGATCCGCGCTTCTTTGTATTTTTCCGGCGTATCGCTCCAGACATACATGTCGCGCTCCGGCGAGCCCGGCGCGGCGCGGCGCGATTTCTGGAACCACGGGTTGTGATCGGAAGTGTGATTGATGACGAGCTCCGTGATCACCTTGAGTCCACGCTCGTGCGCCGCCGCGAGAAAGGCCTGGAAATCGGCGAGCGTGCCGTAGCTCGGATTGACGTCGTAGTAATCAGCGATGTCGTAGCCATCGTCGCGCATGGGCGAAGGATAAAAGGGCAGCAGCCAGAGGGCGGTGACGCCCAGCTCCTGGAGATAATCGAGTTTCTCGATCAGGCCGCGAAAATCGCCGATCCCGTCACCGTTGCTGTCGTGAAAGGTCTTGACGTGCAGCTCGTAGATGATCGCGTCCTTGTACCAGAGCGGATCGACGGTGGGATCACTCGACAGCTGTGCCATGCGGCTAACAGTTGGCGCAACAATTGCCGCCGCGCAATCGCTCGATTCCCTTAAGGCGCCGTCCTGTGCGCGGCGAAATGCATCGCCGTGGCGGCGCTTCGGGACGCTTCGCGCAGCGAAGCGGCTACGCCGGGTTATTTCTTCGGCAGCGCCATCGCGGAAGCCGCGACACACTGCCACTCGCCGTTCCGCTCCACCCAGGTGTCAGTAAAACGATAGGCGTGCGAAAAAGCCTTGCCCGCCGGCGTCTTGCCGCTTTCCCGCGCAACGCCGGTTACGACCGCGACGCTCGGACCGAAAGAGTGCACGACTATATCTCCGGACACGGCGGACGTGTAGACATTCTTATCTTTCCTGGCTTCAGAAATCATCGTCGATTTGTTCCCCAGCTTGCCGCTGGAGGAAGTGCCGACGAAATCCTCCGCCACCAACTGCTCGATGACTAAAATGTCGTGAGTCACGAAGGACCCTTCCCAACGCTCTTCGAGGGCTTTCAACTTCGACGCGATGTCGCTTTGGTTTTGATCAGTGGCCGGTGACTCAGCGGGAATCGGCGTTCGTTTGGGCGTGGGAGTCGGAGTTGGCCTAGGCTTTGGGGTCGCTGTTGGCTTGGGGGTTGGAGTCGGTGTTGGCCTGGGCGTTGGGGTCGCTTTTGGCTTGGGGGTTGCAGTCGGGGTTGGTTTGGCCCTCGGAGTCGCAGTTGGTCTCGGCGTGGGGGTCGCTATCGGTTTGGGCGTGGGAGATGCAAGCGTCGCTCGCGGCGGCGGGGATGCTATTGGCTCGAGCGTCGGAGTTGGTATCGGCTCCAGAACTGGAGTTGCCCTCGGTTCCAACGTGAAAGGCTCCGACGATTCAGACGTTGGCGTCGCCCTTGGTTTAGGCGTCAGCGTTGGCGCCGCCGATTCTTCAGTCGGCGACGGACTTCTGTTTTGGAACGGAGCGGACGCCGCATCTTGCGCCCGCACAAACGGCGAAGCGGTGAGGAACACGATCGCGATTGCGAGTAAGCGCATGATATTTCTTAGATTATTTCCTTGAGCACTGACATCGAGGCTAGCCCGCGCTCATCGGAACGGTCAAGTGGAATAGATTTTGCGGAGGTTGAGATCTCTTCGAGCGCCACGGCGGTTTGTAACCGCCGCTCCTCGTCCCGGCAAATCAGGTGGACGAGGCACGCGCTTGCCAGTAAATCTCCATACCCCATGCGACAGATTACCCTCTTGTTTTGCGCTTTGATTCTGCTCAGCCCGACTTTGCGGGCAACTCCAGCTGAGGATTTCACGGCGCGCGGGAAAGAGTTGCTCGCGAAGAAAGAAAAACTGAACGAAGCCGATCGGCTGCATCGTCTCTTCGATTTTTCGTGGGAATACACCATGAAGGAATCGCCGGAATTTGCCACGTCCGTGGGTTATGCGGGGCAGAACGATCGGTGGAGCGACATTTCTTTCGAGGCGATCGCCAGGCGCCAGGAGACAGACAAACTCGATCTCGAACTGATCAAGTCGATCGACCGGACGAAACTTTCCCAGACCGATGTGATCAGTTACGACCTCTATCGGCGTAACGCTGAATTCTCGGTCGAAGGCGATCAGTTTCCGTTCGAGCTCATGCAGATCAACCAGATGGGCGGCGTGCAACAAAGCGTCGCGCAAGTGATCACCTCGACCACGTTCAAGAAGACAAAAGACTACGAAGATTTGGTCGCGCGTTTGAACGGCGTACCGACTTTGATCGAGCAAACCATCGCCCTCTTGCAAAAGGGTCTCGACCAAAAAATCACGCCGCCGCAAGTCACAATGCGCGATGTCCCGCAGCAGGTGTTGAACTTGATCGTGAGGGACCCAGCGGAGAGCTCAATACTGGAGCCGTTCAAGGAAATGTCGTCGCTCGTTCCCGCTGCGGATCAGGCGCGGTTACGGCAGGCGGCAACCGACGCTTTCACGAAGAAGGTCGAGCCGGCTTATCAGAAGTTCAAAGATTTCCTGGCGGCGAAATACCTTCCAGGCTGCCGCACGACGATCGGAACCAACAAGCTGCCAAACGGAGAAAAGATTTACGCCTATACCACGCGCCAGCAGACGACCACGGAACTGACGCCGGCGCAGATTCACCAGATCGGGCTCGATGAAGTGAAGCGCATTCGTGGCGAGATGGAAAAAGTGATCGCGAGCACCGGTTTCAAAGGCGACTTTCACGCGTTCACAAAATATTTGCTGACCGATCCAAAATTCTATTACACCGATGCGGAGAGTTTGCTCTCGGGTTACCGCGATATCGCAAAGCGGATCGACCCCAGGCTCGTGGAATTTTTCGGCATACTTCCCCGCCTCCCCTACGGCGTCCGGGCGGTGCCGGCTTACGCGGAGAAATCACAAGCTGGCGCGTATTACGAGCCAGGCTCGCTCAAAGCGGGACGTCCCGGTTACTTCTTCGCTAACACTTACGATTTACCAGGCCGCCCGAAATGGGGAATGGAAACGCTCACCCTCCACGAAGCGGTTCCCGGACATCATTTTCAAATTTCGATTGCACAAGAGATGGAAGATCTCCCCGAATTCCGGAAAAACGGAGGATACAACGCATTTGCCGAAGGCTGGGCTCTCTACGCGGAGAGCCTCGGCTACGAGATGGGATTCTTTAAGGATCCTTACCAAAACTTCGGTCATCTCGGGGACGAGATGTTGCGCGCGGTCCGCCTCGTCGTGGATACCGGTTTGCACTCGATGGATTGGAGCCGCGAACAGGCGATCAAATACTTCGAAGAGAACACGGGCAATCCTCCGCACGACATCGAAGTCGAGGTGGATCGTTACATCGTCTGGCCCGCCCAGGCGCTAGGTTATAAGATTGGCGAATTGAAAATCCGCGAGTTGCGCACCTACGCGGAAAAAGAGCTCGGCCAGAAATTCGACCTGCGTGCTTTCCACGATGAAGTCCTGAAAAATGGGGCTTTGCCGCTGAACGTTCTCGAAACCCACATGAGAGAATGGGTCGCAAAGCGAAGGAGCGCGTAGGTACGACAACGGCGATGGACTTTTCACCCAAGAACGGAGCGCAGGATGATCCGCTCGAAGCGCCGGGCCCGCGGATGCCTGCAGCCGCGCCGGAACTCGAGCCGGGCGCGCCGACCGATCTCGAACTCATGCACGCGATCCAAAAGGAAGATCCGGAGGCGCTCTCGCTTTTGTATGATCGATACAGCGGCATCCTGAAGGCGCTCATCCTGCGCGTGATCCATAACGAAGCGGAAGCCGACGATCTCCTGCAGGAAATTTTCATGGAGATCTGGAACCAGGCGAAAAATTTCTCCGCGCAAAAAGGGAAACCGCTCGGCTGGATGGTCACGCTGGCGCGACGCCGCGCGATCGATGGATTGCGGAAAAAACAGGCCTATGCGCGCGCCGGAGAGCGGTTTCAGAACGAGACGGAACAACAACCCGATGCGTGGGTGCACAACGCGACCGAGGAAGAAATCACCTTTAGCGACACACGAATTCTCGTGCGCCGCGTGATCAACACACTGCCCGTGGCCCAGCAACAGGCCATAAATCTCGCATTTTTTCGTGGGATGAGTCAGCGCGAAATCGCCGCAAAAACGAATACACCATTAGGCACAGTCAAAACCCGGCTCGAATTAGGGCTGAAAAAAATCTACGATGGCCTGAAGGAACTGCGAGATGAGCTTTAAAGAATTCCAGAACCAGGCCCGCCTTTATGTCATAGGTGCGCTGGAAGTGGAAGAGACTCAAGCCTTTGAGCTGGCCCGAAAACATTTCGGGCAACAGGCAGGAGATTACATCGCCGAATGCTACAGCATGCACGAAGCCTTCGCCCTGAGTTTGCGCCCCGCCAAATCGTCCGAGGCTTTGAAAGAGCGGCTGATGGCGATGGTGCGCAAGCGGCCAACGAGCTAATTGTAGCGGCGGTCTATGACCGCCGAAAGTATCGCGCAACTTCAGGCGCCAATCTCCAGCATCGATCTTCGGCGGTCATAGACCGCCGCTACAGCTATCCCTTCTCCAGCTCGTGCAAAATAAATTCCTGGAGAAATCCGTAGAAATTCACCTGGAACAAACCCAGGTCGCGCCGTGATCCGATCGGCGAACGATAGTGATCGCACAGCTCGGCCTCGTTGAAGTTGTATTTTGCGGCGATGACGAGGCGGGCCTGGTTCAGCGCGTTCAGCCACGCGTCCGAGTTTTTCGTCGGAATTCGCAGCGTGCAATTCGCGAATGGTTTTGTGCTTCCGTTGAGCTGCTGCAAATCGACCGCGACGGTTTCCGTCGCCGTCTGAAAAAGGCGCCGCAATTCCGGCTCGACGTAAAGCTTCCATTCCGCGCAAATTTCGCTTTGGGAGGCTGGCGCGGGCGAGCTGAACAATCGTTGCTGTGCACCTTCCACACCCTCGGTATTCGTGCTCTCGGGAACCTGCCGCAGAAGCTCCGCCAGAAATGGATCGAGTTCGGAAATCTCGATGCAACCTCCCTGGCGGCGGATCTCCATATCAATTCGTTCGCTCGAGCGTCGCGAGCAGCAAGTAGCCGTGGAGTTGTTGGACATAGAGCTCGGCGCGCTCGCGCATCCCGCTCCACAAAATCGAGCGCCCCTGTTGATGCACTTCGAGCATGTGCCGTTCCGCATTTTCCCGCGTAAGGCCAAACACCTTCTGGAAGACCATCGTGACGTAGGTCATCAAGTTGACTGGGTCATTGTGCACGACGACCTGCCATGGAAGGTCGAGTTCTTCGGCAGTGCGAGTCTCTTGCTCGATGGCCGGATTTTCGACTGATAACTCGAAGGGACTGTGCATCGGAGCGAACCGGAGCGGCTTCCGTCAGTTACCTGGCGCCACTCCCGCCATCCCTTCGTGGCTGCCAACTCATGGACGGAACGCTACCATAGGCTGTCCTCGGTTCAACCGATCGGTGCGTCGCACTGTAGCGGCGGTCTCCAGACCGCCGTCTTCGAAGGGCGGTTTGGAAAGCGCCCCTCCTCCGCTGGCAACCTCGGCGGTCATAGACGGCCACTACAGAAGAATCGAGGCCACAAGCCTTTCTTGCGCGCGCTCCATTTCCGCCGCGTCGGCGGAATCCTTGTCGTTAAACCCATGCAGATGGAGAAGCCCGTGCGCGATGTACAAACGCAGCTCACCCTCAAGTGAATTTCCAAATCGCCGCGCGTGACTTCGCGCTGTCTCGGCGCTGACAAAAATCTCTCCGTGCTGAAAGGTAATTACGTCAGTCGGCCCTGGAAGATGAAGGAAACGGCGATGCAATTCCGCCATGCGCCGGTTCGAGACCAGGATCACCCTCAGCTCTGCACAGCTCGCCAGGCCGCTGAGCTTCTTCCTCGGAATCTTAAGGCACTCCGTGAGCGCGCGACGCGCGAATTCTTGCAACGCCGCAAGTGGGACGCGCATTGCTCTCTGCCGGTTGTGCACGGTGATCCTGGGTGCTGCACGAGTCGCGTGACCTGTTTTTTTCACTTCACGCGTGCGCCTGGGTTTCAGGTATTTCACCGGGCCGTTTTGATTCGATCGTCTGGAGCTTTTCATAAAGCTCTTGCAGTCGCGGCGTAAACGCTCCCGCGGCCGCGGCTCGGCGCAACGGTTCGCCCCAGATCGCCTCGACTTCGAGAGGACGGCCCGCCTGGAAATCAATGAGGGTCGAGGGTTTGTAGGCGCCCATTGATTCCGTCCGTTTCACCTGCTCGAACGCCGCCGCGGCGGGCAGCGGAAACCCACACTTATTGGCAGCCACGATGACTTCTTCCATCAATGCGAGACACTCACTCCGAAGATGATCATCTGAAAGAATAGCGGCAGTGTCTATTCCTCCGGCGGCGATCGAGAGACCGTTGAACGGAATGTTCCAGACCAATTTGCGCCAGCGTTCGAGCGCGAGGTTTTCCACAACACCGCAGACCACGCCACACCGCTTGAATTCCCAGGCGACGTCATGCGTCCGCGGCTGAGGGCAGCGGTTGTATTCGCCTATCGCGACGCGGCCATGATCGTAATGCTCGATCACGCCGCGTGAAACGCGGTTGAGGCAGACGAAGCAAAGTCCGCCCAGCACGCGTTCCGCGCCGAAATTCTCAGCAAGAAATTCTTCGTTGCCTAAACCGTTTTGCAGCGTGAGCAACATTGTCGTCGGGTGCAGAAGCGGTGGGATCAGCTTGAGGAGATCGTAATTTGATGTGGCCTTGACCGCGACGAGAACGAGATCGCAAGGGCCGATCTCCTCCGTTGACGCACAATGGTGCACTTTCGCCACGCGCAGGTTCTCGCCCTTGCCACGTATCCGAATTCCAAACCGACGGATTTCCGCCACGTCCCCGCGCATCAAGAAATGTACATCGCGTCCGTAGTAAGCGAGCTTCGCCCCGTAATAACAGCCAATCGCGCCCGAACCGATGACGGCGATGCGGAAAGAGGGAGCCATTTAGCGAGCGGGAGAGTGAGTGATTGAGCGATTGGATTTCGCCGTCGCAAGTGAGCTCGAGAAGATTCGCACCAATTCGTTGCACTCGATGCGGAGCGGCTCGACGACTTCCAAACGAACCAGGCCAGAATCGACCAACAAATCCAGCCAGAACAGCGTCTCGTCGGCCACTTTCGACCTGGCACGAGACGCGGCACGATAGTTAGCAGCGACTGAGGTGCCAGATCTAAGGAATTGCCTTCCAATTATTCGAGCCGGTTCCAGTTTCGGGAGGGCGGTAAAGACATGGATGATTTTTATGGCAAACATCTTCGTCCGGTCTTGAAACTGCTTCGCGCGATCGAGCTTGTTCATTAGATCTCCCGATCACTCACTCACTAAATCGCTCACTGTTCTCACGCCAGCGGCCGCGTTTCAGCCTGAAAATTCCGTGTGATGAGCCGCGCGCCCTTATTGAACGTGAGGTACGCCCACGCCCATTGGATCAGCACTGCGATGCGATTACGGAAGCCGACAAGAAAAATGATGTGGATGAAAAGCCACACGACCCATGCCGGCAGTCCGCTGAGATGGGTAAAATTCAAATCCGCGACTGCCTTGTTCCGGCCGATCGTCGCCATGCTTCCTTTGTTCCAATAGCGAAAGCGTTGGGGCTTTCTGCCGTCGATCATCGCCAGGATATTGCGCACGGCATGACGGCCTTCTTGCATCGCGACGGGCGAAACGCCCGGGAGTGGCTTGTCACCCTGATGGGCAAAATTCGCCAGATCTCCAATCACCTGAACGTCGCTATGGCCGGGAATGGTCAAATCCTCGTTCACAATGACACGTCCCGCTTTGTCGACCGGAACGCCCATTGTCTTTCCCACAAACGAGGCCGCATTGCCCGCTGCCCAAATTTTCACCCGGGAGGGAATGAACTCCTCGCCAACTTCGAGGCCGGCATCGGTGAGATTCTTCGCGTGAATGCCGGTGCGCACTTCGACGCCGAGCTGTTTCAGCTGCTTCATCGCGCTCGCGGACAGGTCTTCCGGAAAACTGGAAAGGACGCGTTGGTCGCCCTCAACCAAAACCACGCGCGCGCTCGCAGGATCGATGTGCCGGAAGTCTTTCGCGAGCGTGTAACGCGAGATTTCGGCAATCGCCCCCGCCATTTCCACTCCGGTCGGTCCGCCACCGATAATGACGAAGGTCATCGCGGCAGCCTTGTCGGCTTCGTCCGTGATCTTCTCCGCGTATTCAAAGGCCAGCAGCAGACGCCGGCGGATTTCCACGGCGTCCTCGAGGCTCTTCAAGCCGGGCGCGAGTTTCTCCCATTCGTCATGTCCGAAATAAGAATGCCGTGAGCCGGTCGCGAGGATGAGATAATCGTAGGCGATTTCCCGATCGCCGATGTTCATGGTTTTCGCCGCGACATTGACCGATTTCACTTCCGCGAGAATTACTTCCGTGTTCGAGAAGTCGCTCAGAATGCCGCGGATCGGCGCGGCGATGTCCGCGGGCGAAAGCGCCGCGGTTGCGACTTCGTACAAGAGCGGTTGAAAGAGATGATGATTGGTCCGGTCGATTACGGTCACGCGCACCGCTTCTTTGCCGAGCTTTTTCGCCGCCTCGAGTCCGCCAAAGCCCGCCCCCACGATCACGACATGCGGTCTTATCGAAGGCGCGTTTTCCATGCGCGCAATTTCCTATGTTAAGAATTGGAAGCGAGAACTTTGTTCTCGCGCGGGCGCCCGAGCGCAATAGCGTTTGTCACGAGGGGAAACTGCCGCTATCTTCCGCGCCTTATGCCGAAAGCGATCGCACGGAGCAAAACTCGAAAGTCAGTCTCGAAACGGTTCAAGATCACCGGGACGGGCAAAGTCATGCGGCAACACGCTTCGCGCCGGCACTTGCTTTCCTCGAAAAGTGCGAAACGCAAGCGCCACATGGCCAAGTCGGCCGCCGTCGATAAGACGGACGTGTATCGAATCAAGTCGAACATGCCGTTCGGTTGATCGTCGATTTTTCGCTCATCCCCGGTGTCGGGAAATCATCGGTCCGAAAAGCTGTTGGTAGGGCGACGCTCTGCGCAGCCGTCAACGCAAAACAGATTCGCGTCGTCAACTGCCTACGGCTCGACAGAGTCTCGCCCTACCAGGACCGGGGGATGTGAGGGTAAGCCTAAACGAAAAGACCGTTGCGCGATGGCGATCTTTCGCGAACAGTTCGTCTCCGTCAGGGGCTATGGACTGAGGACTTACGAACCCCGCCAGAGCAGGAATGCAGCAACGGTAGTCTGATCCTCCTTGCCGTAGTTCTCTGGCGGACTTTTTTTGCCAAGGATTCTCGCGCCATCGAGGACGCACATTGTTCGAATGAAACTCCTGAACGTGAAGACCTCGCGCTTTCGCGCAGTCATCGAGAAATGCGGCCAACCGGAAGTTTATACGCTGTGGCAAAAACCGAAAACGGACCGGCGTTTTCAGTCGCTTCTGAAAAACAATCGCGTGATGACAATCAGACCCAGCGAGACCGGGACGGACTTTGGCGTCGTCGGTTTCTGCGAAGAGAAACCTGCAAGGTATCTGGCATTCCCGAAGTCCTTAAAACGTTTCGAGGGAGAGCGAATCGTGGGAATCGATTGGACGCTCGTGCAATCTTGAACGTATGAGCGAGAGCATCATCGACGAGGAACGCCTTTCGCAGATCGCGCTGAGCTCCGACGATCTCGCGCGCTATTCCCGGCATCTTCTCCTGCCCGAACTGAAAGCGGCGGGGCAGCGCCGCATCAAAACCGCGCGAGTTTTGTGCATCGGCGCGGGCGGGCTGGGGTCTCCAGCTGCGCTCTATCTCGCGGCTGCGGGAGTGGGCACGATCGGGCTGGTCGATTTCGATCAGGTCGATATCTCGAATCTCCAACGCCAAATCCTTTACGGAACGAACGATGTCGGCCGGCAAAAATTGGAAGCAGCCACCGAGCGGATTCATGACGCCAACCCGAATGTCGAAGTCGTCTCGCACGACTGTCGTTTCACGAGTGAGAACGCGCAGGACGTAATCGTGCCCTACGATGTCGTCATCGATGGGTCCGATAATTTTCCGACACGTTACCTGTCGAATGACGTCTGCGTATTCGCGCGCAAGCCGAACATCTACGGCTCGGTTTTCCGCTTCGAAGGCCAGGCCAGCGTCTTCGCGCCCCATCTGGGCGGACCGTGCTACCGCTGCCTGTTTCCAGAGCCGCCGCCGCCGGGAGCCGCGCCCAGCTGCGCTGAAGCAGGCGTGCTCGGCGTATTGCCGGGCATCATCGGATTGGTGCAGGCAACGGAAGCATTGAAGCTGATCGTCGGAGAGGGTGAGCCACTGGTCGGCCGCCTGATGCTTTTCGATGCACTGAAAATGAAATTCCGTGAATTCAAATTGCGGCGCGATCCAGAGTGTCCGGTCTGCGGAGAACATCCGACGATCTTCCGCCCGATCGATTACGAGCGATTCTGCGGCGCCCAAACCGCCGGCGACGCCTCCGAGTCAGGCGGCGCGGTTCCATCCGTATCGGTCCAGGAATTGAAGCGAAAAATGGATGCGCGCGAACGACTCACGCTGGTCGATGTGCGGGAGTCGTGGGAATACGACATCGCGCAAATTGCCGGATCGAGATTGATCCCGCTTGGGGAATTGGAAGAGCGTCTGACAGAGCTTCCCCGCGAAGGAATCCTTGTCATTCAATGTCACAGCGGCGTTCGCAGCGAGCAGGGAGCAAGGCTGCTGCAACAGGCAGGATTTGCGAATGTTTACAATCTCGAGGGCGGGATCGAGGCGTGGTCGAGGGAAGTAGATCCGACGGTTCCGACATATTAGGCGCTGTCTTCCTGTCGCGGCGGTCTATGACCGCCGAAAGCGTAATGAGCAATGCCGGCGGTCATAGACCGCCGCTACAGGTCTCCTTAACGCGCCTCGTTAATCGCGGCATTTAGCGCATCAGCACTAGGCGCATCATTCCACCGTCTGACCAAACGGCCGCGGCCATCGAACGCGAAAACCACAAACTCGGCCGAGGCCGGCGCGATACCCAATTGCGAGACAATCTTTCCGTCGAAATCCGCCACGACAAAAATATCGTAGCGCGGATTGCGGTTAAGATGCTTTGCAGAGTAAATTTTTTGCAGTTCTTTCGCTTCCGCGTCCAGCCGATGCCGGATGATCGCTGAGGTTATCCCGCGAAACAGCGGGAAGATTTTTTGCTGAAAGTTCACCAGGGTAATCAGCCGATATTTTGGGTCGCCAAGACAGACGCGTGGAATCCTATCGCCGACGGTCTGCGCTTTTTGCTCGTCCTTTTTCGTCACGACCATGATGATTGTGACGTGGCCATCGGATGTGGAAAGCTGGTGTTGATCCACATCCGTAAACGTCAACGGGTAAGCGTTTCCGAGTCGCAGCTCAGTCGCTCGCGCCGCGGAGATGGCCGCCACCAGCGCCGCGATGAAAAAATATTGAAGCGGGCGAACGAACATGCGTAAGGACGTTGAGCAACGATGAGGCGTTGTAAGAGGGTCGACGTTCATGCGAGAGGTAGGAATTCCATGTTTTTAGACGTGCGTCTTCAGAAAACCTTCGCGACTGCCATCTGCCTCGGCCTTGCCCTTAGCGTCGGAGGCTGCGACAGGATGATCACTCCGCGCAACGCGCAGGTCATCAAAGACGCGGAGTCAAAAACCGCGGACGGCAATTACCTCCGCGCGATCACGCTTTATGAAAGCGCGCTCGATGGCTCGGACAAATCCGCCGACATCCATTACAGGCTCGCGCTTCTTTATGACGACAAGATGCACGATCCGCTTCACGCCCTCCATCACTTCAAACGCTATCTCACGCTGGCGCCCACAGGCCCGCACGCGAGTGAAGTCAAGAACTTCATGAAGAAGGACGAGCTCGAGCTCGGAACGAGCTTGTCCGGCGATTCCGTCGTGAGCCGTGCGGAGGCGGCGCGGTTAAAGAACGAGAACCTGGCATTGCGGAAGGAAGTGGAGGACCAGCGATCTCGTCTCCATGCCACGACGGAGAAAGGTCCTTCGAGCAATGGCCCGGATGGAAAAATGGAAAGGGCCAGCAGGAAGCCCCCGGGAAAATCACGGACTTATGTCGTGCGTGATGGCGACACACTGGCCGCGATCTCGCGAAGATTCTACAAGTCTTCGGGCCAGTGGAAAAAGATTCGCGACGCCAACCGCAGTATTGTCGATGATCCGGGAAAGCTGAAAGCCGGGCAAACGTTGACCATTCCATGAGGGCGAATTTGGCAGACAAATTTATTTGGTTCATGTCAAACTGCATCGCGGCCGCGCTCGCGGCGAACCCATGAGAATCATTAATCGCATCGCGCCGGATGTCGGCTGGCTGCCGGTCAGTTTTGTAAACGTTTACTTCATCGGCCGGCCGGGAGGCCCGTGGGCCTTGGTGGACGCCGGCCTCCCGGGCAGGGCAAATCAAATTCTCGAAGCCACCGAAGCGCGGTTTGGCGCCGGGGCGCGACCCGAAGCGATTTTGCTCACGCATGGACATTGGGATCATGCCGGTTCGGCCCTGGATTTGGCCGAGGTGTGGGACGTGCCGATCCATACGCATCGGCTGGAACTTCCATACCTGACTGGGAAATCGGATTACCCGCCGCCGGATCCCACCGTTGGCGGCGCGATCGCCTTTCTCTCCCGCTTCATGCCGTCACAGGCGCGAGATTTGGGAGAGCGCGTTCGCGAATTGCACCCGAATGAAGTGCCGGGCGCCGCTGGGTGGGAGTGGCTTGCGACGCCCGGCCATTCTCCCGGTCATGTATCTTTCTTCCGTCCTTCGGATCGCGTTCTTCTCGCCGGTGACGCGTTTGCCACGATGAATATGGATTCCTGGAGTGGCCTGGTCACCGGCAAACGAACGCTCTCGCGCGCGGGAGCGCCATTCAACACAGACTGGGACGCAACACGGTTGTCGGTCAAAGAACTCGCCAGGCTGCGGCCCAATGTCGTTGGTTGCGGAAACGGAATTCCGAGATGCGACGCGGAACTACCGGCGCAGCTCGAGCGTTTCGCCGAAAGGTTTCGCGCACCGAGGACAGGCCGTTACGTTCGCCAGCCCGCGCGCACGGATGAACGAGGAGTGGTTTCGCTCCCCCCGGCGCCATTCGATCCGGTTCCCTTTGCGACGGCGGGCGCACTCATCCTTGCCGGCATCGCACTCGGCGCGGGATATTTGGACGACAAGCGGCGCAGGTAGGCGCTCGCGGCGGCGAGCGACTCTACACTAGGTGTGAGGTTTCAATAGGTTGTTCATGCGACTGGGAATTGAGAAGCTGGAGTCGTGCAAACAAACAACGACCCAATCCCAGCGCATGAAGCTTCACCTTAATGCTCGATTAACGCCGCGGAGTCGAGCGAGTTTGGTCTCC
>DASVJK010000020.1:0-33094 GCA_036385955.1 Chthoniobacterales bacterium | reverse complement strand
CTGAAAGATGTGATCGTGCTCGTCGATAAGGACCGCGTGAAGAGCGGTCTTTTCGCGATCAAGGAACTCAAGGCCGACACGCTCCTGCTCGATGACGGTTTGCAATACCTGCATCTGAAGCATCGCCTGGATATCGTCCTGATTGATCGGCAGGCGCCGTTTGGAAACGAGTATCTGCTGCCGCGTGGGACGTTGCGTGAGCCGCCGCGAAACTTGAGACGCGCGAGCTACATCTTCATCACGAAGAGCACAGGCGAGCCAAACGACGCACTCATAAAACGAATCCGGCGCTACAATCGAACCGCTGAGATCATCGAGTGCACCCATCAGCCGCTGCATTTGCAGAACGTGCTGACCGGTGAACAGGTTCCACTTGAGCGGTTGCGCGACACCTACCTCGGTTCGCTCTGCGGGATTGCTGCACCGGAAAGCTTCGAGGAGGGATTGCGCAAACTCGGGGCGCGTATCGAGCTTTCAAAGCGCTACACCGATCATCACCGCTACAGCGAGGCCGAGTTGCAGAGCTTCATCAATCGCTGCATCCGCCGCGATCTCGAGATGGTCGTCACAACCGAGAAGGACGCGGTCCGGTTTCCGCGCCTGACGAAGGTGGACGTCCCAATATATTTTCTGCGCGTCGAGATCGAGATCCTGAGCGGCCACGAGAGCTGGGAACACTGCGTCGCGCGAATCTGCAAGCCGCAACCGATGCTATCGCCAGCGCGGTTCTTTGCTTGAGAAGCAGATTTTCGAGCCGCGGCTGACGCGGATTTCACGGATAGAGACAGAGACAAAGAATTTCCCATTCGTGAATCCGCGCAATCCGCGGTTGATTTTGTCTTATGACCAGGCGCCGAAGTGCGAATCGAGTTGAAACACCCGGCGCGAAATATCGTGTCGAAAAGTGGCAGGCGAAACTAGGGGCGTCGGGTTTCCAAAAGCAAGCGCACGCAATCGCTCCGGGACGATAGATTGGAAAAGGTATGAGCAATAAAGCCGAATTGATCGTCGAGGGCCGGAAACTGGCCGTCTCGAATCTGGACAAGGTGCTTTACCCGAAGGCTGGGTTCACCAAGGGGCAGCTGATCGATTATTATATCCAAATCGCGCCGGTCCTGCTCCCGCACTTGAAAGACCGGCCGCTGACGATGAAGCGTTATCCCAACGGGGTGGATCAGCCGTTCTTTTACGAGAAGAATTGTCCGGCGCATCGACCGGCCTGGGTGAAGACGGCGAAGGTCTGGAGCGAAGGCAATAATCGTCACATGCACTACTGCCTTGCGCAGGATTTGCCCACGCTGGTCTGGGCGGCCAACCTCGCCGACATCGAATTGCACACGTCGCTCGCGCGCAAGAAAGACGTTACGCGACCGACCATGATGGTGTTCGATCTCGACCCCGGCGCTCCGGCCGGCATCGTCCAATGCTGTCAGGTTGGACTTTGGCTCCGCGATCTACTTGCAGTCATGAAACTCAAGAGCTGGGCCAAAACGTCCGGCTCGAAGGGCCTGCAGGTTTACGTGCCGCTAAACACCCTGGCGACCTTCGACCAAACGAAAGGATTATCGCGCTCACTCGCGGCGCATCTCGAACACGAGCATCCAAAGCAGGTCGTTTCGAAAATGACGAAGGCGTTGCGTACCGGGAAAGTGTTCGTCGACTGGAGCCAGAACGACGAACACAAAACAACCGTGAACGTCTACTCGCTCCGGGCGAAGGAACAGCCTACGGTTTCAACGCCAGTCACATGGAAGGAAGTTGAGATGGCCCTCAAGAAAAAGAAGGCGCAGCTCCTGATATTCCCTTCCGATCGCGTTCTGCAACGGGTAGAGAAATTCGGTGACTTGTTCGAACCGGTCGAGACGCTCAAACAAAAACTCCCGAAGAAATGGGATCTATAGCCTTGTGCTTATCCGCCTGTCCGGAACTGGTCGTCCTTGTTCTTGAACAAGATGTTAAAAGTCGTGAGCGATCCGTAGCAGCGCGTGATGTACTGCTGCAAGTCGAACTTGTCGGCGTCGCTTAGTTTGTCGCTTGCGTTCACTTTTTGCTCGAGCACGCGAAGGTTGTTCCGGATCATGACGATCTTGTGAAAGAATGTTTCCAGCGGCACTTCCTTCGGCTGAAGTGATGTGTCAGCCGATTGCATGACGAGGGTTCCGCGCTGCCAGCGGCTCGCCAAACCCTCCACGACGACATCCTTTTGTTCGAGGCCCAGCGCTTCCACCACGGCGTGGGCCGTATCGCGGATCAGATTCGCGAGCGGAAGCTGCAGCTCGCTTAGTGTGGCGGTCGCTTCGGCTGGTTCCAAGCCGCTGGAGGCTGGCGCCACCGTTCGAGGAGCATCGTCAAATGCGATCTCGGCGGTGTGCTCGGTCAGGGATCGCACAGTTCCCACGCCATACTGAGGATGGCGCACCTTCATTCCAATGTGGAGAGTCTCGATGTTCACGTTTGTCTAAGACGCACGGTGCGAGATGGACGGCGAAATCGCAACTGCGAAGCCACGGCATCGTCGTTTATGGCGATCGTTAGCACGAACGCGCGCGACTGATGAGCGCACAAAGATTGTAGGGCGTCTGTGCCAGACGCCGTTAATCACAGGCGTTTCACAGAAACGCCCTACAAGTTGCAGTGAAAGGCGACTCACGAAAACATCTCGAGTTGCGTTGTCGTTCTTCGGAAGGCCGCGGTCGAAAGCTTCGGGCGACCTCCGAAGCCGGCGCGACGACAGCCAACTTCAAAGAGCGCTGCGATTTGTTCGGCAAAGATTCCCTCACCGCGCATTCTGGTCGCCCACTGAGAATCATTTAGCTTTTCACCGCCGCGCAAATGTCTGATCCGGCCGAGCACCTTCTCTTTGCGGTCTGGAAAATGTTCTTCCAGCCAGTGTTCGAAAAGCGGCGCGACCCCCCACGGCAGTCGAACGATAATGTAACCCGCGAATTGTGCCCCCGCTTCAGCGCAGGCGGCAAGAATCGCGGGCACTTCATGATCGGTCAGGCCGGGTATGACCGGCGCAACCATCACGCCGACCGGAATTCCCGCGGCGTGCAATTGCGATATCGCCTCGAGCCGAGCCGACGGTGGAGAAGTGCGTGGTTCGAGCACGCGCTGCAAGTCTGGATCGAGCGAAGTGACGGAAATATTCACGGCCACCCCGTCCCGCGAGGCGAGCTCCGCGAGCAAATCGATGTCGCGTACCACCAGCCGATTCTTTGTAATGATTGCAACCGGGTTACGGAACCGCGCCAGCACTTCCAGACAGCGCCGCGTGATCTGCAAGCGCCGTTCGGCTGGTTGATATGGATCGGTTACGCCACTCATTACGATCACCTGGGGTTTCCAGCGCGGCGAAGAAAGTTCCGTGCTCAGCAGTTCGGGCGCGTCCGTCTTGACCATGATCTTGCTTTCAAAATCGAGGCCGGCCGAGAATCCGAGATATTCGTGTGTTGGTCGCGCGTAGCAGTAAATGCAGCCATGTTCACATCCGCGGTACGGATTGATGCTGAACTCGAACCCGACATCCGGGCTGTCGTTCCGCGTGATAATCGTCTTCGTAAAATCGCGATAAAATTGTGTGCGCACGGCTGGCCGTTCCTCTTCGGGCCAATCCGGATCCGCCGCTTCAATGTGCAACGCTTCAAAGCGGTTAGCGGGACTCCAGGACGCTCCTCGTCCACGCACCGGAGCCGGAGGCGGGGGCGTTTCTTCGATCAACGGTTTGAAAGCATTCTTGCGCCGGTGATTCTTCTGGGCTCGCTTTGGCACGTCAATAAGTTCACATGAACATATTTCGTTGTCGATCCGTCTTCTGCATCAATCTTGCTGATCCGAGCGCTGATGTCACAATACAGGCGCGCCCAACCCGGAGGGGTGGTCGAGCGGTTGATGGCTCCGGTCTTGAAAACCGGCAGGGCGAAAGCCCTCGTGGGTTCGAATCCCACCCCCTCCGCCAGCCCATTTTAGATTTCAGATTTCAGATTTTCGATGTGAGGCAGGAGCCAGCGCCCGACGAAGTAAGCCGCTATCATTCCAACAAGCCCAGCGCAAACGACGTCGGAAAGATGATGCGCGGCGACGTACATGCGCGAAAAAGCGATCAACAGCGGGATCGCCAGAAAACCGAGGCCAATCCGCCAACTGGCCAAAGCGAGCGTCGCGAAAAACGCCGTCGAGGCCGCGGTGTGCCCCGACGGAAACGCATTGTAGCGAGGGCTGAACCGGGGACCATTCCACTCGGCTTGAGTTTGGACGCTCGGACGGGCGCGACCCGTGGATATCTTTATCACGCGCGCGGCGGCGCCTGCGAGGGCGCAAGCCAGGATCATCGCCGCAAAGATTCGCATCCACTTTTGGCTGCGGCGCCAATACGCCAGCGCCAGGAGGATAAGCCCGAGCGCGACGTGCCCGGGCCAGTCGCCGAAGCGGCTCACGCCATGCATGAAATTTCTCATGTCCGCATTTTGATGTTGCGCGATCCAAGCCTGCGCCCCGACATCGAAGTAAAAGCTCGCCAGGAGCAGAAGCGCCAAAACCGCGGCGAGGAAGAGCAGACACCACCACCCACAGCGGTCGATTCTCCTCATGAACAAATTTCCCGTTTGTGTTTCACGCGTCCGTATCTTTGAATCTCCGCTCTGTCACCTACAATCCGCAATTTCGCCTTAATCTTCTTTTCCTGCCTTCTCCTGCATACCGCCGGTACCTGGATCATACCGCTGCTTGATCGAGACGAGCCGCGATTTGCCGAGGCGTCGCGCGAAATGCGGGAGCGGCGCGATTATGTTGTCCCGTACTTCAATAATAAGTATCGCTTCGACAAACCGCCGTTCATTTATTGGACGCAGATAGCGAGTTATCGTCTCTTCGGCGAAAACGATTTCGCGGCGCGGTTCCCTTCCGGGATCGCAGCGGCGTTGACCGCTGTCCTGCTCTTTGCGTGGGGCCGCCGGTTGGGGAGCGAACGCGTCGGGTGGTGGGCTGCGATCATTTTCAGCCTCTGCCTGCAAACGTTTATTCACGCAAAGGCTGCGGTCGCCGACATGTGGCTGGTCTTCTTTGTCACCAGCGCGCATTGGGCAGCGTATGAATTGATCGCTGACTTGTTAGGCCCGCCCACGCCATCAACAGACGCGCGTCATCGGAAATATTGGCGGCTCACGTTTTACGTCGCGTTGGCGTTTGCCTTTCTGGCCAAAGGTCCTCTCGGGTGGACGCCGCTCTTGACGGTGGTGAGCATGAAATTCTTCTTGCGCGAGGTACCGCTCAATCGCCGGTTTTGGTTTGCGTTCGGCATGCTGTTGACCATGGCCATTGTGTTGCTGTGGGGCATCCCGGCATTGGTCCGAACGAAAGGTGAATTTTTCTGGGTCGGCATCGGACGACACGTGGTGGAACGCAGCTTCGGTGCATTGGAGGGCCATGGCGGCCAATCATGGCGCGGCTATCTCATGACCCTGCCCTTTTATTTCGTGACCGTTTTCATCAGTTTCTTCCCCTGGTCAATCAAGCTTCCTGCCTTGACCAAACACCTCTGGCGAGAGCGCGACGGGGTCGATAAATACCTGATCGTTGGAGCGGCCATTGTTTTCATCCTCATGACGGTTGTGAAGACGAAGCTTCCGCATTACACCCTGACCGCCTTTCCATTGCTCTCCCTCCTGTTGGCCCGGCATCTTTTTGCCTTGCCGGGTTCGCCTCGATTTGCGGCCCGGACCGCGGTTGCCGCGGCCGTGGTTTCGGTGGGCACGGCGCTGTTCCTGTTTGCATTGCTCGCGCGCACTTTTCCCGTCGTTCAGCTCTTCAAAGAGTCGCAAAAGGATGTCTCTCCAGATGCGGAACCTGCGCACCTGAACTACGGGGAGCCGAGCGTTGTCTGGTATTTTCGCAGTCGCACCCACCATTTTTTCCAGGGACTTAATCCAGACCAGTTGCAAAACTTCATGACCTACCCGGGGCCGCGCTTCGTGATCATGCCGACGGATGTCGCGAGATCGGCTTACCCGAAAATTCCGCCAGGATGGAAAACCTACACCGCACGTGGTTTCACCTTCGTGAAGGGAACGTCCACTGATCTAACGATGATCTTGAAACCGGCAATGTGAGCGAGACGCGTCCGGTTGCAGTTTGGAGATGCTCTGGTAGGGGTTGCCACGAATGATCACTTTTCTCGACGGCAAACTCGCGTCGGCACTGCCGACGCAAGCGATCGTGAACGTGGGTGGCGTCGGCTACGAAGTTTTCATTCCGCTTTCGAGCTACGACAAACTCCCCGCTGCCGGCCAACCGGTGCAGATCCTGACCCACCTGCATGTCCGCGAAGACGCGCACATTCTCTACGGCTTCATGACGGCTGCGGAGCGCGATCTTTTTCGCCTGCTCGTGAATCACGTAAGCGGGATCGGCCCGAAACTTGCCCTGGCGGTTTTGAGCGGGATGAGCGTGAGCAATTTCAAGAGCGCGGTCGTGAACGCGGACATCGCCTCCCTTTCGAAAATCAGCGGGCTCGGAAAAAAAACGGCGGAGCGAATTGTCCTGGAGTTGAAAGACAAACTCGGCGTGGTCGCGGCGTGGGAAGCGGCCAGCGCAGCGCACGCGCCGACCGCGGAGCAAAGCCAGGCGAATGAAGCGGTTCTGGCGCTCATCGCGCTCGGATACAAACAGGTCGACGCGCATAAGACGGTGCGCGAGTTGCAGGAGAAAGAGCGCGACATCAAGACGGCGGAAGAACTGGTGAAGACGGCGCTGAAGAGAATGGCCTCCGGGAGATAAGGAGCCGCCTGCGGAGGAACTCCGAAAGCTTTCGGAGTTGGACGTCGAACGCCGAACGTTGGACGTTGGACGTTGGACGTTGGACGTTGGACGTTGGACGTTGGACGTTGGACGTTAAGCGCGCACCGCCTCTTCCAAACAACCGCAATGCCCGCCGATTCAGACAAACTCGCCTCGGTGCGAAGCGCTTTCCCCAAGGAAGGATTGTTCGCCAAGAAGGACTTCCTCCTTTCGCCCGATCCTTTTCCGATCGAGGCCGCGTTCGCGAAAGAACTCGAACAGCTCGGTCATCGGCTTTTCGTTTTCCAGCGCGCGTGCAACGAGCTCTACCAGCGCAGCGTCAAAGGCAAACAACCCGCGTGGATTGCCGCGTACCTCGACGCGGGGAAGCCCGACGAGCTAATTGAATTCTCTCGCCAGAAACAATTCCGCGACGATGTGCCACTGGTCATCCGACCCGATCTGGTTCTGACCGAGACGGGTTACACCATCGCCGAGATTGACTCCGTCCCTGGAGGGATCGGTTTGACCGGATGGCTCAACCAAACCTACGCGGCGATCGGCAGCGACGTGATCGGCGGCCCTGAAGGAATGCTCGATGGCTTTCGGAGTTTGTTGCCGGAGGGCGGAGACATCGTGATCTCGGAGGAATCGTCCACGTACCGTCCAGAGATGAATTGGGTCGCGGCGCAGCTCCACAAGAAACATCCCGAATTCGAATGGCGCGTCGTCGAGGCGGAAACGTACGAACCGGCACCCGGTCGAAACGTTTACCGCTTTTTCGAATTGTTCGATCTGCCAAATCTTCCAAACATCTCCGCGCTGATGAACGCGGCAAAGGATGGCGCGGTCAGAGTCACGCCGCCATTCAAACCATATCTCGAGGAAAAAATGTGGTTCGCGCTTTTTTGGATGCGACCGCTCCGTGAATTCTGGCGGCGCGAACTCGGGGAGAAATACTTTTTTAAATTGCAGGAGGTGATTCCCTACAGCTGGCCGCTCGATCCGACGCCGCTGCCGCAGCACGCTGTGATTCCACGGCTCGAAATCCACGATTGGCGCGAAGCTGGAAAGCTCAGCCAGAAGGACCGCGATCTCTTATTAAAAGTGAGCGGATTTTCCCCGTTGGGGTGGGGGAGCCGCGGGGTGGTTGTCGGGTCCGATCTTCCGCAAGCCGAATGGGATCGTGAGATAGAAGAGGCGCTCACGACGTTCGACAGTTCGCCCAGGATCCTGCAACGCTTTCACAAAGGCCGGTTGATCGACCATCGGTATTGGGACAACGCGACGGATGAGATTAAGACGATGCGCGGCCGCGTACGACTCTGCCCGTATTTTTTCGTGGAAAACGCGAAGGTTACCTTGCGCGGTGCGCTCGCCACGATCGTTCCAGCTGACAAGAAGCTCCTCCACGGAATGCGCGACGCAATCCTCGCGCCGACAAGAGTTGAAGCGGCCTAACGAGAAATAATCAGGCGATTTATGGCAGCTGGTCAATGGCGCCGCTATCAAGTCGGGACGCGCACTAGAAGCTCGCGCGTGTAAATCGAGCCGCTCTGTGTGAGCTCGCTGGAATTAAGACAGAAGGATTCGACGTGAATCATTCCGGCATCGAACGCGGCGTGAGATTTGAGAAAAGGCCGCACGGATTCTTCCGAAACGTCACGGCAACGCGCGAGGGTGATATGCGGATGAAACGACCGCAGATCGGGCTCGAGTCCCGCCCCGATCGCGGCTTCCTGCACGCGCTTATGCAGCTGGAAAAGATGCGGATGACCGGTGCCGACGCCGACCCAAAGAACGTTCGGCGAGCCTTTGCCGGGGAACTTTCCGAGGCCAGAAATCGGAAGAAAGAACGCTTTCCACACGATGGCGTTCAGATTTTTCTTCAGGGCCTCCTCGACATCTCCCGGAACGTCACCGAGAAAACTAAGAGTCAGATGCATCTGCTCGGGTGCAAGCCATCGCACGCCGCGTATCTTCGGATCCAAGCCCGCGAGGAGTTTTGTAACGGCCTGCGAAAGCTCGATGCTGACGAAGAGCCGTTTCGTGCTCACTCGTGGCGGCTCAACTCCCATCCGGAACGCGAGGCATCGCCCTCTGGGCCGCCGGGTGGTGGCAGCATCGCGTTGATCACCTTCATCATGCTCCCGGCAATGTTTGGGAACAGCGCGTTGCCCAGAATCGTGGCGCGAGCCATAAGTGGAATCGTCAGTGATGGCAAACCGCGGCGGCACGCCGAAATGATTTGAGCGGCGGCGCGTTCGGCTCTTATGGAAGCGAAGGGCAGCGCTGCCGACAGTGAGAACCAGGTGTACTCAGCGCGGTGATCGCCTTTGAATTTGGCGTTCCCTTGCGAGCCGGTCCGCATCAGGCCCGGCGTGACAGTCGTGACATGAATGTGATCGCGCGCCAACTCGGCCCGCAGCGCATCGGACAATCCGACGAGCGCGAACTTGCTCGCGCAATACGGAGCGAGATGCGGTACCGCCATTTTCCCTCCGATGGAGGCGATGTTGACGATGTGTCCTCCGCCGCGACGCCGCAGATGCGGAATCGCTTTCATGATCAGATTGAACGGCGCCCAAAAATGCACATTCATCGCGCGCTCGAAATCTTTGCGCTGCATGTGCTCGAGGGGGCCGATTTCAATAATGCCTGCGTTGTTGATCACGACGTCAATGCCACCGAAATGATCGGCGACTTTTTGGACGGCTGCGTCGATCTGCTCACGTTCGAGTAAGTCACACGAGATCGTGAGCACTTCGCCGCCACGCCGCACGAGCTCCTCGCGCGCTCTCGCCAGTTCGTCGGGATCGCGAGCGAGCAGCGCGACACGTGCGCCCTCCGCGCAGAGTTGGCGCGCGAGGACCAATCCAAGTCCTCGCGATCCGCCAGTGATCAAGACGACTTTGTGGGCAAACGAATAGGTTCGTCGAGTCGCTCGTGAGATTATCCAACCGGCGAGAGCCAGCCCGCCGAGAGTGAGAACGAGTGAACGCTTCATCCGATTGGAATGGGTTCAACCGATCGGTCACCCGCCGGCTTCTTCACACAGAACGCCAGAAGCGCGCCGATGAAACAGAGAAGCGCGCCGACGAGAAAAGGGGTCCGACCGTATTCAGTGATGGGTTTTTTCAAATCGAACATCAACAACCATCCACCAAGCAACGGACCAATAAGACGGCCGGTGCTTCCGGCGGATTGCATGACGCCGAGCGCACGTCCCTGCCAACTGCGATCGATCATTTGCGAGGCCAACCCACTCAACGGGGGACTCGCGAAGCCGGTCCCGAAAGAAAGACCGGCGCACGCGATCAAGAGAAGGGTGAGGTTGATGCTAAACGGCAGCAAAGCCAGAGAGGCGGCCGTGAAGAGCATACCGACTCGGGCCAGGGTTACTTCGCCGAACATTTTGACCAACCGCCCGATCAATCCGCCCTGGACGATGACCGTGAGAATGCCGATAAACCCAAACAGAAATCCGTTTGCGTGTGCGTCGTAGCCGAATCGCTTCTCGGTGAAAAGCGCGAAGAGCGTCGTCATGATCGCGAATCCCGCGATGAGAAAAAAATAGGTCGCGACTACCAAGGCAAACATTGCGCCGCGGCCGTGACGGAAAACTTCGGCGATGCTGGCCTCTTCGTGTGGCTTCGCCCGGTGCTCGTGGGAAAGACTTTCGGGCAAAATCAGATATACGAGCACGGCATTCGCGACAGCCAGTCCAGCCGCAAAGAAGAACGGCGCGCTGTAGGAAATGCGGCTCATGATTCCACCGATCATCGGACCGAAAGTGAACCCCAGTCCAAAAGCGGCGCCGATCATGCCCATAGCGTGCGAGCGCTTTTCCGGAGCGGTGACGTCGGCAATGTAGGCTTGAGGAATGGAAATGTTTCCGCCGGTGATGCCAGCAAGAATTCGCGCGACAAAAAGGAGAGGCAGCGCGTTCGCCATTCCCATGAGGGCGAAGCCGATCGCCGTGCCCGCGATGCTCACCATCAAGACGGGACGGCGGCCGAACCGATCGGAAAGTTTCCCGAGAATCGGCGTGAAGATGATCTGCATGCCGGAATAAATGCCGGTGAGCCAGCCAATCGCCATCGGCGAGGCGTGAAAATGCTCCGCGTAAAGTGGCAGGACGGGGATGATAATACCGAAGCCCACCAGGTCGATGAAGACGGTGAGGAAGAGGACAAAGAGGGGAGATCTTTGGCGGGCCATTTGAGAGAAAGTGACGAGTGACAAGTGACGGGTGACAAGTGAAAAGTGAAGAAGGCGAATGGCCTCCTCGATTCGTCACCTATTGCGTCTCATCCATGCCTGCGATTGAATCGCGCTACTTCGCGTTCCGTTTCGCGGTCGGTCGCGCGCTTCTTGAGATCGGCGCGTTTATCATGCGCGACTTTGCCCTGTGCCACGCCGATCTCTGATTTCAGCCTCCCGTTTTTCCAATACAGGCTCAACACAACGAGCGCGCGGCCCGCGATGGCCGTCAAACCGTAAAGCTTCTCGATTTCCTGTTTGTGCAGCAGCAGGCGCCGCACGCGTTTCGCCGGAGGGATTTCGTGGCTGGCCCGTTCGTAGGGCTGAATGTCGGCGTTATAGAGAAATGCCTGGCCCTTTTCGATGCGGACAAATGCGTCGCTGATATTCGCTTTGCCGGCGCGGATCGATTTGACCTCGCTGCCTTTCAACTCGATGCCGGCCTCGTAGCGTTCGAGGATGTGAAAATCGCGGAGCGCCTTGCGATTGAGGATCGTCTCGGTCGCCATGATCGCGCTTCCGGACGCGGCGCGAGATTAAGCAGCGCCGTCGGCGGCAGGCTTCTCCGGGGCCAACTCGTAGGTGAGCTTGCCGGCGATGATCTCTCTGAGGGCGATGTCGGTGAGGGAAGAGCGCGGAGTGGCTTCGACGAGCGGACGATGGCCCAACCCCAGTTGGCGCACGCGGCGGGAGACGACGTTGATCAGCAGTTGCTGATTCGGGATCACTTGAGCTGCTTCTTGCAGGAGTTGAGAGGTCATATTTCGCAATGAACGGACGGCGCGGGTGGCATTCGTCGGAAACTGAAGAATGGTCGGCGTGTTGCCTGAAACGACTGTTGGAATGATGTTTGAGACGAGCATCGGCGGGAAAAAAGGGAATTGTGACTTTGCGATTGGCCAAAGTTGCTGTCAACCGATTTGTTAGCGCGCGAGATTATTGTTTCGAACTTCAGCCGCGTTTCTCCGTCACGGAATCCCAATTGACGCATCAGTTGTCCGGACGTTTTCGATTCGGCCGCATCGTCCACAGACCACAGGATGGCGCGGCACAACCAGACGGGTGGCCGAGATTCATAGGGCATGTGATTTGCTTTGAAACCTGGCATGAAGCTCGACAATAGGCGCCCTCAGAACGCTTTTACACTCGTAGAAATCATGATTGTCGTCGCGATCATCGCGCTGCTGGCAGCGATCGCGGTTCCCGGATTTCTCCGTGCTCGTAAACGTTCGCAAGCCAGTCGCGTTCTGAACGATCTCCGCTTGATTGACAACGCGTGCGACATGTACGCGATCGAGACTAACAAGAAGACAAACGACCCTGTCGCCGTCGCTGACTGGACGAACTACATGAAAAAAGGCACCAACCTTTACGTGACCGGTAAGGATATTCTGGGCAATTCTTACGGCCCGCAGTCGGTTGACGATATTCCGGCTGTCCCCGCTGCAACAAAGGCGGCGCTCTCCGACGTAACCAACGATGCCTTTTGGTCGCCGTATCTTTAGGAATTGACTTTGCGAACAGAGCGGATCGGACCCGTAAACTTGCGTGGGGCCTGTAGGTTGGCACGGCTGTTGCTACTGAGTTTGCCGTGATTTTCTATAACTGTCATAGAACGCGTCGCCGTTTTGCCGCCGGCGGCTTCACGCTCGTCGAGGCGGTGGTCTCGATCACCCTGATCGGAATCGGGGTCGCTTCCACCTTGGGAGCACTGACCAAGTTCAATTCGATCGCGGATATGAGCCGCAATGGGACCGGCGCTTGCTCGGCCGTGATGAATCAGATCGATTTGATTCAATCGGACGGCCCGTTCAATCCGCAGAAAAAAAATAACGATGGGACAGTGCAGATTCCCCCGGAATTACAGATCGGCACTCAAACGAAGAACGTAGTTGTCTATCAGTACAAAGATCTCGCCAACAACAACATTGTCATTGTTCCAGGTACACTGTCGACCACGGTGACTGACCTAAACCCCGGTTCTACAACCGTCTACATGTACCAGGCCGTGGTCACGGTCACGTACACCTATCTCAATCGATCTTATTCATTTTCGATGAGCACCATCCGCACTTCCGACATATGAAAATTCATATTCAATCGCGGAGCGGCTTGACCCTGATCGAATTGTCGGTCACGAGCGGGTTGATCGGCGTTCTCGGCCTCATCATCTATTCGCTCTTGAACATCGGCACAATCCTGGGGGCAAAGAACACGGCCGTGAACACCGCCCATCAGCAGGCCCGGGTTGCCATGCTCGAGATGATCCAGGACCTGCACTCCGCGATATCGTTACCTTATCTTGTTGATGTCGATACAAACGGGAACGTGGTTTTGGATGCAAATGGAGCCCCTGCTCCCACAACGGGGCCGGCAGGAGGACCAGCAGCGGGAATTGCCTTCCAGCAATGGTCAATGGGGCCACTCAGGATTATTGCGGACACGGCGGCACTGCCGGGGAGTCAAAATTTTGTCCTGGTTGCGCTGCCAAGCAGTACATCCCCGATGCCTGCGGTGAACCAACGACTAATTGTTCCGACCCATCAGATTGAAGGTGATATCACGGGTGTAAGTGGACCCTGGAATAACGTAAAGCTCACACTCGCTAACATCCCTGCTCCGTCCCCCGCTCCTTCGCCTGCTCCTTCCCCTGCTGGGACGCTGTTGCCGGTGCAAATCACTGGCACGGGCGTGGGCTATGGACATGTTGTTTGCTTCATTGCGGACCGTTGTTGGTATGCCATCTCAAATAACGGGCTCACGTGGCACAGGCAGGGCACTCGCATCATGGTTACTGACATTACCAACCCCAAGCCATTCAGCACCCCAAACACACCAGCCGGCGCCCTGTACTACCGGTTCGTAGCCGCAATCGATCTTTCCACGTCCGATCTTAATTACAGCAATCGCGGCTTCAAATCAGCCAACATCCTGCTCAACGGACAAGTCCCTATGAGAACACGTCTCACTACCTACCAATGAAAACGATCCATCTTCGTAAACAATCTGGCAGTTCGCTCGTTGTCGTCATTTCGGTTTTGGCGACATTGATGGTGATAGTCGGAGTAGCGGCCGAATACACCTGGGTGGTTAACCGGCACGTGCAGCGCAGCAATACCCTGGAGAACGCGGTCGCCGTTGGGGACAGTTGCATTGACATGCTATTTGCCAACTGGAGAGATATCTCTCGCCAATCCCCCACCACAGCAAAGGCAACGAGCGCGTTTGCATCGATCCCGCTACCGACGTCGGCGCAATTGAATCTCCCGGCTGTTTCTAATTTCGCAAAAAGAGGGACGATCATCGACCCCAAGGCTGATGAGGGCCCCTCCCCTGCGCCGTCGGATTATGATGCCAATTACACGATCTCCAATTACAAAGTAATAGCAGTCAGCCCCGAATGGACCGCACTCTCGGCGGCCAGTGCAGCTCCGACGCCCGAACTGGGACCAGCACGAACAGGAAACATTAACACAACCTCTGCAAACTTTGACTACATTGCTTCGGCCGACGTGACGCTGCCGGCGCTGGGACCAAGCCCCGGCAAGGTCGTCGCGAAAGTCCGGCGCGTGTTTCAGAAGCAGCAGATCTCTCCCTGGAATTTTGCCATCTTCTATGTAGATCCCCTGGAGATTCACCCAGGACCGCAATTTACCGTCACAGGCTGGGTCCATACCAATTCCGATCTCTACACTGGTCACGATACTTTGACCTTTGCCGACAAGGTTACGTACGGTTCAGATTGGTTCGCGCCAACAACCGTGAATCCCAACGCTGGGTTTAAACCCGGCGATGGGCAACATCCCGAAACCCCAACCGCGCCCCACTACCCTTCTAACTTGCCGCCAGCCCACGATGATGCCAAGCAGCCATTCGGATTGGATTCGACCCAACTCTTTAGTACGACTGATCCAAATACGAACAACGACAGCTATCGCGAACTGATAGAGCTGCCTAGCGCCAGTTTTCCTGATCCACTGGCAACCGCGCGTTATTGGGACCAGGCCGCCGTCGTCATCAGAATTAACGCAGATAATACATACAGCATCGGTACGCCTCACGTAAACGGCAGCGGCGTCTACGACGGAACGATAAACGTTCTCAACAGCGGTTCACTCTACAACATGTTCAACGGTGCGATTTCTACGGGTGGAGTGGCTGGATCGATCCAGGACAACCGCGAGGGCGCCAGTATCAGACTCGCGACGCTCGACATTAGCCAGATTCTTCCGATTGGCGGCCCAATCCGCTATAAAGACCCCGGCTTCACCAACCCCATCATTTATATTTACGACGCTAGTGCGACGTCGCATCCCCTCAATCCTGATGGAACTGTAAACCTAAGTGTTAACAAAAGGAGCGACGGAACCACAAGCGCTACGCCCGTGACGCGCGGAATTCGCATCAAGAATGGAAGCAAAATTCCCGCGGCGGGATTAACCATCGCTAGCAACAATCCGGTTTATATTCAGGGAGATTTCAATACGGGCGGGAATCCTCCATCGAATTCCGGAAATCCGGCTGATGCGGTTACGCCGCAGGTGGCGGGTTACACGCGTGCGCCGTGTTCGATTCTTGCGGATGCCATAAACATCCTTTCGAACAGCTACGTTGACGGGACTGCCGGCGCTGCGCCGACCGCTTCCAACACAACCATTAACGCGGCCATCGTTTCTGGCATTGTCCCGACGGCTCCAGTTGGGGGCGACGGTTCTTACAGCGGCGGCGCCGAGAACTTCCCGCGTTTTCTGGAAGATTGGTCGAGCAACTCGCTGACCTATTACGGCTCCATGGTGGAACTTTACAAGAGCCAGCAGTCAACTGGCGAATGGACATGTTGCAACCCTGTTTATTCTCCCCCTACCCGGCAATGGTATTTCGACAACAATTTTAAGATCAACCCACCGCCGGGGACGCTCATGGTTTACAGTTACGTCAAAGGCAAATGGTCCCTTTATTGAGGCTCCTACTGGTCGGCGCGCTTTTCATCGCCTCGGCGCATGCTGATTTGCAGTTGTCACCGAAGGCTTCCGAGGCCTGGGGCGATGGCGCGAAGATCAAGTTTCTCGCTTTCTCGGATGGCGGCGGCAAAGACGTTACCTACGTCCCGCCCACTGGCTGGGAGTATTCCGGCAGTTCCACGAGGTTGACGCTCCATCCGCCAGCGAAGCCGCAAGCCGAGGGGACGATCGTAAGGATTAGCCTCAACGAGCCAGCGGTCTTCGACGATGAGACAATGAAAAAGCTCACGGCAGGGGCGCTCGCCACTGTGCCTGGAGGAAGCACGAACGTCACTCTCGTGTCGCAGGAGAAAAACCCGCTCTTGATCGCGCGGAAAGAAACATTCCTCGTTATCGTTTCCTATACTTTCTACGGTGAAAACTACCAGCGTTCGATGATGTTTCTGAATCGCGGCAACGAACAAGTGCGCTTCCAGTTTGTCAGCCGCGCCGTTGATTTCAAAGATTTGCAGGCAGCCTTTCAACGCAGTCACTTTACCTGGCGGAATCTCTGAGAAAACGCATTTGCGGCGGTCATAAGACAGGTAAACGCGGTCGCTGACGGATTGTCCCGGTGCCGTGCCGTCGCCTCGACTTCGCTATGGTGTCTGGTGTCGCGTGAATTTCCTCCTTTCGGAGCGATTCGCCTAGATCTGCCCCATTCTGGCGACCGGCGGCGCGTTGGGGTATTGGGGCGTTAGAGCAAGAACCGCGGGAGGAGAGTCGGTGCAGTCGGTGTGAATCCCGTTGCCGCTCGCGCGGAAACGCCAAGCCAGGCCGGATATCGCAGAATCTTCGCCTGATCTCTGATTTCCATTGGGTGGTCCCTTTTCTGGTCGGCGGGTGCCTGTCCGAGGCCCGCGCACACACATCGCGCCCAGGGTTGGGCGCGGCGGGGCCTGGACCGGTTTCGGGAGGGGAAAATATTCGTGAAAAATATTGTTGCGTAGTAGCGGCACCTGCTGGTAGAAATTTGCCGTGCGGGTGGTACGAAAATAAATATTGACGTTGCGACTCAATTATGACAAATATGGAAAACATCAAATGACAACATTAACGACCAATCGTTTCCTCTCGAAGGCGCTTCGCATACTATGCTGCGCCGGTGCATTAACCGCCTGCTCGGTTTGGGCGACTGTCGTTACCTGGCAATCGAGCCCCGGCGGCGCCAGCGGCAGCGTTGGAGTAACCAAGGATGTTCCCCAATCCGGGTATCTCATCAATAAGGCGTGGGGAGTCGACAATAAGCCATTTACCGATGCTTCGCATGCATTTCCATTTAAGACCGCACCCGAAAGCGGAGCCACGAGCGAGACCAGTGCGGGAGTGGCTGGCATTTTGAACAATAAACCACAGGCCAGCGACACCAGTGCGGGATTGGCTGGCACTTTGAACAATGAGCCACGGGCTAGCGACACCGGCATTCAGCTGGCGCCGCAATCGACCCTGTCTCAAAGCGGCGGTCAAATCTCCGCCCGCAGCGCACAACCAGACGAATCGCTCCTGTTCGCTGCCTCCAACAGCCCGGCCCGGTCCACCACGCCACTTGGCGGTGCCATTGCAAGTGCCTTCGACGAAGAATTTGTGTCAGTTCCGACTGTCCAATTCGCTTCGATGGCTCTGGGTTCGAGGGATGTCTCAGTGACTTCCGCAGACGCTGCTACTGTGGTTCCGCTTCCCGAAATGAGCGCGCTCTTCCCCATCGTCGGTTTGATCGCAGCTGTTTCGTGCACGCAGATTCTTCGCCGCCGCCGGGCGGCGCAGCAGAGTGCATCTCGCAGCGTAGTTTGATTGATTGATTGTTTGTTTGGTTTGAGGCGGCCGTCTCCACAAAGAGACGGCCGTTCCGCGTACACACCATGGCGCAACAAGTTCGCGCCGCGCGGAGACGCTCCGGGTGATTACTGGAGCGTGCTCTCCGCCTTTTCTACCAACGCCTTTTCCTCCGGCAGAAGAGTCGTCTCAGCGGCACGTCGAAGATACTCACGCGCTTTTTCTTTCTGACCGGCGGCCGCCAGAACCACACCGTAATACACGGCCACGGATGGGTCACGCAGCTGATCCGGGCTGAGCTGGTCCATCGCTTGCAAAGCGCCTTTCACGTCTCCCTTGGCATAGAGAGAAAAAGCATAGGTCGAGACGTAGGCTGCATTTGAGGGCTCCTTGCCCTTGATCTCGGCTGCAACCTTCCTCGCGCGTTCAACGTCGGCCCCGAGCAGTAGGGAAATCTGGGCTAAATTGTTTTGGAGAGTGAGGTCATTTGGCAACATCTCAACGAGCCGAAGTAGCGTGCGATATAGCCCCGTGGTGTCGCCCAGCTTGGCGTAGTGCTGGTAAAGTGTTTGCAGAGCCTCCAATTTTGTGTCGTCACTTTTTGCAAGAACCCAAAGCAGATCCACCGTTTCAGCGTCCCAGCCCCACGCGGCGACCGTGCGCGCCAGCACGAGAAGCGACTGCGGCTGCGCGGACGCTTCCTTCTGGGCTGCCATCCACTCCTGCTCCGCGGGGAATTTCTGATCCTGGCCGCGGAGCGCTCGAGAGAGATAAGCGCGGCGCAGAAAATCGAACGGCGCCCACTCCGTGGTTCTCGCCAGCCGTTCGAGCCCGGGCCAATCTTTCAAGCTCGCATAAGCTGCGGCGAGCGCCGGTGAAACCGGCCATTTGCCTACAGATTCCGCGGGGAGGGTTTTCCCAAACTCAACCGCCGCGGCGGCTGTTTCGTTGCTGCTCATCCACGAGAGCAAGCTCGCCAGATCCGCAGGATTGGACGCTGCATCTTGCTCCAGTTTTTTTAGATACTCGGCGAACCCCGGGTCATGCAGCTGTCGCAGAATTTCGAGATAGAGCAGGCGATCGCTGAACACGGCTTCCGGATAACTTTGAAGCTCACTCGCGAGCAGTTGCATGCGATGAGCTTCTTCATGGTGAGCCACTCCATCGAGAATCAGAGCCCGCGTGGCCGCGGCGCGTTGCTTTGGATCCGCGCGCAGGCGCTCGAGCACTTCACGGGCTGATTCTCGCTTTGATTGATCGTTTGTTCCCAAACGAATCAAGGCGAGTTGGAATTGGTATGACGTGTTGTCCGGCGCGATCTCGCTGGCGTTGGCCCAATGGCGCTCAGCCTCGACTGGATTTTTCTTCATCTCGGCCAGCCGGCCGGAAGCCGCGTGATACCCAGCAGTCCGCTTCGCAGCTTCATCGAGCCCATCCAGCGTCTTTTCCGCGGTCGCCAGATCATTCACGCGCAAGGCGGAGCGGACGAGGGCCAGAGCGTCCTCTGTGTTATGTGGCTGAAGGTCGAGCACTTTGCGCCACCATTCCGGAGCCGCGCGATCGCCGGCGCGGTCCGCGATCTGGGCCATGGCGCGGGCGGCGTCCGCGTTGGCTGGATTCATTTGAAAGGCGCGACGTGCGCTCAGAGCCGCCGCTTTCACATCGCCACCGCTTAAGTAAGCGGCCGCCCGCCTGATCAAGTGGTGTTCCTGCCAGCGATTGAAAAAATGGATACTCGCGTAAACGAGCACGATAACGAGAATTAAACCGACAAGCCCGCCGACGATGAGCTTGATGAACCGCCGTTCGTTTTTTTCGGATTGGACTTCCAATTGGCTGAGCTTAAGTGTGGCGTTCTTCAAGTCAATTTGGCCCCATTTGGCCCCAATAGGGCGCGCTCGTTCCACGCCATTGAACACGCGTGTAGCAGAATTTAAGCCGGGCTGAAGCGGAACAGCCGCTAATTGCACCGGTCGAATCGGTTGGGCGAAACTGAATCTTCGTCCTCGTTGCTGCTTTTGAGTTGGTCACTTATTCGACCTTGCCACTGCGACCGGAATACGCGAAATAGATGCGCGCCCTGCGTTTGATCTTCGACACGGCGATTAGTTCGGGCTGTGGCTCAGCTTGGTAGAGCGCCTGCCTCGGGTGCAGGAGGCCGCGGGTTCGAATCCCGCCAGCCCGATAGCTCTCGCGGCGCTGCACGCGAGAATTCGTTTCTGTTTTGGCAAGAATGGCCTTCCCCACTGCATCAATTAGACCTCGACCATCTTCCGTCGCTGCGGCAAGTTTCGGCCATGCCTGTTGAGCTAAAAGTGGGCGATCTCGCGCCGGAATTCCGCTGTCAGGCGATCGGCGGAAAGTATGGAGATGGGGAGGCAGTCTCGCTCGCGGATTTCCGCGGTGCGGCAGTTGTTCTCTATTTCTACCCGAAAGATGATACGCCGGGATGCACAGTTCAGGCCTGTGGCTTGCGCGATGCCTGGGGCGAACTCGGCGCTCACGCGAACATCTTCGGCGTCAGTGTGGATTCGGCGGCAAGCCACGAAAAGTTCATCAAGAAGTATCAGCTTCCGTTTCCGTTACTGTCCGATGCCGACAAGAAGATTGTCGATTCCTACGGCGTCTGGGTGGAAAAAAGCATGTACGGAAAGAAATATATGGGCGCTGAGCGGAGCACGTTCGTCATCGATGGCGCTGGGCGGATTTCCGCGGTTTTCCGGAAGGTCAAGCCGGAGGACCATGTCACGATCTTGCGAGAAGCCCTGCGCAAAGCGGCGCGTTGACGAAAGAAGTCTGTTGCAGACGCCTGCATCCGATGCTTGCGTTGCGCTCCGGGAAACCGGCATCCTGATCAAACCTCTATGGGCTCCCTGAAGAAACGACGAAAAGCGAAGATCTCCAAGCACAAGCGCCGCAAGCGCATGAAGGAGAATCGCCACAAGAAGCGTTTGCGTTACAAATCGTAATCGCGCCGCCCATGTTTTCGCTGAGTCGTTAGGCGCTCACCGCCTCGGCCTGCCAAGGCGTAGGTGCAAGAAGAGGCCCGCCTATGTTTGACTCCGGCGTGGCAGCCGTCGCTTTTTCCGCTGCGCTCCAAGCGAAGGCTGGTTTGCACGTCGCCTCCGTCGCCGTTACAGTCCTCGAAATGATTTTCGGGAAGAACTGGTGCAGCGCATCTGTCCGGCATGTTCTTCTCTGCGGGTTGTTTTTCTCTTTACTTCCCCCGGTTGCGGCGCGCTCTGCCCTCCGATCGCCAGCCCCGAGCGAGCTGACGGCCAAACCATCGCCGGCAAAAAAAGCTTCGTTGCAGGATGATTCGTTCACGCTCGTGCCCGCGAAAGATCTCGCTCTTCAACCAGAGAACGCGCGCAAAGCCGATGCCTTGGTCGATTTTGTGGAGGGCTCCCGCCTGGAAGAAAACGCCGAGATGGACAACGCGCTCGCGGCCTATCAAAAGGTGCTCAACGTCGACCCCGGCCAGGCGGAGCTAGCGTTGCGCGTGGCCGCGTTACTGAGCCGACAGGAAGATTTTCCGCGCGCGATCGATGTCTTGAAGGACGCCATCAAGGCGAAGCCCAAAGAACCCGCGCCTTACCTGCAGCTTTCCTTCATTTACGCGAAGTATCTCAAGAAGACAGAACAGGCCTTGAAATACGCGAATCAGGCCGTTGCGCTCGACCCAAAAAATTTCGACGCCTATCAACGCCTGTATGAAACTGAAATGACAGGGGGTGACCCCAAAAAAGCGGTTCAGGCGCTGGAACGCGCGGCTGGCGTCAAGAGCGACGATCCCGCGTTCTGGATAAGGCTGGGCAAGCTCTACGCCTCGGTGGTTTTCAAGGCGGAGGTCGAACCGAAGCCGGAAGACATCAAACGCGTCAACGATTTTTTCAGAAAAGCCGTCGAGAATGCCGGAGGTGATTCTGCCATGCTGAAGGATGTAGCGGATTATTTCGCGGCCTCCCAGCAAATCCAGGAAGCGATTCCGCTCTACCTCAAAGTTCTGGAGTTACAGCCGGACGATTCGAATGCGCGCGAAAAGCTCGCCTCGGGATTCGTTCTGACAAATCAGCGCGCGAAGGCGATCGAGATGTTGCAGGAAATCATCAAGCAGCATCCGGAAAAGTACCAACCTTACGATTTGCTCGCGCAGCTCCTGGATGAAGGTGCCCGGGCCCTCGATCGCGCAAACCAACCCGAACCAGCCAAAGCAGAATTCGCGAAATCCGCCGCGAATTATGAGCAGAGTCTGTTGATCAATCCGGGCCGCGCGAACACCTGTTTGCGCCTGGCGGAATTGCTCATCGGACCACTCAAGGAAAGCGAACGCGCCGTCAAGGTTCTCACGGAAGCGCGAGAGCGTTTTTCCAATGCCCCGGCGTTTACCTACTACCTGGCCCTTGCGCTCCGGGAGGCAAGACATCCGCAACAAGCCGTCACCACTTTCGAAGAAGCGCTCAATGAAGCCCAGGGCGAAAACGAGGGGATGCTGAATGCGCGATTCTACTTCGATTACGGCGCGGCAGCGGACCAGGCGGGCCTTTACGATAAGGCGGCCGACCTTTTCCGGAAATCAATCGCGCTCGATCCTGCCACCGCCGCCGAAGCCTATAACTACATTGGGTTCATGTGGGCGGAGCACAATCTTCACCTCGATGAAGCGGGAGAGATGATCGGCCGCGCACTCCAGCTGGATCCGAATAACGGCGCGTATCTCGACAGCTTTGGCTGGCTGTATTACCGCAAGGGCAAGTACGATGAGGCACTGAATGAATTGCTGCGCGCCGCGCAAAATCTCACGCGTGATGATCCGATTGTCTTCGAGCACATCGGCGATACCTATTCCAAGTTGAACCGCGTTCCTCAGGCGCTCGAATTCTGGCAGAAAGCGATCGCTCTGGATCCCGGAAATAAATTACTCACAGACAAGATCGAGAAGACCAAGACAACAATTAGTAAGGGTCCACCGGCGAAAATTAATCGGATCGACTAACTTGGAACGCTGGCCGGCCCGTGAATGGTGTTGCGCCTCATCGAATGACAAAATATCCCACACCCTGGCAGCGCAAGACGATGTGGGCTGCGCTCACTGCGCTCTTCGTCGTGATGCTCATTACGATAGCTTGCTCGCTCGTCTGGATCGCGGCCAACGTGATCGGATTCATTCAACCGATCCTGATCCCAGTAGCGATCGCTGTCATCCTCGCCTATCTCCTCGATCCGCTGGTCACAAAAATGACCGCCCATGGACTGGGGCGGACGAAGGCAGTTCTGGCGCTTTTCACGATCACCGTTCTCTCCATTGGCGTTTTGATTACATGGCTCGCCCCCATCGTTTCCATGCAGGCGGCCAGCGTTGGGCGCGAGCTGCCGCAATACACGCTGAAAGCCCGCGATCATCTGGTAGATCTCATCTTTCGTTATGACCACACCTTTGGAAATCCGAGTGCGAAACGGGAAAAAACCTCCTCACCTACTTCGGGTTTTGTAAACTGGCTGCTCGCATCCCCGACGCCCGCCGGGTCGCCGAAAGCTTCTCCGACGATTTCGCCAGCGTCCGCGGCTGCGGCCGCTGTGGTGGCGGCCAATCCTTCCATTTCTCCAGCAGCCAGAGAAACGATCTCGCCCGCTTCCACGACGTTCACTTCGGCAGATCGCCAGCGCATCCAGGAATGGGTCCAAAAGCAAATGCCAAACCTGGAGCGGCAATTGCCTTATCTCAGCGAGAAAATCTGGACGCTGCTCAAGCAAAGCATCGGCGGGTTTCTCGGTGTGACCGGTTTTTTGCTGAGCCTCGTCATGGTGCCGATCTACTTATTTTTCCTTTTGAAGGAAAGTCCGGCGATCGAGCGGCGCTGGCGGGAATATCTTCCGCTCCGGAATTCGCCCTTGAAGGATGAAGTGGCCGCGGTCCTCTCGCAGATTAACAACTACGTCATCGCTTACTTCCGCGGTCAACTTCTCGTTTGTCTCATTGACGGCATGCTTATCGGCACCGCCCTTTTCTGTTTCGGCTTGAATTTTGCCCCGCTCATCGGGCTGCTTGTTGTCGTCCTGACGATGATCCCTTACATCGGAATCATTTTATGCTGGGTTCCGGCTGTCCTCATCGCCGCGGCACAATGGGGGGATTGGACGCATCCGCTTATCGTCACGGGCGTTTTCCTGATCGTGCAAAATCTCGAAGCGATCTTCATTGCTCCGCGCATTGTCGGCAACTCCGTGGGCTTGCATCCGATGACCGTGATCGTTTCCATTTTCATTTGGGGCTTGCTTATCGGAGGACTGCTCGGGCCAATTCTCGCCGTGCCTCTCACGGCGACGGCGAAGGTCCTTCTGGCCCGCTACGTTTGGGGCCGCCGTCTGCGCGAAAAAGTGGCTGACGGTGCCGAGGAAGTCCCGGTCGTGAAAGAATCGGAAAGCGCGGCGCACGCCTAGCTGGGCGCGTCCTCGAAAGCTGATCCTGCGCTGCAGTTGCATTTCGCGTCTCCTGCAGGGATAGAAAATCCGGCGATGGCAAAACACGTTCGACGGATTCGACGCAAACGGCGGGTGAAACCCCCGGGATCCGCAGTTTTTACCCCGGCTAGAGCCGCGATCTGCGGAGGCGCCCTCGTGCTCGGATTCGCCGTTGGCCTTTTCCTCCTCACCTACGGGCCGGAGGCCTACAGCAGCTGGCGTGAAACGCGCCTGTTGAAGCGCGCCTCGGCGATGCTCGCGCAGCAGGACTTCGACGGGGCTACGCAAGCCGCGCGCGAGATCGTGCAGAGACGCCCGGATTCTCTCTCCGCATTCTACATCCTGGCTGAGGCGAGCGAGAAACAAAACCGGCCCGAAACCGTAGCGTGGCGCGCGCAGATCGCCCGCCTCCAGCCGCAAGATCTCGACAGCCAGCTAAACCTCGCTTCAGCCGCGCTTCGTTTTGGCCAGCTCGATACCGCACGGAGAGCGCTCGAGAATGTCGCGCCGGCGGACCGCGATCGCGCCGCGTATCATGTCGTCGCCGGCTGGCTCGCCCGCGCCCAAGGCAGCGACGCCGAGGTCGAGCAGCATTTTGCCGCGGCGGTGAGCCAGGAGCCCGGCAACGATCTCTACCGATTCAATCTCGCTGTGCTTCGGGTTCGCTCGGAGGTGCCGGAAAAAAGCGATGAGTCGCGCAAAGTCTTGGAACGGTTGAGCAAAGTGCCAGGTTTTCGCGCCGGTTCGCTCCGGGCCTTGCTCGGCGACGCTGTGCAACGAAACGAGCTCGAGCGGGCGGACACTCTTGCCCAAGACTTGCAAATGAGTCAGCAAGTCACCTTCACCGATTATCTTCTTTGCCTTGAATTTTATCGGAAGTTGGATCAATCCAAATTTTCAGCGCTCCTCGAAAAAGTGAAGCCAGTCGCGGCTCGCAATCCTTCAGACCTCGCGCTTTTAATGGAATGGCTGAATGAAAATGGCCTCGCCGCGGATGTCCTCAAATGGATGGAAAAGCTCCCCGCGGAGCTCACTACGAATCCTCCACCCTCCATCGCGATCGCGGATGCATTCGTGGAAGGAAAAAACTGGTCGCGCTTGAAACGCTGGACACGCAGCGGCTCCTGGGGGGAATCGGAACATCTTCGACTCGCTTATCAGGCCTACGGCTCGAAGCAGTCGCGCCAATCCGCGGCCGACGCCGAGTTTTCATCGCTCTGGCATTCCGCGGAGCGGGCCGCGGCTGATCGACCCGATCGCGAAATTCACCTGGCCCGGCTCGCGGCGAAATGGAACTTCCCCGCCGAGGCGGAGCAACTTTGGCTGCGGGTCTCGAAGAACGCCCCTTCGCGTCGCGAAGCGCTCGACGCGCTCTTCCGGATTTACCGCGCGAACAATGATCTGTTGAATCTCTATCGCACTGCCCAGCGTTTGCATGAAAGTTCGCCTAACGAACCCAGCGTGGCCGCGGACTACGCCCGTCTAGCTCTCCTGGTTGACCAGAATACGGCCGAAGGTCACCGCGTCGCGAAAGAAGCCTACGAGCGAGCGCCGACTGAAGTGAACGCCGCGATGACCTACGCCTTCTCGCTCTACGGTCTTGGCCGCTCGGCGGAGGGAATCGAGATCATGAAAAAATTGCCTGCCGAGGAGCTGCACGATCCACACGCCGCCGTTTACGCGGCCGTTTTACTCCTCGATGAAAACCAGATTGCGGCCGCCCAGGAATATCTCGCTGCCGCGCAAGCCGGACCAATTTTCCCTGAGGAAAAAAAACTGCTCGACGAGGCGATCGTGAAAGCCAGCCTAGCCGCGCCGAGCCCGGCGTCTGCTCCGTCGCCTACGCCAACCCCGTAATTGTTGCAGTCTGCATCGCTTTTTCCACGACCGTAGCGGCGAGCCCTTGAGTCGCATCATCAAGTGTAGCGTTGGCGGCTTGCAGTCGTTTGGTGTCGTTTGTCCCCAAAGTTTCTCGCAGTTTTACGGCGGCACGGAGAATTATTTCTTTTTCGACCGGGTCAATGGAATCGCCCACCCGCTCAAACGCCGCCTCCACCGCGCCGAGCATCTCCTCTGCCTTCAATTTCGCTTCGGTCCAGACCCGCTCGCTCATGTCGTCGAAGGCGTGGTCGAGCGATTCGGAAATCATCGCCTCCACCGCTTCGTCCGAGACATCGACCGCGCTGTTGATCTCCACCGTTTTTTCCTCGCCGGTTTTTGTGTCGCGCGCGAGCACATGAAGAATGCCGTCCGCGTCGATCTCGAACTGCACGCCCACGCGAGCGACACCTTTCGGAGCAGGCTCAAATTCAATCTCGAATTGTCCGAGCGACCAATTGTCCCGCGCCATTTCCCGTTCCCCCTGAAGCACGTTGATCGACATCGACCTCTGATTATTTACCGCCGTCGTAAACATCTCGCCGGCTTTGATTGGAATTGTCGAATTACGCGGAATGATCACATTCATCAATCCACCGAACGTCTCGATGCCTAACGACAGCGGGGTAACATCCAGAAGCACGACATCACGCACCGCTCCCGACAGGATGCCGGCCTGAATCGTCGCGCCGATCGCCACCGCCTCATCCGGATTTTGCGATGTATTTGGCTCACGCCCGAAAATCTCACCGACGATTTTCCTCACAAGCGGCATCCGGGTGACTCCGCCGACAAGGATGACTTCGTCGAGATCAGCGGGCGCGAGCCTGGCATCCGCGAGAGAACGGAGGCAGTGAGCGCGTGTCTTGTCGACGATCGGACGGCTCAGCCGTTCGAGTTCGTCCCGAGAGAGAACACAGGAAAAGTTGGTCTCGCCATCGAGAAAAGGAATCTCAATGGCCGTGCTGTCCACGCTGGAAAGACGATGCTTCGCCTCAATCACCGCCTCGCGCAGGCGCGCCGCCGCTTCCGGCTTTTCGGTGGGAAAACCCTTCGCTCCTAGATGAGCGACGATCGCGCTGTCGATGTCGTCTCCGCCGAGCCGCGTGTTTCCGTTCGTCGCCAGCACTTCGAAAACGCCATTGTTCAACTCCAGAATCGAGATGTCGAACGTGCCTCCGCCCAGATCGTAAACGGCGACCTTCGATCGGCTGTGTAACTTGTCGAGGCCGTAAGCCAGAGCGGCAGCCGTCGGTTCATTCACGATACGCTCGACGGTAAAACCCGCGAGCTCGCCGGCGCGTTTCGTCGCGCTCCGCTGCGCGTCATTGAAGTACGCCGGCACGGTGATGACTGCTCGCGAGACGGACCGACCTAGCGCCAGTTCCGCATCGGTTTTCAGCTTCTGCAAAATCCGCGCGGAAACTTCTTCCGGAGAATAGCGGCGGCCGTTTGCGACAACGCGAACCGGTTTCCCGCTCCGGCGCTCGATCGCGTAGGAAACATCGGCGTCATCCTCGCGCAGTTCATCTCCGCGCAGACCAATGAAGCGCTTGATGGAATAGATTGTCTGTGCGGGTTTGAGCGCGCGCATGCGCACCGCGGCCTGTCCCGCGAGCGGCGCATCATCGATCGGAAAATGAACGACAGAAGGAGTCAACCGCGCGCCGTTCGCATCCGCGATGAGGATCGGAAAACCCGAGTCCATCACGCCGATGAGCGAGTTTGTTGTGCCGAGATCGATGCCGACGATTGAGTCCATGGAACGAGCGGGTGATTGAATGAGTGAGAGATTGGAAACTACCCTCGGCCGCAAATCGCTCAATCACTCAATGCACTCAGTCCTTGTACGGATCGACAACATCCCGCCCGGCCATGGCTACACCCAGCGGCGTCAACGTCTGCAAGATCCGAATCGTGCCCGCATGCGCGGCGAGGACGTCGGGCAATCGGCGATACGCTTGCGGCGCTTCGTCGAGATCGCTGCCGCGTAATACAACGCCTTTCTCAGCGATCCAGTTCATCATGTTGTCGTGCCTAACGAGTCCTTTCATGCAAAACCGTTTGCCTCCCACCTTTACAAACCGGCCCTTCGCGGCCGTCCGCGACATGATCCGCCCCGCTCCGTGCACTGTGGAAAAAAGTGCTTCGCGCGAAGTCGTGATCGATCCGGGTCTTGCTCGTCCGGCCGATGCCAAATAAAATATCACGCACGACATCGTTCATGATCTCTTCCATCGCCGATTCAATTTGCGGACGGGTCGCGTCCGTGCGGATGGCGAGGTTTCCGCACGCAATGTCGAACCCGACGCGCCGGAGAGCGAGATCTTCTCTTCGTAAGCAACGACACCTCCGATCGGTTGCGCGTAACCTTTATGGCCATCAACGCACAAGACCGCGCGCTCGCCGCCGGCCGCCATGCCCCGATCGATTTGCGCGATTGTTGCTTCGTCGTGTTCGCCGAAAATTTTCGTTTTCATTCGGTCAATCTTTGAATGGCCGCGACGCGCCAAGCCTCCACTGTCTGGCAAGCATACCAACAGCTCGCTCTCCCGATCGGGACCAAGAAATACGATGTGCTATTGTCTCTTCATGTTGACGAACGTTCTTGGGACCGAACTCCGCTGCTGTTGTCGCGATCCGATGACCGGCTTTTTTCGGGACGGATATTGCCGCACCGGACCCGAGGACACGGGTCTGCACACGGTCTGCGTGAAGGTAACGCGCGAGTTTCTCGACGACTCTGTCTTTCAAGGAAACGACCTGGTGACGCCGCGTCCCGAGTGGGGTTTTCCCGGTCTCGAGCCGGGCGACAAATGGTGCCTTTGCGCGTCGCGTTATCAGGAAGCGTTGCGACGCGGAGTCGCCCCGCCCGTGGATCTCGAGGCGACGCACTCGTCCGCGATCGAGTTCGTCACGATCGAGGAGCTGAAGGCGCACGCATTGGAGAACTGATCTGTAGCGACGGTCTATGACCGCCGCCACAATTTCCTTTCTGGAAAAACTACGCGTTCCCCACCACCGTATCGTCGATTTGAAATTGCCGTTCAGCTTTTTCCTCGCGCTTCGTTATCTCAAACCGAAGCGCACTTTCGTCTCGATCATCACGCTCATTTCCATGGCGGGAGTCATGCTCGGTGTCACCGTTCTGATCCTCGTCATTTCGGTCATGACGGGATTCGACCGCGAGCTGCGGCAGAAGGTGGTGGATTGGGACGCGCACATTCTCGTCAGCACCGAAGACGTTTTGCGCGATTGGCGCGATCTCACGGTGAAAATCCGGAACACGCCGGGCGTAGTCGGGACGGCGCCCTACGTGCAGGGGCCCGTGATCGTCGAGTTCCAAAATCAGCGACTCGCACCCATGATTCGCGGTATCGATCCGGCCGAGGAAGAGAAGGTCGTGCCGCTGAAAAAGTTCATCAAAAAAGGCGCGCTCGATCTCGAGGGAGAGTCAGCCGTGCTCGGCGTGGAGTTGGCACGCAAGCTCCATATCGACGTTGGCGACAAGCTCACGATTTATTCGCCCGGCAACCTCGGGGACATCCTCGACGGCATAAAGGAGTTGGAGAAGACCAAGGGCCAGGACGAACGCAAGGCGATCGATAAGTTGCGTGAAGTCGTTTTGCCGAAGGAATTGACCGTCACTGGTATTTTCGAGACCGGCCATTACCTGCACGACTCGGAGTTCCTCCTCGTACCGATCTACGTGGGGCAGGAACTCTACGGGCTTGGAGACGCCCTTCACGGCATCACGGTCAAGACCGTGGACCCGTATGGGGCTGACCGGGTGAAGCGCGAGATCGAGCAGTTTCTTCAGCCACCGCAATTCGCGCAAACGTGGATCGACATGAACAGCCAGTTTTTCGAGGCCGTGCGCCTGGAACGCACCGTGATGTTTTTCCTCCTCTTCTTTATCGTGATCGTTGCCGCCTTCGGCATCATGAACACGCTCATTACCGTCACCGTGCAAAAGACGCGGGACATCGGAATCATGAAAGCGATCGGCGCCAATATTTGGCAGATCGTTTGGGTCTTTCTCGGTCAGGGCGTGGTCGTGGGCGTTTTTGGAACGCTGAGCGGACTTGGGTTGGGCATGACGCTGATCCGCTACCGAAACGAATTCAGCCGATGGCTGGCCAGCACGCTCCACATCGAAATCTTTCCGAAGCAAGTTTACCAATTTTCGGAGATTCCTGCGGAAGTGGTGCCGCGGGATGTCGCGATTATTTGCATCAGCGCCTTTGTGATTTGCTGGATCTTCGCGCTCATCCCCGCGTATCGCGCCGCGCGGCTCGATCCGGTGAAAGCGTTGCGCTACGAGTGATCCCTGTAGCGGTTCTGTGACCGCCGATCGATGTGAGGGAAACGCCTCGGCGGTCATAGACCGCCGCTACAGGAGAGAGCTCACGTCTTTCAATCTCCATCACACCGCCTTACGCTTGTCATCATGCGTTCACCCTTTCATGCCGCGCTCTCTTGTGCCTTTTCTTTCTTTCTCCTGATCCAATCCCTGCCGGCTCAAATCGATCGGATCACCGGCAAGCCCTTTGCCACGCGCTCCGAAGTCGTCGCCCGTCACGGAGTGGTTTGCACCAGCGTGCCCCTCGCCACCCAGGTTGGACTAGACGTTCTGAAACGCGGCGGCAGCGCCGTCGACGCCGCGATTGCGGCCAACGCCACGCTCGGATTGATGGAGCCGGTTTCGAACGGCATCGGCGGCGATCTCTTCGCGATTGTCTACAGCGCGAAGGAGAACAAGCTCTACGGCTTGAACGGCAGCGGACGCTCACCGCTCGGACTGAGCTACGAGCAAATGAAAGCGGAGTTGGCGAAGCTACATCGCGAAACAATTCCGCCGCTGGGGATGCTGCCGATTAGCGTCCCGGGCACCGTCGACGCCTGGGCAGAGCTGCACAAGAAATTCGGGAAGCTCTCGTTAGGCGACGATCTCTCGGGCGCGATTCGTTACGCGGAAGAAGGCTTTCCCGTCACCGAGCTGATCGCGTGGTATTGGGGCCGCAGCGTGCCACTCTACACCAAATTGCCCGGCGGATTTTTGCAAACCTATACGCTTGACGGCAAGGGTCGCGCGCCGGCGAAAGGTGACATTTTCAAGAATCCCGCGCTCGCGCAGAGCCTGCGTATGATCGGGGAAAAAGGACGTGACGCTTATTACAAGGGCGAGATCGCGGACAAGATCGACGCGTTCATGCAAGCGAACGGCGGTTACCTGCGGAGAGCCGATTTCGAGAAGCATACTTCCACCTGGGTTGATCCCGTCTCGGTGAATTATCGCGGCTACGACGTTTTCGAATTGCCGCCAAACGGCCAGGGCATTGCCACGCTCCAGATGCTCAATGTTCTCGAAGGCTTCGATCTGCGCGCGATGGGTTTCAATTCGGCGGCGACATTGCACGCCATGGTCGAAGCGAAGAAACTTGCGTGGGCTGATCGCGCGAAGTTCTATGCCGATCCCGTCTTCTCGAAAATTCCGCTCGCAGGTCTGCTTTCGAAAACATACGCAGCCGAGCGCCGAAAGTTGATAGATCCGGAACACGCCGCGCGCAAGGTCGCGCCGGGCAATCCGGCGTTGAAAAACGGCGACACGATCTACATGTGCACCGCGGATGACGAAGGCAACATGGTCAGCCTCATCCAAAGCAATTACCGCGGGATGGGCAGCGGCATTGTCGTTCCCGGACTTGGTTTCATGTTCCAGGATCGCGGCGAATTATTTTCCATGGAGCCCGGTCACGCGAATGTGTACGCACCCGGGAAGCGTCCGTTTCACACCATCATTCCTGGCTTCGTCATGAAGGACCAGAAGCCGTGGCTCGCGTTCGGAGTCATGGGTGGGGGAATGCAACCGCAGGGCCACGTTCAGGTTCTGACGAACTTGATCGACTTCGGCATGGGCGTGCAGGAAGCCGGTGACGCATCGCGCTGGCAACACGAAGGCGACAGCGAACCGACCGGTGAAAAACTGACGGAGACTGGCGGCTACGTCCAGGTCGAGAGCGGTGTGCCGTACGAAACCGTGCGCGAACTAAAGAAGAAAGGTCACGACGTTCGTTTCGACGTCGGTGGCTACGGCGGTTATCAAGCGATCAAAGTCGAGATGCACGATGGGCAACGCGTCTATGTCGGCGCAAGTGAGAGCCGGAAAGACGGGCAGGCGGCGGGGTATTGATTCACTCGGTGTTTTTGCTTGTCACCCCGGGCCGCACAGGCGGCGAGGGACCTCCCAATGGGTCGATCGCTTCCGCGTTACATCGGCGTGACCTTCGGATAAGGCGGGCTTGCCTCTTGATAAAGTAGACTGCGTGTGTGAGGTCCTTCGCCGTCTGCGCGGCTCAGGATGACAGCTGCGCGAGCTGGTTATGCTATAGAGACCGCCTTGATGTTTACAAACTCGCGGATCCCTTCCGTGCCGAGCTCGCGGCCAAAACCGGAACGCTTCGCTCCGCCAAACGGCAACCGTGGATCGGATGCCACCATGCTGTTAATGAAGACCATTCCGGTCTCCAACTCGGAGGTGAAAAGCTGCTGCTCAGCCGGATCGTTCGTCCAGGCGCTCGCGCCCAGGCCGAATGAACTATCGTTCGCAATCTTGATCGCTTCCGCCGCGTCAGACGCACGAAAGAAGGACGCTACCGGACCGAAGATCTCTTCGCGGTAGGCGGGCGAATCGCGCGGAATGTCCGCGAGAACGGTGGGCTCATAGAAAAATCCCGCGCGTCCGACTCGTTTCCCACCGGTGAGCAATTTTGCGCCTGCGGCGATGGAACCCTGCACTTGCTGATCCACGCCGCGCAAAATCGCTTCCGTGGCTAGCGGCCCGATTTCGGTCGCCGCATCGAGCGGATCTCCAATCTTGAGCGACCGCATGCGCTCCACAAACTCCGGCACGAACCGATCGTAAATCCGATCAGACAGAATGA
>DASVJK010000019.1:0-8714 GCA_036385955.1 Chthoniobacterales bacterium | reverse complement strand
CGAGGAAACCGGCGTCGCCGTCGATAAGCGTCGCTTCCGCGCAAATGTTTATGTCGATCTAATATCATCCGAAGGCTTCGCCGAAGATGAATTCGTGGGTCGCTCGTTGCGCATCGGCTCAAAAGTAACCGTCGCCGTTCTTCAACGCGATGGGCGCTGCATGATGATCACGCTCGATCCCGACACTGCAGAAAAGACGCCGGCCATATTGAAAGCCGTCGCGCAAGCGCACGAAGGCATGGCCGGTGTCTATGGCGCCGTGCTCGCAGAAGGAATGATTCGTAAAGGCGATCCGGTCGAGTTGCTAAGCTAACCTGGCAGAATCTCGCTCCGCGCTTAGTAATCGGATTCGGCAGTAAACGTCAGGGTGATATCTTGCTTCGCACGCGTTTGTTTTGTAATCTTTCGATCATGAGCACGGTGCAGGAGATCCTCACTGCGATGGACAAGCTGACGCGCGAGGAATTGCGCATCGTCAGGCTCGGTCTCGATTCCCGCCTCTCTGACGATGACAACGACCCGGCATTGCTGGCCGCGCTGAAGGATGCGATTGCCTACGCCGATGCTCATCCGGACAAAGCCAAATCGATCGATGAGGTTCGCGCGCTGATCCCCCAATGGATTTCCGAGTCGAAATCAAAGACCCGGCAATAGCGGATCTCGCTGAGATCGTTTCTTACATTGCCCGGGACAATCCGGACGCAGCCACCGCTCTTGGCAATAATTTACTCGATGCGGCGCTGAGTCTGTCAGAGACGCCGTACAAAGGGAGCCCGTATCAAAAGCTTGCCGGCATTCGCAAGCTGACGTTGCGGCCGTTCAAAATTTTCTATCGAGTGCACGAATCACGGAAGCTCGTCGAAGTTCTCCGCTTCTGGCACGCGGCACGAACGGAACCTGATCTCTGACTCGTTTCTGGTCGCTCGCCCTTATCAGCGGTCACTCGTCATTCGCCTGCCGCGCCGTAGTTTTAACAAGGCGGGTCAGTCTCCCCGATACTGTTCATCAGTAACGTGCTCCATCCAATCGACCGGCTTGCCGTTCAGCGCTTCTTGAATGGCGATATGAGTCATCGCGGTCGTCGGTGAGGCGCCGTGCCAATGCTTCTCACCGGGCGCAAACCAGATCACATCGCCTGGCCGGATTTCCTCGATCGGGCCGCCCCAGCGCTGAGCCAGACCGCAGCCGGACGTGACGATCAATGTCTGACCGAGTGGATGCGTATGCCAGGCGGTGCGGGCGCCTGGCTCGAACGTGACTCTCGCGCCACGAACACGCGCCGGTTCCGGTGCCTCGAACAGCGGGTCAATGCGAACTGAACCGGTGAAATACTCGGCCGGTCCTTTGCCAGAGGGTTGTGAGCCACTTCGTTTGATCTCCACTTCCGAAGCTCGCTGTTTCGGGTTCAACGGCAACCGTCCGCATCAGTCTGCGCTAATCTTTGAAACTCGTTCGCTGCCCGCGCTCACTCGCCCTGCCCTCGCCACTTAACCTTCTATGTCGCTCATCCCAATCGCTCCATTCCGCTTTCCGGTTTCCGCAATTCTTGAGTCGAGCGCGAAATCAGAAAAGAAGAGACGGTCTCCTTCCGCCTCCCTGTTGCTGCGGATGAGCGTCAGCGTTGAGAAAGCTTGAGCGATTACCAGCGAAGCTGTTAATGTTTGCCCAATGAAGGACGGCGCCCTCACGCTTCTTGCGCTGCTGATCATCGCACCCGTGACGTTCGGGCGGATTGGCGACACGTCGGCTCAATTAAGAAAGAGATACGGCGACCCAATAGCAGAATCCTTTGACAAAGATGGCCACGGGGTGCGCATCTACCGATCGTCCGAATTCAAAGAGATTCGAGTCACCTTCGCAGCGGACAAAAGTCAGGTCGAAAAATACACAGCAGCCGACCAAGCCGCAGACAGGGAAACTCTGTTCGCGCAGCTGCGTGAGGAAAACGGCGACACGTATTCTGACGTTACGACCGAGGGACAACTGAAGGTGGGTCTCGGAGAACCAGAGGGCGAACTCAAGTTCGTTAGTGGAGACGGCGCAACGCGAAGCTACTCTGGACGTGTCGAAATCAAAAAGAAGGACAACCAAGATTACGCAGTTGTGCATGACGACATCGCCGTTCTCGAAATCCCGTTGCTCTCTTTGCAAGCCGATGCCGCCAGGTTGCGATCGGGACTTGAATGCAAAATCATTGTCTTGAACGGATTTCCCGATGATCTTTGGGCTCCGACCGCCTGGGTCGGCAAGCGTGAGCATCTGGATGGCCAGGACATGACGGATGACGCGCACGACCAACTTCAGATGCTAATCAGCGTCGAGAGCGACGGAAAACGCATTTACGATCGCTCGTTCTGCTCGGTACACCAGGTAGCAATGGAGTTGCGAACTGTTGAAATCGCATACGGCATGCTCGCCTTCCCAGCTGCAGAGAGGTATTGCCAAGACCACTTCCCGCACTATCGAGACTTTGCGATCGGCGGATGCGTTGTCGGCGACGAGAAAACGGCGCAAATCTACGTTTGCCGTGCCTGCCTCACCGCGTGCAAGGAATACAAAGGCACCCATCCCGATACACCGAAAGCAAAGTGACGTCCGTCCTCTGCGTGCCCATCTCCGAGATGTTCGCCTCCAATTCGTCGGCGCATCCTATTAACTGATCCCTTCCGCGACCCTTGCAGTGTCGATAGTGAGCTACGGCCCCTTCTCTTCTGGCCTCCGCTGACCCGTCTTCGACCTCCGCGCCGCTTCCGACCTTGCCGCGCGTATTCGAATCGGGCACGCTTCCGTCATGAAGAAACTTGTTCTTCTCGCGTGCGTGAGTTTGCCGTTGTCGCTTCTTGCCGAGGGCGGGTTACCCGATAAGCCCTACATCTACGTCGAAGGCAAAGCGGAAATCGAAAAACCCGCCGATATGGTGACGCTGCGTTTCGACCTGGTCGCGCGGAATCCTGATCAGGCTAAGGCCAATCAAGAGGTGCAGGCGAAAGCGACCAAGGTGTTCGCACTGATGGATGCGCGCAAAATCGCGGAATCGGATGTCGTGGCAACAGATCTTCGATCCGAACCGCAGTACGAGAATGAGGAGGAATCCGGACGCAAGCGCGGCAAAATCATCGGCTATGGTGTGACTCGATCTTTCACGGTCAAGATCAGGGATGTCACAGCCTTCGCGAAGCTTGTGGACGAGCTGCTCGCGATCGGCGGCACCGAGTTCTCCGGAATCGACGCTGGACTCTCGAAAGAAAAGGAGATGCAGGATGAAGTGTGGGACAAGGCTCTGCTAAATGGGCGGGAACGAGCTGAGAAGACGTTGAAAGCGATCGGCATGAAAATCGACTCTGTCTTCGCAGTCTCTCCCGTAACGTTTCCTGAAATTCAGTCGAAGTTTTTCGCTTCCTCTTTGCCAGTCTCGAGCTACGCAGCACGCGAGCTGGCAAAACCGGATCCTACGCAGTACCGGCTTGCGCCGATAACGATCAGCCAGGGCGTCCATATCCTCTATCTGATCTCGCCGGCGAAATAGGTACGGCCCGCGACTATTCGAGACACTTCATTTTAGGAGACGACGATTGAAATCGCTCACTGAACATCTTTGGTTCGAGGTACCGGACCGGCGCGGGTTCATCAACATCACGCCGAAGATCGAGCAACTTGCTGACCGGAGCGGCGTGACCGAAGGCCTTTGTCTCGTCAACGCCATGCACATCACCGCCTCGGTGTTTATTAATGACGATGAATCGGGACTCCATCACGATTACGAGATCTGGCTGGAAAAACTCGCGCCGCACGAGCCGACGACCGCTTATCGCCATAATCGCACTGGCGAAGACAATGCTGACGCCCACCTCAAGCGTCAGATCATGGGCCGCGAAGTCGTCGTCGCGATCACCAAAGGCAAACTGGACTTCGGTCCGTGGGAACAAATCTTCTACGGCGAATTCGATGGCCGACGCCGCAAACGCGTCCTGGTGAAAATTATCGGCGAGTAGACCGACTTCGATTCGGGCGCAATGCCTACGCGAGCAGCTCTTCGAGTTCTTCGGTGGTGAGGCCGGTCATGAGCGGTTCCTCGCTGTCGATGGCGGCGTCGATCGCCGCGCGTTTTTTCTCCTGCAGCCGCAGGATTTTTTCTTCGACGGTATCGCGGGTGATCAGCTTGTAGGCGGTGACGACACGGGTTTGCCCGATGCGATGGGCGCGGTCGGTGGCTTGCGCCTCGACCGCGGGATTCCACCACGGATCGAAATGAATGACGGTGTCGGCGGCGGAGAGATTCAGGCCGACGCCGCCGGCTTTCAGGCTGATCAGGAAGACTGGAATCGCGGAATCGCTCTGGAAGCGATCCACGACTTCCTGACGCTTTTTGGTAGAGCCGTCGAGATAGCAGAATGGAATCTCAAGCTTCTCCAGGCGTTCGCGAACGAGGTGCAGCATCGAGACGAACTGGCTGAAGACGAGGACGCGGTGTTCGCCGTCGATCGCTTCCTCGAGGAGCTCGTCGAGGAGGTCCAGCTTTGCGGAGGTCTCTTCCTTATCGATGCCGACGAGGCGCAGATCGCAGCAGACCTGGCGCAAACGGAGCAGACCAGTGAGCATCTTCATCCGTTGTGCCCCGGCGTTCACATTCTTGCCGGAGCCGCCGAGACCTTGCTGGATCTCGCGCAGCAGCGCGTCGTAGGCGGCGCGTTGATGGCTCGTTAGGCTGCAGGGCACGACCTGTTCGATTTTCTCGGGCAGATCTTTCGCGACGTCGCGTTTCCGCCGGCGGAGCAGGAACGGCTGGAGCCGGCGCGAGAGCCGGCGTTGCACATCGGGCGCGGAGCCGCGCGCGATCGGTAGTTCGTAGCGCTCGCGGAAGTCGTTGCGATTCCCGAGATAACCGGGCAGCGCGAAGTTCATGATCGACCAGAGATCGCGCACCGAATTTTCCATCGGGGTGCCGGTCAGCACGAAGCGATGGGTCGCGCGGAGGGCGTAGGCCGCCTGCGCGTTTTGCGTCTCCGGATTTTTGATGTGCTGCGCTTCGTCGAGCACGGCGGTTGAGAAGTTGATTTCGCGCAGCGTGTCGATGTCGCGTCGCAGCAGGGCGTAGCTCGTGACGACCATGTCGACGCCGGCGATCGAATTGAAACGGCCGGCGCGATTGGCACCTTCGAGCACGAGCGTCTTGAGTTCGGGAGTAAACTTCCGCGCTTCATTCTCCCAGTTTGTCACCAGCGATGTTGGGCAGACGACGAGGGCAGGGCCATCGCCCTGGTGGGCGCGGAGAAACGCGAGCGTCTGCACCGTTTTACCAAGACCCATCTCGTCGGCCAGGATGCCGCCGAGATTGTTCGCCGCGAGGCGCGTGAGCCAATCAAACCCAGCGAGTTGATACTCGCGCAATATCTCCGCGAGCGTGCCGAGTTTCGTCTTTGCATCCGGAGAGGCGTCGTGGCCGGTGATGAACTTCTTCAACGCTTCGCGACGATCGGCGACGGCGGAGCCAAGCTCACGCGCGGTCTCTTCGACATACGCGGCGTGGGCGCGGCTGATGCGGTAAAGCCCGGGCTGGGTTTGCGCCGGATCGCAGTCGCGGATGACCTGCTCGAAATCCTCCAGGCCCGCAGTGTCGATCACAGCGAGGTGGCCATTCTTTAATCGCGTCTGTGACTGGCCGGAACGAAGCAGCCGCTGGATGTCGGCGTTCGAAAACACCTCCCCGCCGGGCGTGGTGAGGGAGTAACGCACCTCGAACCAATCCTGACCCGAGCCGACAATCTCAAGCTTCGGCGTGACCCGCTCGATCTCGCCGGTCCACTTCTCGACCTGCGCGGTGAGGATAACCTTCCAGTCGCGCTGCAGTCTCGGATAATCGGTCGCGAAGAAGCGGACAACATTGGGCTGGCCGTGCAGCACGAAGCCGCCGGCGTCTGTTCGGGCGAAGCCAATCTGCTCGAGCCGCGCGACCGCCGCGTTCTCGGCGTCGAGATTCCGCATCAGCACTCGATCAGCATTTTGTGGATCGCGGAAGACGAATTGATCCTGTGCGTTCGCCAATGCTTTGATCGACGCGCGATTGCCATAAGTGCACATCAGCTCACCGGTGATGCCGTTGAGCGTGCCGGCCAGCCGCAGCTCAAAGGCTGGCAGCGCAGTTGCGATTTCCGGCAGGCGAACGCCTTCGCCGGCGCGCACGTCGAACGCATCGCGCAGCCGGGGCAGATCGAACGCCAGGAAGTGCAACGCGCGGTCGCCATCGAGCAGCAAAGGCCGTTCGATCAGGTGCGTCGAGCCGGCCGGCAACGCTTCCCCGCAGCGAACGAACCCGTTGTTCTGCAGCAGCCACGCGTCGGTCGCGTTCCAGAGAAGCAGGGCGCTCGGCGGAAGGTTCGGTCTCACCGCGATTCCCCCGTCGCGGCGCGACTCGACCAGAAGCTCGGGACGCAGCGCGGCCGGGGAGATCGTCGCCCGAGTGGCTTTGCCGAAGGTGACGCGTGGATGATTCTGCAACGCGGGGAGCAGCCGCAGGAATCCGTCGCGTGACAAGGTCGCCATGCCGCTCTCGAAGATCGCCGGGACCGCGCGCAAGCTTTCGATCAGCGCGAGATCGGCGTCGGCGGCTGCAAATGTGGTGTTCTTCGGGAGGGCGGAGACGAGCGTGCGGGTCCGAGAAACTTCGGCTTCGACGACGATCATGATCTGCCCTTTCTGCCACGCGCCCGTGAAGTTGGGCGGCAGGATCACGTGCAGTGTCGTCGGGGCTGCGTCAGCGGTCTCGATGGCGACGAACCGCGGACCTGCCGGAGCTTCCGGAATCGCCGGCTCGACTGGTGCCGCCGCTACGGCAGCCGGCGGATTCAGATAGCCCAGGCCCACCGCGACCGAGTGCGCACAGATTTTCCCCGCCGAGCGAGACTCCCAACAGCTGCAGAGATTCTCGACGTCGAGCGCGCTTTTGATTCGCAAACCGGAGCGGTAATTTTTCGCGCCTTCGCGCACATAGCCACTCAGCAACGGCGGCTCGTATTTAGCCTCGGAGACGCGGCCGCTCTTGAGCAGCTCCCGCGCAGGCTTCATCGCTTGCCATCCCCCTGCATTGAGGAGGAGCTTCTCGGTAATCAGGATGGCGCTCACGGGCGAGCAACGTCGCCCATTCGGTGCGTTTGCAAAATTGCGCGCAGGCTTCACGCGAGCGCAGACTGCTATACGTGATTCACGTATAGCATCAATTCGGACGGCGACTAAAGGACTGTTTTACCCGCGAATTGCCTTTTCAATCGCAGCCGAAGCGAGGCCGCGTGGCTCAGCGCGGTTTTGTTCCCACTCCTGCAGAGTACGCTTCGAAATCTGCAGGCGCAGCGCAGCCTCGCTTTGCGAAAAATCATTCTTCTCACGCCACGCTCGGAGCCGAGCCGACAGCTCTTCGCCCGCTGACTTCCGACGCCGCATGTGCCGAGGATGTGTGCCAAAACTCATCTCGCAGAATGCTATACGTGAATCACGTATAGCAACAAGACCGTTTGCTCGGTCTGATGATGGCGCAGCCCCTGCGATCCCACTGCTGTCGCAGGCAAGAGCCCGCTCTGCCCCGTGGCTATACGTGACTGACGTATAGCAGCAAGCCCGTTTGCTGGGGGGGTGATGATAGGCGCAGCCCCTGCGATCCCACTGCTGTCGCAGGTGAGATGCCCACCCTCCGCCTCGTCGCTATACGTGAGTCACGTATAGCGGCAAGACCGTTTGCTGCGATTTGATGATAGTGCGCGCCCCCCTGCGAACTCACTGCCGTCAAGCAACTGAGATTCCCACGCTCTGCCTCGTCGCTATACGTGAATCACGTATAGCAGCAAGCCCGTTTGCTGGGTTTGATGATAGGCGCCGCCCCTGCGGACTCACTACTGTCGAGCAAGTGAGATTCCCACGCTCTGCCTCGTCGCTATACGTGAATCACGTATAGCAGCAAGCCCGTTTGCTCGGTTTGATGATAGTTTGCGCGGCCCGTGCGGACCCACTACTGGCAAGCAACTGAGATTCCTAAGCTCTGCATCGTTGCTATACGTGAGTCACGTATAGCGGCAAATGCGCTCATTTTGTCATTCCGAATGCTTCCTTGAGAACGTCGCGCCTTGCTCGCGAAAACTTTCGGAGTTCTTCTCGTTCAACCACGTGATGACGATCCCAGCAGCAAGAGTGTCTGCTCGGTTTAAGCCGCAGCCCCTGCGCTCCAACCACTCGCAAGCTAGTGAGACTCACACGCTCTGCCCTGGTTGCTATACGTGAGTCACGTATAGCGCCAACGCGCTCATTTTGTCATTCCGAATGGTCCCTTTGAGAACGTCGCGTCCCTTGCTGCTTGCGAAACTTTCGGAGTTCGCCTCGTGCAACCATGTCCTGGCGATCAGCCAGTAACCTCTCCGCCAAAGGACGGATTCGCTGTGGCGAACCTCCATTCCCAACAACGCCTCAGCAAGTTGCGGTTCGATTTCGATTCTCGATGTCGAGCGCACTTTTGATTCGCAGGCCCGAACGGTAATTCTTCGCATTCATGACACCGCGCTTGAGCCCGACCGTCGAGCACGTATCCTCGCCAGCCATGCACCGCGATCATCACAGTTGGTATTCACACCGTCTCAGCCGCGACATGGGCGTCAACGTTTACGGGCATTACGGCATGCCGATTCTCGCCTTCCCCACCAGCATGGGCGACGAGCATGAGCAGGAAGGTCAGG
>DASVJK010000018.1:0-10459 GCA_036385955.1 Chthoniobacterales bacterium | reverse complement strand
GCTGCTGTCGCCGGAAACGGTCATCGAAATCGGCGTTGCGAATGGCGGATCGCTCGCGTGTGTGCACTCTCCGACAATTGCAATCGGTGTTGATCCGAACCCGACCGTGATTAAGCCGTTGAAGGCGGAAACACACATCTTTCCCGAGACGAGCGACGCGTTCTTTGCTCGCCGGGGACCTGACGCCCTTCTAGGTGGACGCCCATTAGGGGTCGGCTTCATTGATGGCTTGCATCTTTACGAGCAGGCGCTCAGAGACTTTATTCACTTGGAAAGGTATTGTGGTCCGCGATCAATAATCCTGTTCCATGATACGGTTCCACTGGACGAGGCGACGCAAAGCCGCACCACCACCACCCAATTTCACACGGGCGATGTTTGGAAAGCTGTGCTCTGTCTCAAACACTACCGTCAGGACCTCGACATTTTCACGATCGCTACGCCATGGAGCGGACTCACGGTTGTGACGGGTCTTGATCCAGCATCGCGAGTACTGGCCGACAGATACGATGAGGCGGTTGCACGGTTCATCGACATGCCGTTCTCGGACATTGAAGACCGTCTCGACGACGCCCTCAATATCGTCCCCAATGACATGGAGATTGTAGAGGCGCGTCTGAAAGCTCAGGGTCTAACCTTCCCGTAGCTCATCTCACCCTCACCTGGTATAGCTGGGTGCGCCGCATTCGGTAGTTATAAGCCTGCCTTCATCAATAAAGCGTCCGCTCCATCAGTTAACCCGCTTGTTGCCAGGTCCTGCGCCGCGCTTTCGATGAATTGATGGAGTGAGGACGAGAAAACTGTCTCCATGCAAATCCGTTCGTGGCTGCCGTCCACCTCCGCCTGATCCAGCTGCATCCGCTCAAATCTGGCGATGTGATATTTGTCGAAGAGATATTCGTTCGAATCCTTGAATCTTTGGGAGATCTTTAGTCTAGAGCCGGTCGAGAGATCGATCCTCGCCTCTCTTAGGGCCGAAGCCAGCGAAGCAGCGATCCGTTTTTCGTCCTCGGTCAGGAGCCGGCCCAAACGGTGTTGACAGAATTTTCCGACGGCATCATGGAGGTCCATTTGCTCGTTCGCGTGAATGTCTGCTCGAATTCCCAAATCGGCTGGCTCCAACTCGAAATTTGATAGGCAATCTGCGATCAGTGAGCGTTTTTTCGCATTTTCAAAGGAGCGAACAATAATATCGACGCCCCCAATTGCTTCAAGACTCTGCAAGAAGTCTCGATAGCAAAAGGCACAAATCCAATCACGCCACGTACACTGACCGCGAGCCAGGATTTCGTCTAGAAAGTCATCGAATGGCCTGTCGAAACCGAAATATAGCAAAGAGAAATAGAGACTTCTCGCGTAATCAATCTGATTTCGAAAATACACGAGCAGCTTGACCTCGAACTGATGCGATTGAAGACGCCGGATGAATTTGGTGAAGTGTTCGAAATGATGAATGCTGCACCCAAAGTCCTCGCTGGATAAGATGACGTTGTGCGTGGTGCCAACAATCTCCTTAAGCAGGTCCTCGATGCCGCCGCTGCCATTTTGAAACCGATAATCGCCCGATATTTCCCATGCGAGATTGTGTTGGCCGTGAGGCGCTTTGGGTGGCCTGCCGCTCAGGGGGTATAAGTAATGACGATTTTGCAATGCCTGAGAATGAGCGCTCAACGCTATCTGGAGCGACGTTGTTCCAGTCCTATGAGTTCCGATATGAATAAAGCACCGTCGCATTTAGAGTTTCCTCCTTATACGCGCCTTACCGAGCGGGCCGCTTGATTGCCTTGAATACGCACCAGTCTATAGAATTCTAGCTGCGAACCACGCTTCCCCTTGAAAAAATAGCACATTAACCAGCCATGACTAAAAGCGATTAGAAATGAACGACGGATTTGCCAGCGAAGAACAACTGCGCGGCCTCGGCCTGCCGGCTGGAGCGCGCCATTACCGCGCCTATGTCGGGGTCCCCGAGCGCTACGATGAACTTGCTGCACTGCAATTCAGAATTTTGACCGATCTTGGGCTCCGCGAGCATCACAAAGTTTTGGAAGTGGGCTGCGGCTCGCTTCGATTTGGGCGACTCCTGCTGCCGTACCTGCTTCCCGATCGTTATGTGGGAGTAGAGACTGAGCAGTGGCTCGTTCAGGATGGAATTCGCTATGAACTCGGCGAGACCATCATACAAATCAAGAAGCCACAGTTCTGTTTTGATGCCGAGTGTGATTTTGCTCATTTTGGGCGAGTGTTTGACTACATTATAATCCAATCGGTCGTTACTCATGCACCCTTTGACTGGGTCGAGCGATGCGCCCGTCGTCTTTCAGCCGTGCTGGCCGCTCCCGATGGCGTCGTGGTCGGAACTTATTCGGACGGCCCGGCCGACTATCGCGGAGGGGAATGGGCTTATCCCGAATGTATCTCGTACCGGCAAGAGACATTGCAGGAACTCTTCCTTTCGGTGGGCCTCACCTGGCGCACCCTGGATCAGTATCCGCATCCAGCAGGCGTGACCTGGTTTCTTCTCAGCCACTCCCCAAGCTCGCTACACGGTCGCTCAGACGGGAATTCACCACGCTGGCGGCCACGCGTCGAAGCCTAGGCCCGTTCAAGAGATCTCTTTTCGCAGAGTGTGTGTGTCTCCAAGCGGTAGCAATCTGCAGCTGCTATCCCTTAAGGGCTTGTATGACAGACGCGATCCCGGCGTTGTGCAAATGTGGACCGATAGGGATGCTCAGCACCGTATCGGCCAGCTCTTCCGTGAGCGGAAAATCACCCCGTTTCCAGCCACCGTCCGCGTAAGCTCCGGACAAGTGCGGAGGAACCGGATAATGGACGAGCGTTCCAACCCCGGACTCGTTCAGATGTTTCTGCAATTTGTCGCGGCGAAAATGTCGTAACACAAACAGATGCCACGCCGGTTCCGCGCCCCGTGCCACGCTCGGTAAAATTACATCGGGACATCCGTTCAGAGCTTCCAGATATTGTTGCGCGACGTTCCTGCGGCGCGCGTTCCATTCATCAAGGTGTTGGAGCTTCACGCGAAGAAAGCTCGCCTGAATTGGATCAAGCCTTGAATTGACTCCCTTAACTTCATTGTAGTACCTAGCTCTTGAGCCGTAGTTGCGCAGCACGCGAACTCGATCGGCGAGGCCGTCATCGTTCGTTACGACCGCGCCCGCATCGCCAAAGGCACCAAGATTCTTACTCGGATAAAAGCTAAAGGCGGCGGCATCCCCGAGATTGCCCGCTCGCTTTCCCCCGTACGCTGCGCCGTGCGCCTGCGCGGCGTCTTCGATGACCTTTAACCCGTGGCGAAGCGCAATTTCGCGGATCGCTTCCATCTCCGCGGGCTGACCATAAAGATGGACAGGGATAATCGCGCGGGTTCGCGCCGTGATGGCATCCTCGATCCGGCCGGGGTCCAGATTATATGTTTGGAGATCGGGCTCGACCGGAACGGGTGTAGCACCGACATAGGAGACGGCCAACCAGGTGGCGATGTAGGTGTTGGCCGGAACAATGACTTCGCTCTCAATGCCGATTTCATAACCTCGCAAGATCAGGATGAGTGCGTCCAATCCGTTTCCCACGCCCACGCCATGCTTCGCTCCACAATAGGCCGCGAACTCACGCTCGAAAGCTTCAACTTCGGCACCCAGGATATACTGCCCTGACTCCATGACGCGCCGCCAGGCCGCGTCCAGGTCGACTTGCAATTCTCGATACGCAGGCCTGAGATCGAGAAAGGGAACCTTCATAGCGTATCGACGTAATTCCTGAATGGCCCGAAGGAAAGTGTCATATGTCCGATAGTATTCCGATTCATCGTAAACGGTCGAGCCGAGCGCCAGGCAAACCGCTCCGGATAAAACAAATGCTCGTGGGTGTCGTTGTCTATAAGAGCAAGAATGTGACGCACGCATACCTAAAATCTCTCAAAAGCATCAACTCTTTTTCTTTCGTTTTTTCCGTTCTTGCCGGGTTCTTCAGCCTCCACCACGGTCCCGGGCACCCCCGCTGCCGTTTTTTTTAGATTGGAAATTGAACCGGCATCTGTTCAATCCACCCAGACGCGATGAAGAATCTTTGGAACCCCATCGAGGCGAACAAATGCAAGTCCGACCTGGAGCAGCGAGTTTATTCCTCCCGGCTGTTGGGACGGGACGCCACGCTTGTGCTTCATGGCGGCGGCAATACTTCGGTCAAGGTCAAGGAGCGCAATCTCGTCGGCGAGGAAGAAGAGATCCTTTACGTCAAAGGCAGCGGCTGGGACCTGGAGACAATTCAGGTGGAGGGATTCGCCCCGGTTCGGATGGCGCATTTGCTGAAGTTCGCGAAGGTCGATGCGTTGTCGGATCCGCAGATGGTGAACGAGCTCGCCACCCAGGTGACTCGCGCGGGTGCGCCAGCTCCATCGGTTGAAACGATTCTGCACGCGGTGCTGCCGCACAAATTTGTCGACCACACGCATGCGGACGCACTCCTGGCCATCACCAATACGGCCGGTGGCGAAGCGCGCATCCGCGAAATCTACGGCGACGATGTCGTGATCGTCCCCTACGTCATGCCGGGGTTCGATCTGGCGAAAGCCTGTGCGAGAAAATTCGAGATGGAGGCGAAACCGTCGACCATCGGAATGGTCTTGATGAATCACGGCATCTTCTCGTTCGGTGCGACGGCGGAGGAATCGTACGGCCGCATGATCGCGCTCGTGGACCGCGCCGAGAAGCATCTCAAGCAGCGCAAAGCCTGGGACCTCACGATCGCGGAGACGCGCGCCTCCGAAAAGCCGGTCCGGCTGGAGATCGCTGCGCTAAGGCGCGACGTCGCCCTGGCCGCGGGTTGGGCGGTAGTGATGTCGACCAATTCGGACCCACGGTCACTGGCCTTTGCCAGGGCCGCCGATGTCTCGCAACGCGGACCGGCCACGCCCGATCACATCCTGCGCACAAAACGCCTTCCGATGCTAGGCCGGAATGTTGAGGCTTATGCGGAAGCGTACCGCGAATATTTTGCGCGCCATGCCGCCAGCGCGAAGGAACCCAAGACGATGCTCGATCCGGCGCCGCGCGTGATTCTGGATGATGAATTTGGTCTGTGTTGCGTCGGGCGCTCCGCGAAGGAGGCCGGGATAGCTCGCGATCTTTATTCCCATACCATCGATGTGATCTCGAGAGCAGAAGCGCTCGGCGGTTATCGCGCGCTCTCCGAGAGAGAGCTGTTTGAATTCGAATACTGGGACTTGGAACAGGCGAAGTTGCGCCGCGCGGGTAGGCCGCCCGTTTTCGGCGGCGAAATCGCATTGGTCACCGGCGCGGCCTCGGGGATAGGCAGAGCTTGCGTGGAGGCTCTACTGAAACGTGGGGCGGCGGTGGTAGGTCTCGATATCGATCCCAACGTCGCGACCTGTGCCGGCTCTCGGCCTGACTATCTGGGATTGCATTGCGACGTTACATCGGAGGAGGCCGTCGCCAACGCGTTGGAAGCTGGTGTCCGGGCTTACGGCGGGTTAGACATGCTTATCCTGAATGCTGGTGTCTTTCCTGCCGGCACGCCGATCGAAAAGATGGGCGCCGAGGAATGGCGGACCGTCTTCAGCGTGAATCTCGATGCCAACGTGACGCTGATGCGCGAATGCTATCCGCTTCTCAAGCTGGCGCCAGCGGACGGTCGCGTGGTTGTTATTGGCTCGAAGAACGTTGCCGCTCCCGGACCTGGCGCAGCCGCTTACTCGGCGTCGAAAGCGGCACTGACTCAGCTCGCTCGAGTAGCTGCTTTGGAGTGGGGCGACGCCGGCATTCGCGTAAACACGCTTCATCCGAATGCGGTTTTCGACACAGGTGTCTGGACCGAAGAAGTGCTCAAGGCGCGGGCGGAGAGCTATGGTTTGTCGATCGAAGCTTACAAACGCAACAACGTCCTCAAAACAGAAATTCGCAGCATGGACGTTGGAGAACTGGCGGCGGAACTATGCGGACCCACCTTCGCTAAGACCACCGGAGCGCAGATCCCGGTCGATGGCGGGAACGACAGGGTTATTTAACCCCGGCGGCTCGCCAGAGTCTCGCCCTGCCAGGAAAGCCATCGCGTGCCCCCGCCTATTCGGTAAAGAAGATCTCTTCCAGCTCGGTAGATAACCAATGATAAACGGGTAGATGAAGCTCTTGTATTTCAGCTATGTCGTCAGCAGGGACCTTGATCGACACGTCAGCTATCGGCGCCAAAGCGCCGCCGGACCGACCGGTTAAAGCGATGGTTCCGAGGCCGAGGGCTTTCGCTACTATGACCGCGTTCGAAACATTCTTCGAGTTTCCGGAGGTGCTGATTCCCAGCAAGACATCGCCGGGGCGGCCGAGGCCATAGACCTGCTGGGCGAAAATCATTTCAAAATCGATGTCGTTGGCGATTGCGCTGGTGAGCGATACCTGCGACGCCAGGGAAATGGCGGGGAGCGCTCCTTGCAGACGCAGGGCAATTGCTTTCCCATCTGTTTTGTCGGCGGCTTCAAGCTGGGCCACGTGGGACGAAGAGATCGGGCGGCGTTTCAGAAAACCCTTCATCAACTCCGCGACGATGTGCTCGCTGTCAGCAGCGCTGCCCCCATTGCCGCAAACCAAAAGTTTGCTTCTGTTTTGATAAGCCGTGACCAGGAGATCAAGCGCAGCACTCAGTTCCTTCTCGCATGGTTGTAGAACTGGATACCGCTCGAGAAGTAACGAAAGACGCTTTTTCACCGAAGGTTTGCCATTCGACATTCGACGTTCCTGGAGCCGCTTCTTACTTCTGCGCTTCTCCTCCTGGTCCGTGCCGGAGCCAGCGTAGAAGCACGGAGAGCAACGATAGGGCGATAATCACTTCCGCCCAAAAAAAGGCGAGGAAGTCGCTTAACGTCCCGATAGGTGGCGTCCCCGGCTGGCTGTTCCGCAGCGCGGGGAAAGCAAAAAGCAGAGCACCGAGAAAGGAGAACATCGAAATCTCGATCTTGCGGTGGCCGGCAAAAACGCGAAAGACCAGAAAGATGACGCCGATGGTTAGCAGCCACATGGCGATCATGATGAACAGCGAAAAGAAAAGCGTCGTGCGCGCGCGCGAAACAGTAAGGTCGACGACCACGTTGTTGTCCGTGTTCTCTTTCGCGTATTCGGCGTCGATCCGAAGGCCACTGACCGATCCGCGTAATTCCACCGCCACGGGAATTTGCTCCGGCCCTTCCGCAACCTGTGTTGCGCCCGCCGGCTCAAAGAAAAAGGCGAGTTCGGCTTCGTGCTTGTCGAAGGGAAAATCCATCGGCTCACCCTCGTACATGTCCACGATCGCCTCGACCGAATCCATTTTTCTGCCTTTCTTGAATTCGTAAACATGCTTGCCGGCCGCGCTGCTCACGTCGAGCTGAAGGTCGCGGGTCAGTTTGCCATCCGCTGTAGCGAGAGAGCCTTGCGGCGTAAAAGTGAGACGGACAGCGATGTCGCCCTTCATCGGATCGGCCGTAACGATCTTGGCGTCGGCCGCAATGCGATTCTTATCGAGCTTTTCCAGTTTTTCGGCGTCGTAAGATAACTCCGCTTTGCGGTTCTCGCCTTCGCTTTGGTAAGTACAAAGGACGAGCGCGTAGGCTGCTGCGAAGGCAAGCAGAAGAACGATTCCAACGATCAAGGCGCTTTTCGATTTCTTGGTTTGTTCCATAGGATGAGTTTTCAGAGTTGGGATGGCGCAGATTCGCTTACGCTTCTCCCGACGGAAGAACATTCGCGGCCTTGTGATCGCAAGTGCACGATTCCTCAGCTCGGGAGCTGTCCGATGCTGACAGACCTCAAGCGGTCAGACAAGATTTCTCTGCGGCCTGGTGGTGAAAGAGTCATCCACGTTCGGGGGAATTTCTGCTTGACGGTCGCTTTACGGCCTCAACACACTTGCGAAATGCAGATTCATATCGCGCGCAACGGACAGCCGACGGGGCCTTTCTCGCTTGAAGAGGTGAACCGCCAACTGGCTGCCGGAACGCTGAGCCTTACCGATCAGGCGTAGTATGAAGGCGCGGCGGGCTGGGCGCCACTTTCTGCCGTGCCCGGCGTGAGCAGCAGCGGCACGCCGGCCAGCACAACACCCCCGGCGACTGGCGTTACGACTCCGACCGTGCCGGCAATCATGGCGCCCACGGTTGGAGGTCCGGTGGCGATACCGCCGGGTCCGTCTGGCCCAACCGAGCCGCTTGCGATCTGGTCGTTCGTACTCAGCTTAGTCGGGCTGCTTGCATTTTGCTGCGGGCCGGTCCTCGGGGTTGCCGGGGTAATTTGCGGACATCTGGCGCTATCCAAAATGCGAACAAGACCTGAATTACAAGGTCGCGGTCTGGCGATAGCGGGATTGATTATCGGATATTTCGCGGCGCTCTCCTGGCTCCTATATATAATCTTTTTCGGTGGTCTAGCTATGTTGCAAGGGGTGCTTGAAAGTACGGCCAAATAGGCTTGGGCGATATCCGTGAGACCCGCCCCCGGGGGGCGCCGACAAGAGAGCGAAATTCCCTTGAATTATTACATTGACACGCGCTCGCGAAAATCTGTAATCAAGCCCCTATGAAGCGACTCATTTCTGGTCTACCACTGCTCTTTTTCACTGCCGCAAATCTGCTCGCGCAAAGTCCGCCGCCGGACGACAGCGCAACCCCCGCGATAAGCGATAAAGCTGCCGCGGGATTTGCGGCGCTATTTGGAGGCCTCTTTTGTGTGATCTGGCTGGTTTTTCTCGCCATCTGGCTCTGGATAGCAATCTGGATCATGAAAGACTCAGCGCGCCGCCATTCACCGAATAGGACACTTGTCGTAGTGCTGGGCTGGTTGGTCCCGCTCGTCGGGCTGATTGTCCACCTGGCAACGCGGCCAAAGACCATCCCGGGCCCGCCCAATCCGTAAGGCGGACTGGGAATTTCGGATTTCGGATAGCGGAAACCGGATAGAGAAGAAATCTCTCTGCCCTCTTTTCTTTCCGGTATTCGCGTTTGGTGCTACGTCCTGCTAATTGCATTGACACGCGGGCGAAGAAATTTGTAATGAAGAAATCATGAAGCGATTCCTCCGTGGGCTACCACTATTTTTGTTCGTGACAAATATACTCGCGCAAACCGCGACTCCTGACGACGCAGCCCGAGCTGCTGCAGCTAGCGCGGCAGCGAGTGGTGCGGGGGGCTGCCTCGCTTGTGGCGGCTGTGGCGGCGGTATAGCTGTAGTGATTGCAGTGATTGTAGGGAGCATTGCGCTCAGCATCGCACTGCTCGTCTGGGTTGCTCGCGATGCGAAAAACCGCGGGATGGATAACTCAGTAATGTGGATGATCCTCGTGTTCTTTACCAGCTTCATCGGCTTGATCATCTACATTTTTTCGCGTCCTCAAGGCAACCTTGTGGCGTGTCCGAGTTGCAAGAATAAAAGACTCGAAGTTAGTGCGAAATGCCCGCACTGCGGCAATCCCTAAAGCGCCAGGGTCATCGGATTTTAGTTATCGCCGCGGTTGTCCTCGCAGCCGCGGTGATGTCGCGTGCCAAAACGACCGCGGCAGCATGTTTGCAGGCCGCGTGATGCCTCCTCGCAGTCAAGGACGGCGGCACACCTGGCCTGAGCCCCCTGCGCGCTATAGCGCTTCGGCGGCGGCGCGGGCAGGCCGGCGGTCGGCTCCAGCCAGTCCGCTTATTACGTTGACACCAGAGGGGAGAAATCGGTAAGCACGAGGGTATGAAACGATTGCTCGCGGGCCTTCCTTTGTTTTTCGCGATGGCCAATCTGTTCGCGCAAAGGGTGACATCGGCCAGCACCCCTACGCCCGCTGGGACGCCCAACGCCGCCGCGGAGGCCGCCGCGGCTACTGCGATTGCGGGGATCTTTGGAGTGTGGAGTGTCTGTTGTGTTGTCTATGTCCTTTTAATAGTCACTGCGGTCGCGGCTTGGCTCTATACCGCCATTTGGATCATGCATGACGCCAAGAGCCGGCAGTCTGAGAACGCCCAGTTGGTCACAGTGCTTGGTTGGATTCCGTTAACCTGGGTCATAGGACTAATCGTCCATCTCGCCACCCGACCAAAAGTCAATCTCGTCGTATGCCCCAACTGCAAGAAGAAGCGCATCGAAGGCAGTGCAGTATGCCCGCACTGCGGCAAGGCCTAAGGCATCAGCGTCATTGGATTTTAGTTGTCGCAGCGGTTGTCCTCGCAGCCGCGGCGATTTGCGATTGGACACGGCCGCCCCGGCAACAAATCTCCGTTGCGCTTTACCAGAGGATCGTGATCGGCGGGTACCGGGTGCTTCTGAAGCCGCTTTCTGACCAATTCGTCCATTGCCGGTTCCAGCCGACTTGCTCGCGCTATTCAGAGGAAGCGATGCTCGCGCACGGTTTCCCGAAAGGCCTCTGGCTCACCACATCGCGATTACTCCGCTGCATGCCCTGGGTGCCGTCGGGCACGCGCGAT
>DASVJK010000017.1:0-43775 GCA_036385955.1 Chthoniobacterales bacterium | reverse complement strand
TCATATCGCAGAGTTCGTCTGTGAGCGTCCGTTCGTCGGAGTCGAACGTTGCGAGTTTGGCCGCAATATGCGCGCCGACCGACGCAAACACCTCGACCAGATGCGGCAGACTGGTAGTCGCGCTATATGCGAATGCTGTCGGCATTAAGCACAGCGCGGCAGTAGCCACGATCCCGTGTACTTCAGGGGGAGCATACCGGAACACTCCACGCTACGGCCAGCGCGTCAACGGGCGCGAACGGGAAGCCCGCCGACACGTTGCGGCGCAGAAAGGATGGAAACTTCGGCGCTGATCATATACCTGCATCTAGTTTAACCGGTCCCTTACCAAAGATCGCCTTGATTCGGGTAGTCAACGCCTCTCTGAACGGTGCCATCTCGTCGGTCTTCCACCGAAGGAAGTTGAACTGTCGATTGTCAAAGTGAACCTTGTTCAGATCCCCTTTGGTAACGCACCAAATCACCCGTTTTCCTAGACCCATCGCAAAACCTGACTCAAAATAAACGCCACCGCGTTGACGCGTAAAATCTGCTACGAGAAATTTGCAGCCTCGAATTTGGGCAATGATCTCATCGTCGATCTTGTTGGTATGCTCGATCGCATCGATTCGTATAGGTTCATATCCGGCATTGTAAACGGCGGGCCTAATCCCCTCCTTCCACAACGCATCCGTTTTAGCATCAAACCACATGGCAACAAACGCGGTTGTGCTCTCGCTAGTTGGCGCTTCAAGGGCCTCCACGTAATTCCATCCTTCCGAAGTCACCCTTAGAAACTGTGGGTGGTCGCCTTGCTCAAGGAAACTCTTGGAGGTTCGCAAGTGGCTATTCAACAAAAATAGGAACTCACCTGCATTCCGGCTCCATGACGCTGCGATGTAGGGGAACAGAGCCCGACAGCATTGAATCATTGCGGGATCATCAGCAAATGAGTCCTGCACGTGATCGGCCACCAATTTTAACTCACCTTCCGCGGCAACCCACGGTATTTCGAACTGTTCACCTGCGTAAGGATGCTCCTTCGCAATAAAGCGCATAAGCTTTGCGGCTTTTTCAGGCACGGAAGGCGTGCGTATGCTGAAAACAAAGTCAGCGTCAGCTTCCGAGAAAAGCTGGTTTTGATTTTCTCGGATGTAGGAGGAAAAATTCGCGATTCGGTCCGGCGTAAATTCGGTTTGCCGCAACGGGCCCAGGATCGCTACGAAGGTGCCCGTGATCTTGAAGATACCACATCGACAACAGTGGATTCGATAGAGGTCGTGCCCGCTTTGTGTCTGAAGCGTGTTCTCCGAAAAAGACCGACATATCGGGCACTTGTTTGTGGCGCTGAGGTGGCGAGGCATCTAGGGGATCATTCTGTAGTTTTCTTCATCAAAATCGCGAACGCGGATTTTGAGGCGTATACGCCCGCTACTAGGACTCAAACGTCTACTCCGTTGAAGGTGGATTTTCTTTACTCTCCTGTTCGTCGCAATACTCCTCATATTCCTTGGCAGTGACCAAAGTTGACCCAACATATGCAAGGAGAGAAAAGGCTCGGAAACTACTGATCGATGTTGCGTAGTCCACCGATTTGCCGTGGAGCACTTCATGGCGATTCAACACGTCGGGATACTGATGACGTTCATCCTCGAAGGCGTTCAATGCCCCAGCGACTCGAAGTGGCTCTAGCAGCGACAAAGCTAAACCGGATCTTCTAAAGCGTTCCATCGCCGAAGCGGTTCGTGGGCTTCCTTTTCGTCGAGAGTAGAAGCCGACTCCAACGAGCTCTGAGCAGATGCCATCTGCTTGAGCCAAAAAGACCGGTACGGAGAGCGAATAGTCTTTCTTGCGATGCGCACGGCACGCAGATTTCAGGATGGCGGCTCGATCAGGAAAACTGTCCAGCAGAACGGATTCAATTCGACGCCATTGCCGCTTGAAATAGTCCATTAGGGCTGAGTCAACCACTTGAAAGCGCCTCTCAGTAAGCGCGCGTCGGACGGCGTAAAGGAAGGTAAATGGCATATCCAAGGAAAGATACCAGCCTCTCTTAGCCAGCTGCACGGACAATTCAGCCATCTCGCCAGGGACTTGCTTCATCCGCCCTTGAAAGCTAGCGAGGCTCTCGAGAGTTTGCTGATCTAATTCGATCGGCTGATTCCATTCGGGCGGAAACGATTGCCGCATTTCCTCAAGATCCTGCATCGTTTGTTTGAATCTGTTCATCAGTTCAAAAGAAATTTGTCATTAACGAAGAGATCAGAAAACCGGTGTTGATCAAAACCTCGATAGATACGGTACGGAGATGAGCAGGGGGAGAAAGCGTTTTCGCAGGGATCAATAAGAATCACGCCGCCGGCCGCGGATGAACACGTTTCATCCACCCACGGTGAGGCTCACCGGTTGGCTCCATTGGCCCACGCGATTGCCGCCGGTGCGGTAGATGGCCCGGTAGGTCCATTGCACGGACGCGGGCGGGAAGGGTTCGGTGTCGACGTAGCCGAGAATTCGGCCGACGAATGATTATGATGGTTCGAGCAGAATGGAGCACGCTCCTCCGTAGCCGCTCTCCAGTGTGAATTGCACAGATACTACTCGTACGTGGTTTGCATCCCATTTCTCCTCCGTTCGCGTTGAAAACGGTGTAGAGTGGTCGGCCGACTCGGTGAATGTCCTGAGCACTCGCCAGCCATCTGGAACACTTACGTTCGTTGTCTTCTTGTGATCCCAAGCAGGATCGATGGCCTCAGCCACCACTCGACGTTTTGGATATTCGGGGCCTTCTCGATATTTTTCCAACTGTTCATCGGTCAGCGATATTATTTCCTCTTGAATGTGCTCGGCCTGGTTGTACCAGAGCGAATCTCGTCTGGATATCCGGGAGCGGTCGTCGCGTTCCTGCAACGCCATCGATCAAATCCTGAGGCGTCAGCGAATGTGCAATTTCCACAATGAACACAGCGCCCCACGAAGACTTAATAAGCGATTGATCCCTAATCTCGGACACGTTTTTCAGTATTTGAATTCAAGTCCCAGTGTGATGAGGTCAATCGCCTTATCAGCGACTGGCGTATCACCCTTGGAATACTCCAAGGTGATTCCGGTGCCCTCACTTATCCACCAAGTGCCATGCGCCTTGAACAAATCAGAAAAATCTCCCGATCCACTAACCGTCTCCAAGAACTGATAGGCCACACCGATCTCCAGCGGATTGAAGGCCTTTCCTCCAAGCCGCAGATCCAGCGACACCATCCCTCCGATGCGAAACCAATCGTCTCCAACCTTGCGGGTGGTATACTTACCGGCGCGCTCTGTCTGGCTGTAGTCGATTTTAGGGATCAGGCGCAATTGGTATTGCATGGTCGATCCTGGAATGTTTTCGAATCCTCCCACGCCCAATGCCGAGCCCAACAAGGCGCCAACGTACTCGACCGATGCTTCGACCCCGAAAATTCGATAACCCCCGGAGAAATCTGTCTGCAAGTAGGGCTTGCTCTGTATAACCCATAATGCGGGCAAGTCTGACCCAGGCGTCAGATAGAGCACCGTCGGCACGTTGAAGGCCAATTCTTGCACATCCTTCTTAGAATTTCCCTGGACTTCGGCCAGTTTCCATTCAATCGCAGGACCTACTTCCAAGGTAACGGATTGGCCAGTTCCAGGGCCGCCTTCGTGCCGGAATCCGATTGGATAATCCAAGATCCCCTGCGTGTTCCAAGCCCCGTTTCCTTCGCTCAGGCGATCATTAGTAAATCCCACCGTCGCGCCTTTGGCTTCCTGCACATCTTTTGTTAGCTCCGCGGAACTCTTACGGAGGCGAAAAGGGCCGAGCCTGCTGTGTGTCTTCCTGTCACCAAACTCCTTCTTCTCCGTGAATCCTGAAAGTTTCTTCCACGCGGCCTCTTCGCCTTTCTTTGGTTCCCCCGCGCCGGCGAGTGTGTCGAGCTCCTGCCACGTCCAAGGGGCCTCATGATGAGTCTTGGATTGTAGGTCGTCCAACTCATCGCCCATCGCCGCGAGAACCTTGCTCGGGTTTAAAGTCAGCTCGCCAGGAGCCAGGAATTTCGAAAGCGGTTTCTTGTCGCGATAGGCAAGATAGTAAGCCGCCTGTTCCCTGTTCAGCTTTCCATCAGCACCGGCAAAGGTTTGGGCCGTCAATTTCTCAGCCGCATTAACAGCATCTCCGATCCAAAATAGAGACGCCACAACACACAATATGGTCGTAAGTTTCAGATTCATTGGCTTCTCCTTAGGCCGTGCTTCAACTTTGATTGGCAGGCGGGATGCCATCCCAGATTCGATCGCGAAGTTCTCCGACTGTTTTCGCCTTGATTAGATCGTCGCCGATCACGTCGGCGTTAACGTCTTTGAAATCTACTCTTTCAATCGGTCCCTCGAGAGCGCGGATTTGATAGCTATTCTTTCCGAGTCCTGTGGGAGGAGCGGCACGCAAGGATTTGTCGCTCGTGGGTTCTTCAGCTAATTTCCAAACGCGCACTAACATTACCTTCGTGCGTAGCAGGGCCTGTGTTTTGTCAATGGTAGCCATAGGTTCGATGTGTTGGTTTTACGGATTGCAGGTTAGGAGAACTCCCGCTTCGCCGTTGCATTAGCAATGAGGACACCCGCGAAGCGAAGGGGATTGAGGGGATCGCTTGCATTGTTCGGGAGAGTTGGGGCGCAGACAAGCGCTCGCTCAGTCACCCACTTCTACCCCACACCGAACGGGACGGTCGTTTGCGTAAGCGGGATACTGATAATTCGTTTTCCGGGCGTCAATCTTTTTTTTCGCTCGCAACAATTTACAATCTTGTCCCCCGAACCGAACAGGGATTCTGCGCACGACGGATCACAACTGCCCAGAAGTCGAAACATTTCAAGCGCTGACCCGCAACGCGTTAGTGGGATGAACGCATCTCATCCAACTACACTGACGCTCACCGGTTGGCTCCATTGGCCGACGCGGTTGCCGGCGACGCGGTAGATGGCGCGGTAGGTCCATGGCACGGGCGCAGATGGAAAGGGTTCGGTGTCGACGTAACCGAGAATCCTGCCGCCGGCGAGGACGACGAAGCCTTTGCCGTCGTCGCGATCCACCTGGAGTTCGCATTCATTGAGGTAGGCCGCGTAGCCGCTCCAATTCCACGCGACCCTGACATTCATGTCGCTCAATAACAGCGTCTATCGCGGGCGCGAGCGTGACGACCTACATCATTTTCGGATGCCAAGTTAGGGCGAAGAGCAGAGTGAGAATAAGAAAATCAGCCCCAATCAGGATCTGGGCGAGACACGGGATGGAGATGAGCCGGTAGAGAAAATGTTTTCGCCAAAGCCAGTAAGCAATCACGCTGACGATCGCGATCGGCTCGAAGATGGCCAGCACCAGGTTAACGATGTTGGGATCGTTGAGTTGGTAATGGCTCGTCAGCCAGCCGCCGGTAATAAGCTATCGATACACCGCCGTAGCCGCGACCAAATGAACGACCGAAATTATCGTGGCTTTCAATTGTATCGACATCGTGGTGCGTGCCTTTTCTTTCAGCATGTTCATTGATCGTCTAACAAACTGAGTCGACGTGAGCAAGAATTGTCGACGACGAGGTCGGCGAACGCGTAACTACGTCTAGCCAATACTACTCCCGCTTTCGCATTTTCTTAAACTCGGCCGGTTTAAGCCGTCGAGTTGATTCCCATCGTAAGCCGCTTACGATGCGACCATCGTGCACGGCGGAATTATTCAGCGGGCGAGAAACCCGCGGCCAAAAGCACGATGACGACCAAGACGGCGATCAAGCTGGCGGAGACGATGCGGTCCTGTCGCCGTGCGCGGCGGGCGGCTTCCGCCGACGCTAAAGCGATGGCGTGACGGGTCGGCGCAGGGGATGTGCGTGAACGTGACCATCCGCCTTCGCCCGGCTTCCGCCTACGGTTACTACGGCGCGACAAGACGACGTGATAGATGGTTAAAAGTTGCGAGCGGGAGTGGCAAGTAAACCTTCCAGCAGGTTCCAGTTTCTTCGCCTGAAATGTCCCCGACGCCTGTCCTCGCGTCTCGACGATCACTTATTTCGGTATGGCGCCAAGAGCGACAAGTTCGGCCTTGCGAGCATCAATCCGGGCGCGCTCTTTTTTGCACCAGGATTCCTCCGCCACGGTTTTAGTAATTTTACACCGGGCGTTCCAAGCCGCAACGTCAGCATTGAATTGCTCGATCGCCTTTTGGTTTTCGGACGACGATGCTGGACCGCGCGTGGAGATGCCTTGCGCAAGAGCAGATGTAGCCATCGAGAGAGCGATGAAAATTGCCGGGAAGTATTGTTTCATGATTAGCAGCTTACCCGTGTAGAAAGGCGGCGCAATCGATGACCGGGCCGCGACGATGCCGACCCGCGAGATGTTAGGTACAAGTGCCTCATCAAGGTCATTTCATGCATCGTAAGCGGCTTACGATATATGATTCGGGGCACGTTTCTCCCCTTCCGGCAAACTAATCGTTACCTTCGTGGTCGACTTTTCTGGTTAACTTACCTGCATCGTAAACCGCTTACGATGGGCCTGTGGCAGCATAGACCGCTGGATTTCGCGCAATCGGCGATCGAATCGGAAAGCAATTGCATGGCAGGCTTCCTCGCGGCATCATTCCTCCGTGAATGCGTCGCTGCCGCTGGATCAGATGAGCCGGTAGAGAAAACGTTTTCGCCAAAGCCAGTAGGCAATCACGCTGACGATCGCGATCGGCTCGAAGATGGCCAGCACCAGGTTCACGATGTTGGGATCGTTGAGCTGGTAATGGTTCGTCAGCCAGCCGCCCGTGATGAGTTACCGATAGACCGCCGTAGCGGCGACCACGTGAACGACCGAAATTACCGTGGTTTTCAAGGTTGGCGACATCATGGCTAGCACTCATTCCGCCGATTCCATCTTATTCACCTGCCCCCGGCAAGAATTCCTCATGAACGCCGGGCTTATCTTGTTGGTTCGCTTTCATGCATCGTAAGCGGCTTACGATAATAATGGGAGGCACCTGTCGTGCCTTTCCAGATCACATTCCGTGTTTTGTATTACTTTCTATTCTTGACTTACTTTATCCATTAGGATTTACTTTACACTATGTCGGATACAACAACAGTTTCGTTTACCGTGAAAGGACAGGTTGTCATTCCACGCCGGATTCGTCGTGAGTTTGAAATCGAGAGCGGCACAAAGGCGATCGTGCAAACGACAGCGGAGGGGATTCTGCTGAAGCCGATCACCGGCGCGGCTATCAAACGCGCACGGGGAGTTCTCAAGCGAAAACCGGGCGAGAAACCGTTCCGGCAATGGTGGTCGCAATATAAAAAAGAAGAGAAAGCGTTGGAAGAGGCGAAGTATGCCCGGCTCCGTGCTCGATAGTTTCGCCCTTATCGCGTATCTCCGCGATGAACCAGGCGCGGACAAAGTCGAGGGGTTGTTGCACAAGGCGGCAACTCGTCACGAGCCGCTGCATATGACGGAGGTCAATTATGCAGAAGTCCAATACATCATCATTCGAAGAAATGGCCTGGCGGGATGGGAATCAGTCGCGGCGAGCCTGGTCTCATTGCCGATAGCGTTTCATCCGGTCACGCGAGAACTGGCAAATATCGCGGCGAAACTGAAGGCTTCTCATAGAATCAGTCTGGCTGATGCGTGCGCCGCCGCACTGGCGAAGCATCGAAAATGTGAACTCGTCACCGGCGATCCGGAATTCAAAGCAATGGAAGGCGTGCTGAAGATTGCCTGGCTAAAGTGACGGGGTTCGGCGCGCAATTCGCGCCCGATCTCGATGCGTTATGTCAACGCAACGCCGGCCAAGACGAGGATCACGAGGATTAAGGCCCCGAAGCTGGCGTAGACGATGTGGTCCTGCCTGCGCGCGCGACGAGTCGGCATAGGACGCGTGAAGTCAGCGCGGTGTCGAGCGGAACATGACGCTACATCATTTTCGGATGCCACGTGAGCGCGAAGAGCAGAATGAAAATGAGAAAACCAGCGCCGATGAGGATCTGGACGAGACACAGGATGGAGATGAGCCGGTAGAGAAACTGTTTTCGCCAAAGCCAATAGGCAATCACGCTGACGACCGCGATCGGCTCGAAGATGGCCAGCACCAGATTCACGATGTTGGGATCGTTGAGCTGGTAATGATTCGTCAGCCAGCCGCCCGTGATGAGGTACCGATAGACCGCCGTAGCGGCGACCAAATGAACGACCGCTTCGCATTTTTTTAAACTCAACTGGTTTAAGTCGTCGAGTTGATTCCCATCGTAAGCCGCTTACGATGCGACCATCGTGCACGGCGGAATTATTCAGCGGGCGAGAAACGCACGGCCAAAAGCACGATGACGACCACGGCGGCGATCAAGCTGGCGGAGACGATGCGGTTCTGCCGCCTCGCGCAATGCTTCTCCCTGGAGTCTGCGAAGTTTATCTACAATTCGGCGACGAGTGTTTTGCCGCTGGCAAATTGGTGCCGATGATCCGTTTACATCTTAACTAACTCAACGCGCCGATTCTTCGCACGACCCTCATCGGTTTCGTTCGTGGCGACCGGACTGGCGTAACTAACACCGAACGGAAAGAGGCGCTGCGAGGAAACGCCGTAGTGTGAGACGAGCTCTTGGACGACAGCGGCAGCCCGACGCTGCGAAAGATCACGATTAAACTCGAAAGTTCCGACGTTGTCGGTATGACCACCGACGAGAAGATTTAATTTTGGCTTGGCCACGAGAAGTTTGGCGATCTCCGCGAGCGTGGGAGCCGATTCCGGTTTGAGTTCGGTTTTGTTCGTATCGAAGTAAATGCCGTAAAGAGCGATCTTACCGGAACTCTCGATACTCCCGGCCATCTTCTCAGCGGAAACCGTGACCATCTTTTCTTCCATCGGCTTGCTCTCGATGATGTCGACCTGCACAGCGGTTTGTCCTTTTTCGACTTCGTGGTGAGTCGCGCCGTTTTCGAATTCCGCCACATAGATCGCCACGTAAGTATTTTCGAGCTTGTAAGCCGCGTATCGCGCCTTGGTGTGGCTGTAGCCGAAAAGCTGTCCGTCGATGTCCTCGTATCGCGGGACGCCCCCAAAATCGTAGCCTAAACCTTCCGGGTTCGCTCCGCTAAAGAGCGTCTCTGCACCTTTGGCTTTCAATTCGTTCTCGTAATTTTTTGCGACCTCTAGTGCGGAGCGCCCGACCGGCGCGAGATAAGTGATGCGCGTGATCCGGCCTTCGACCGTTTGCTCTTTTTCGATGCGTTTGCCCTGACTCCCGTCGGCAGATGGGTTCAGCGCCTTACCCAGGATGAGCTTGTATTCGTCATACGCTTTCTCGCTGTAGGCGATAATCAAAGAACCTTCATAGCGCTTCAAAAGCGGATGGTCGTGACCGGCGACGTCTTGCGTGACCTTGTCGCTCGCCTGCAGAAAACAAATGGGAGCCAAGAGCAAGCAGCAGAAGCAGGGGAAGTATTTCATAGTTTGGTCATCGAGTAAGAAACGTTTCTGCGAGACTGATTGGACGTTAGAAGGCGCGCCGCGAAAAAATACCCGTAAGAAAGTAACCGCCCAAGCCGTGGACTTGTCGTTCATAGAATCGAAATCCGGCGAGTAAATCGTCTCGCGCATCTGGGAGGATGTCGACCCTCACGAAGTTCGGCGACGGATATCAGCCTTGGCTTCTTCCCAATCGATAAATTCTGTCTCGCCGGAGGCGATCTTCAGCTCGCGCTCACGCAACTCTTCTTCATGCCAGGCGGGGGATTCAATTCCAGCGGGATCAGCTGACAAATTTTCCCAGAGCGCTTCCATTGTCTGCAGCTTCTCTTCAATACTCATTTCGTTCAGCGGAAGAATCGGGACTGCAATACGCAGATTATATCACAGGCTTGCAGCAGATCGACATGTTTGAGTCGCTCTCAACACGCGCGTCTTAACGATAGCTCGCGCGCAGATCAACGGGCGATGAAACGAAACGCCAGCAGCGCGATGATCAACATGATCGCGACCAGGCTGGCGTAGACGATGCGGTCCTGCCAGCGCGCGCGGCGGGCGGCTTCCGCGTAAGGGATGCGCGTGAAACTTATCATGGTGTAGAGCGGCAGATAAATGCCGGGCAGCAAACCTTCGAGCAGGTGGTCGACCTTCTTCTTCGCGCGAAATGCTTTCGATGCGGTCTTGTCGCGCATCTCGATAAAGTTGTGGACGGCGAGGTCCGCGAGCGCGTCGGCGTTCTCTTTTCGCCGGGAGAAATATTCCGCGAAGGCGCGCTCGCGGTTATCCGGGACTTCGGCCAGGCATTCGTCGAGCACGACGCAATCCTCGAACGCGGCGTTCATTCCCTGGCCGTAGAACGGCACGACCGCATGGGCAGCGTCACCGACGAGCGCGACCTTGTCTTTGTAGGACCAAGGAGCACAACGGATGGTCACCAGTGAGCCGGTCGGGTTTTCCCGGAAATCCGTAAGCAGCGTCGGCATGAGCGGCACAGCGTCTGGGAATTCTTCGTGGAAGAATCGGCGAACATCGTCGTCGGTCTTGGTTGTCTCGAAGCTGCGCGGCCCAGCAAATTCCCAGAAAAGCGTGCAGGTGAACGAGCCGTCGGGATTCGGCAGCGCAATCATCATGAAGCTTTTGCGCGGCCAGATGTGGAGCGCGTGCTTTTCCATTCGCCAGGAACCATCCGCCGCCGGCGGGATGGTGAGCTCCTTGTAGCCGTGGGCGAGATAACTCTCGTCGTACTCGAAACGATCGAGCTGCCGCTGCATCGATTGCCGCACCGCGGAGAAAGCGCCATCGACACCGATGACCGCGTCCGCGGAGGATACGACCGGTTGATCGGTTTCGGTGTTGAGGAGTTGAGCGGTTGCGGAGTCAAGATCGACATCGGTGCAAAGATGATTGAACAGGACTCGCACGTTTGGATAACGCTGCGCCGCCTCGATTACGGTCGTGTTGAGCGCTGCGCGACCGATCGAGTTGATGCACTTGTTCGGGTCGCGGTCGTACGGCGCGAAATGCAAGTTGCCGGACCTGTCATGGATCATTCGGCCGGGCATCGGGATGGCGTGCCGCATTACTTCGTCGGCGATGCCGAGCTGCTGGAGCGCATGAATCCCGCGCGTCGAGAGCGCGAGGTTGATCGAGCGTCCGCCGACGAAGTTGCCCGCGCGCGGGTCGGCCCGTCTCTCGTACAAGTCGACCTCGTATCCGCGCCGCCCGAAGTACGCGGCGAGCAGTCCGCCGGCGAGGCCACTACCAATGAGAACAAACTTCGTCACGTATGAAGAATCGATGAATCAGGAATCTAGGAAAGCAGGAAAAGAGACTGAGAAACAGTGAGGCTCGATAATCATTCAAAACCGCGGATTACGGGGATATCGCAAGCGCGCACAGTTGATCCTTTTGCTAGACGAGTTCGGTCGAAATCTGAAAGGATGCGTGCATGAAACGTAAAATATGTCTGGCGCTCCTCGCGCTCTCCAGCGGCTTGATGATGGTGTTCGCAGTCAACCCCGACAAATGCACCGAGAAATTTGAGAGCTGCAAGGTAACGTGCGGCAATCTGAGGGCGCAGTGCATGGCCCGAGGCAACAATGTCGAGGTGTGTGACAGCCGTCTCAAGGAGTGCTCGAGGGACTGCGACAAGGCGCTCAAGGATTGCAAGGCCAAGAAATAAGCCATCAAGGCGGGATTGGCGAATTCACTGCGGCGCCGCGCCCGCACGCAAAATCCGTGAGTTGGCAGCAGCCGCGGATCGACCGCTCCGTGGGTGATGTCAATCCCACTCGGCTTCGCCGACATTTCTAGCAACGCGGGACCGCGATCTTGGGAGGAGCGATGACTGCGCGCTCCACCTCATCCGCGACATCCGCGGTGCTGTCCTAATTTCGGTTTTCGCGCAGGAGAAAACTCGCAGCGCGCTTACGGGTGGAAGATGGCTGGGAAGCGATCTCGGTACGCCCAGAGAAGGAAGAGCGCGAGGAGGGAGATGACGCAGGCCATCGGCAGACCGACCGGATCGAGAAAGATGTGATAAAGCATGATGTTCACAATCACCGGGCCGAGCAGCGTGAGGCCGAGCGGGATGAAGCGCCCGATAAGCAAGAGCAAACCGCCGACAATCTGGAGGATTGCGATTGGATAAATGTAGCCGCTACTGATGAGAGCTCCGATGAACGCGCCGGCCTGGCCTTGCATGGCCGGCATCGGAATGAAGTGCAGGAAGGCGTTGGACCCGAAGACGACGAATACGAGCCCGAGCAGAACTCGGGCGATGATGATGGCGTATTTCATAGATGTTTTGGTGATTAGCGCAATTCAGGCCGAACAGGAAGCATGTTCACCGCGGATGACCCGCCTTCGCCTTGGACGGGCTCCGTTGTGGCGAGCGTGGATTTCACGGGTGTTTCAATCAAACGATTTCGACTTTCTCGCCTTATACGCTGGATACTCTGACAAAATTCTTGGCATGATCAGCCTTATGACCCTCAGAATGCGAATTCTCGTCGGGATTCTGTTCTTGTTCGCCACCGCGATCCAGAGTCAGAGGGCCGCGTTACCACCTGATCCCGATAAAGACCCTCAGATGCTAAACCTCCTCCAGGAGGCGCGGACGCTCATCGATGGGAAAAAGCTGCCGGCCGCGATCGAAAAATGTGATAAAGTCATTGCCAGCTTCAAAACACATTATGGGAGCCGCAAGGAAAAAATCTATTGCGCTCGCACGTCAGCCGAAACTTTGGGTTATCTGCTAAAGGCTGCTACGGATAAGCATAATGCCATTGCTCTTTCCTCTACCTGGTCGGACGCCCACTTTATGAAGGCCTATGCTTTGCAGGATTTGGGTCGACTCGCCGAAGCCAAGTCGGCCGTTCAGCTGGCCGTCTCCTTGTCTCCGTGGAACTCTCGATACCTATCGGAACTCGGAAACCTCTATCAGCTTGAGAAGAACTGGCCCAAGGCAAGAGAAGCGTTCGAGACAGCCGAAGATCAGGCTCCGTTATCCCCGGATGACGTCAAAGCCGAAGAGTTAGGAAGAGCGCGTCGCGGTCTGGCTTACGTCTTCGTTGAGCAGGGCAAGCTGGCCGAGGCTGAGAAAAAGTATCAGCAATGCCTGGCGGCAGATCCGCATGACACAAGAGCCGCGCAAGAGCTGGAATATGTCCGCGGACTGCGAGCGAAGACAAAATCGCGATGAATATCTCAGCTTATCCGACCAAGACTGATGTGCCCCCAGTCTTGATCAGGATGCGACGCGATAGGCAATCTCATTAATGCCCGGCCAGAATCTTCGCGAATCGCCAGACTTCGTGAAACGTGTTGTAGAGCGGCGTCGGCGCTGCTCGGATCACATTCGGCTCGCGGAAATCGCACTTCACGCCGGCCGCTTCCAGTTTGCCGAACAGCTCCTTCGGATGTTCGTGGACAAGGATCGACAATTGACAGCCGCGCGCGTCGGTTTCGCGCGGCGTAATTATTGTGAAAGGTTCCGGTCCGACAGTCGGACGGATTCGTCCCGTGGCGAACTCGGACAGCAGGAACTGAAGATATCCAGTTAGCTTGATCGATTTCGCCCGAAGCGCTTCCATTCCGCCGGCTTCATCAAAGATCGCGAGCGAAGCGCGCAGCGGCGCCATCGAGAAGATCGGCGGGTTGCTGATCTGCCAGCCGTCGGCGGACGGAACGGGGATGAACTCCGGTTCGAGATGCAGGCGAAACCGCGTCGCCGGATCGTTCCCGAACCAACCGGCCAGGCGCGGCAGCTCGCGATTGGTTGCGTGCCGCTCGTGCACGAACGCGCCCGCCACCGCGCCGGGGCCGGCGTTGAGATACTTATATGAGCACCAGACGGCGAAATCGACGTTCCAATCGTGCAACGCCAGCGGCATGTTGCCGATCGCGTGCGCAAGATCGATCCCGACAGTGATGCCGCGCTTCTGCGCCGCCGCCGTGATCTTCCCGATATCGAACAACTGACCGGTGAAGAAGTTCACGCCGGCGATGAGCACTAGCGCGATCTGATCGCCCTGCTTCTCCAGCGCAGCTTCGATGTCATCCTGTCGAACTGTGAACTCGCCTTCGCGCGGGCGCGCGAGAACGAGCGCCTCCTTCGGATCGAATCCGTGATGAACGATCTGCGTTTTGATCGCATACGTGTCGGAAGGGAAAGCCGGCTCTTCCATCAGGATCTTGCAGCGCGATTTCGTCGGCCGATAGAACGTCGCCATCATCAGGTGAAGATTCACCGTGAGGCTGTTCATGCAGATGACTTCGTTCGGTTGCGCGCCGACGAGCCGTGCCACCGGCTCGCGCAGCGTCTCGTGATATGTGTACCACGGTGTGGCGGCGCCGAGATGCGCATCGACCGCGAGCCTTGCCCAATCGTCCAACTCCTGTTCGACGATTTTTCTCGCTGATCTCGGCATCAGGCCGAGCGAATTCCCCGCGAGGTAAATGAGCGGTCTGCCATCCGCACCAAGCGGGAGATGAAACCGATCGCGAAACTCACGCAGCGGATCCTCGGCATCGAGTTGCAGCGCAAACTTTTCGTCGGCGGAAAAAGTCATCGTCATTGTTTAGCGGAGAGGGAGAGGTTCGCCACAGATTAACACGGATGAAACACGGATTCAGGAAGGTTGTTGATAGATGAAGTGTTCCGAAAATCCGTGCAAATCTGTGTTCATCCGTGGCCGTTTTTGTCCGATTACGGCGGTTGCATGAACTCGATGGTTGTCCCATCGGGGTCGCGCACGTAGACAACGCGCTTCCCGACGTTCGGGCCCGTTTTGAGGGTTTGAGGCTTGCCCACTGCGCTCCAACCGGACGCTGCAATCGTGCTCAGCACAGCGTCAAGATTATCTACCGTAATCGCAACATGGACCGATCCGACATCGCAAGGTCTGAGATCGGCACGCTTCCGGTCCGATGGCGCGTGGTACTCGAGCAACTCAATCCGGTGCCCGGGAGCCTTGAGAACGGCGATCGAGATCTCAGCACCGGGCACTCCGGTGACTTCACTGGCGAGATCACCTGTATGATGCGCCCGATGAGAAAGCTCGAAGCCGAGGACATCCTGCCAGAAGGCCAGAGACCGGTCGATGTCCGCGACCGTGAAACCGGTGTGATCGGCCGCAATGATGCGAAACGATGTAGTGCTCATCAGATCTTCAGCAGCAAACGTCCAACGCCCAACGCCGAACGTCCAACATCGAATTCAGAAGGTGGATCGGCCGCTCCGTCGGGCGATGCTATTCACTCGGCTTCACCGACATCTTAGCAACACGGGACCGCGACCATGGGAGAAGCGATGACTGCTCGATCCACCAAATCTGCGCGAATCTGTAAAATCCGCGGATGATTATTTTCCCAACGCCGCGATCACTTTGAGTTCGATCGCGATCGGCGTGGGCAGCGCTGTGATTTCAACCGTCGTCCGCGTCGGATTTGGTTTGCCGGGACCGGCAAAATACTCCGGGTAAATGCGATTGTAGATCGGAAAATCCTTCTTCATGTTCGTGAGGAAAACCGTAACATCGACGATGTCATTCCAGGTCGCGCCGGCGTCTTCCAGCACGAGCCGGACGTTTTCGAACACCGCGCGACATTGCGTTTCGATGTCGTAACTCTCGATATTGCCGGCTGAATCGAGCGTCACGCCGGGGATTTCCTTGCTGCCGCGCACGCGCGGTCCGATGCCGGACAGAAACAGGAGATCGCCGACTCGCTTCGCGTGCGGGAAGGCGCCCACAGGTTCAGGCGCGCGGGAGCTCTCGAATGATTTGCTCATTTGCGGATTTCCTTAGCCACAGATTAACAGCGTAGTACGCAGCATGCACGGATGAAACACAGATGTCGAAGGGACTAAGTTGCAGGGATTCAGGGTCCCGAAGATCAGTGTAAATCTGTGTTCATCCGTGGCTGAAATTCTTCATTCGATTACGACCACGATCACGAGCAGGAGGTAAAGCAGAAACTACTTCGCGATGCAGACGTTTTTCGGCTCGGTGAAGAAGCGTAGCGCTTCGTCGCCGCCTTCGCGGCCGACGCCACTTTGCTTCATGCCGCCGAATGGGACACGCAGGTCGCGCACGAGCCAGCAATTCACCCAGACCGTGCCGGTGTGAATTCTCTCCGCGACGCGGTGCGCGCGATTCAAGTTCTGCGTCCAGACGCTCGAGGCCAGGCCGTACTCGGTGTCGTTGGCGTAGCCGATCACTTCCTCTTCGTTATCGAACGGCGTAATTGTGACGACGGGGCCGAAGATCTCTTCGCGGTTGACACGACATGAGACAGGCAAGCCGGTGATAACCGTCGGCGGGAAGAAGTATCCCGATTGACAGCGCTCGTTAATCCAATCAGGCGCCGAACCGCCGAGAGCGATCTGGCCGCCTTCTTTCTGCGCGAGGTCGACATAAAATTTTACCTTATCGAGTTGCGTCTGCGATACGATCGCACCCTGATCGGTCGCCGCTTCCAAGGGATCGCCGATTTTCAGCGTCGACGCTGCGGCAACAAAGCGGTCGACGAAATCTTTGTAGGCCGAGCGCTCGACGAAGACGCGCGAACCGCACAGACAAACCTGACCCTGATTCGCGAACGAAGAGCGCAGGCTGCCGGCGATGGCGGCGTCCTGGTCGGCGTCGGCGAAGACGATGTTCGGATTCTTCCCGCCCAGCTCGAGCGAAACCTTCTTGAACATCGGGGCGCAGGTCTCGGCCACTTTGCGGCCGGTCACCGTGCCGCCGGTGAACGAGATCGTGCCGATCTTCGGATGCGCCGTGATCGCGGCGCCGACATTCGGTCCCGTGCCGTGCACGACGTTGAGCACGCCGTTTGGTAATCCGGCTTCAGCACAAATCTCGCACAACAGAAACGCCGTCATCGGCGTCAGCTCGCTCGGCTTGGCGATGGCGGTGTTGCCGCACGCGATCGCGGGCGCGATTTTCCAGCTGAGCAGGTAGAGCGGCAGGTTCCACGGCGAGATCAAGCCCGCGATACCGCGCGGTTGGCGCAGGGTGTAATTGAACGCAATGCCGTCGGTGATATGCGCTTCGGATTCGGTGTGAAGGATCGCGGTCGCGAAGAAGCGGAAATTGCTCGCAGCGCGCGGAATGTCGAGCCCACGCGCGAGTGAAAGCGGCTTGCCCGTGTCGATCGACTCGGCCCGAGCGAGCTTCTCGAGATCGCGCTCGATCAGGTCGGCGATGCGCAGGAGGATGCGGGACCGATCCGCCGCGGGCGTGCTGGACCAATCCGCGAACGCCTTCTCGGCCGCAGCGACGGCCAGCTCGACATCGCGACCATCGCTGTCGGCGACCTGCGAATAGGGCTTGCCCGTCGCCGGCTCGATGTTGTCGAAATATTTTCCACCGACCGGCTCAACAAATTGGCCGCCGATGAAGTTTCGGATTTGGAAAGATTCAGTGCGCACAGGGCTCCTGGTCAATAAAGGTTGTAGAGGCGCTTGGCACAAGCGCCTCTACAACATCGTCCGAACCTACCCGCTGAGATATGTGGCTTCCTCAGCTTGTTGCCCTGATGATTGCTCAGAATTGGCAGCGCAAACTCAGGATCCCTCGCGACCGATGCTATTTCTGCACTGGTTCCTCGTGGTAAGGGCGACCTGCTTGAAAGGCGGCCATTAATCTCTCGGTCAGCTTAACGGTATCAGCGTCGCCGGATGACCGGGCTCGAAGACGCGCCTCCTCGGCGATCTTGATTGCCTCGGGAATCCGATTGGTTTCAGCGTAGGCGGCAGCCAGAGTAACCAGCTCGGGAGCCGCGCGACTCGTAAGGCCGCATGCTTGTTCGGCGAGGCGGACGGCTTCCGGTCCGTTGCGCAACGCCTCATCGGGTTGAGTGGCGAAGAACCACGCCATCTCATTAAGTATCACCGGGGCATCAGTCGCGAACGACGCCACTTCCTGAAGACGCTTCAATCCATCCGAAGTTTTTCCGATGAAACGCAGCGCCACCCGAAAATTTGAACGCGCCTGAGCAAAATCCGGCCGAAGCAAGAGGGCGTAGACAAAGTGATTTGCGGCTGTGACAAAATCTTCTCTTTGCGCCAGCGCAACACCGAGGGTGTGATGCAACTCGGCATTAAAGGGAGACACACTCAGGCCATCACGGGCAACGCCGATGGCTTCCTCGGTCCGGTTCAATTTAGAAAGACAGCCCAGCAGAAGATTATAGGCGGACGAATTTTCTGGCGCGAGCTCGAGAGCGCGACGCGCTTCACCGATTGCCGGCTCCATCTGGCCTTGCCGGGCCAGCACCATACCCAATTGCAGGTGGCAGGCGCCATCCATCGGACTCAGTTCAACCGCCCGTTGGGCCTGGGGAAGCGCCTCAGTCGCTCTTCCAGACTCGTTCAAGACCAACGCCAGGAATCGTCGGGCGGTCGCATTTGCAGGATCGGCCTCGACTGCTCGATTGGCTTCCGCCGCCGCGCTCTCGAGCTTGCGCGCGGATCCCAACTTGATCCCCATGTATGCGTATTGGGATGCAGAATGGATTATCCAAAACGACGCGAAACTGTTCATCGCCCAAACCAGGAGAAGAACACCGAGCGCGCCTTGCAGAAACCGGCGTCCACGGGTCACCACCTCCCAACCAACCGCGCCGAAGAAACAGAGGGGCACGAGCAAGGCCAATCCATAAAAGGCCTTCACTTGTGCGTAGGAAGCCACCTTCAGGGTCATGAAGACCAGCCCGAGCGTCACCGCTCCGCTGGAACCAGCCAGGACGAACAAATCGACTGACGGTTTGCGAACGAAACGCCAGCAGGCAACGGCCGCGCCCACCAGGATGAGGAGGGTTGGCGCAAGCGCCAGAAGGTAACCGGAAACCATCAGGTTGTAATTCCATGGCGGCCGGTAGGCCAGATCCGCAACGCCCCCGCAGAGGCCGTCACCCCAGAGCGTGGAATAAATCCCGTCGGCAAAGCTCCCAAATCCGCTGAAGAGCGGCGTGACCAGAGATCTACCAAACCGGGCGTAATCAGACGCGGTGTGGAACCCAGAGTCCTGCCACCAGGAAAAACCGGCAGCCACATCCCAGTTGCCGACCACGGGAGTGCCAAACCGGTACCAGATTCGGGCGTAGTGCAAGCCGCACGTAGCCCCAAAGACAGCGCACAGCGTCCCGAAATGACGCAGCCAAATCGCGACCGGTGCACGCTGGGCAAAAAGTTTGACGATCACCGCCAGAAAAAGCGGCAGAACCACCAGGAGGGCAGTCGCCTTCGTCAACAGCGCCGCACCCATGCACAATCCCATCCAGGCAAATTGGGAGACGGAAGGATCCTTCGTCCAAAACAAGCGCAGCCCGAGATAGATCGACGCCGTGGCCAATGTCGCGGCCAGCGTTTCGTTGGTGACATAGTGCGACAGGTAAAGCTGCATCGGCAGAAAAGCGGCCAGGACCAGGCCGACAAGTTGCGCCCCCGTTCGGCCCGGGACGCAAAGCCGCAGGCTTAGGAGAACAAGTGTGAACTGGAGCAGACCGAAAAGCAGGGTGAGGAAGCGCAAGGCGAGGATTCCCGATTGGGTGTCCACCGAAAGTCCGCCAAGCGAAAGGGCGACGGCAGACAAGACATAATAGAGCGGGGGCTGAAACATCTCGAAGCCTTCTGTTGGCAACGGCAGCGCGCGACGTTCCTGAACGTATTTGATGTAGTTGAGGTGATACTGCGAATCGAAGCCCTGGAGAAATGGCATCAAGCCGGCGTTGTTCCAAAAGAGGAGCACCCACAAACCGCCGATCACCGAAAGCAAGATAGTAATGTGGCGGCGGGACAATCCGCCATCGGCGGCAGGCTTTAACAGCCGGCCAAGCCAAGTGCGTCCTGCAATGCAGGCAGCGATCGCGATCCCGGCAAATATCATCCAGATGAGCCATGTCGTGCGCAGAGCGGCGAAGGCCTCCTCACCTCCCGCCATGGGATTGCCGGGTCCGGGAAGTCTGGCCGCCGACGCGAGCGCGGCACCGCGCCACGAGGAGCCCGTGCAAGATGCTTCCCAAGTTCCGTCGCTCCGCAAGGTGAGCTGATTCGCGGTTAACACGAGCCAGAGCGCGGGAGGCGCATTGTCGTTGAAGACTTTGGCCTCGATGTTGTTTTTGCCGGTTCGTAAAAGACCGGCCACGTCAACGCTCAAAACATCTTTCCAATTGCGGCCCGGGGCGATCCCCACCGGCGTTCCATTGATTTTCACCTCGGCGCGTTTGGCCGCCCGCACATCCAGCCGCGCTGCCCGCGGTTGATCGCCAAGCTCAAATTCGCGGCGAAACACAGTGTCCAAGCTGGCAACGTGGTGCGAACGGGAATCAATCGCCTTGGGGAAAAGAATCCACTCCGCTCGCGCATCCCGCGGCAAAAAACTGATTTTGGGATCATGGCTGCACAACCAGGCGAGCCACCCGAGGGCGATTGCGGCCAGCGTGAGAATCAGAGCGCCACGGTGCCAGGTCTTGAGGCCAAGGCCGATCGGGGTCTCTGGCTGTTTGTTAGCGGCTTGAGGCGTCTGTTTCGAACGCTTGGCCTGCGTTTTGTTGACCCGTTTCACCTGGATACCGTAATAACAGCAAGGACCGCCTGAATTGTAGCCGCAAAAAATGTGGCTGGGGAGGGAATTGAACCCCCGACACGAGGATTTTCAGTCCTCTGCTCTACCAACTGAGCTACCCAGCCGCGGAGGCAACGGAACACGCGCTGTCTCGAAGCCGCGTCACTATGCAAAATTACGCTGAGGGAGCAAGGAGGAAACCGGCAAACACAAACCGGATACCGGATTTCGGAAACCGGAAAGAAAGAATGTTCAACAACGCCACAAAGGAAGCGAGGCACGGCCAACCTCTTTCCGGTTTCCGGTATCCGAAATTTTGGTCATTCCACGAAGCGCCGCGGCAAATTCACGGCGGAAGAAAGTCGATAGAGATAGTGGTGGCGCGGGATTTCGATGGCGCCGAATTTTTCCAGGTGCGGCGTGAGCCACTGCGTGTCGAGGAGCGTGAAGCGCCGCTCCTGCAACCGTTCCACCAACGCGAGCAGCGCAATCTTCGACGCGTCCCGCACATGATGAAACATCGACTCGCCGAAAAATGCGCCACCGATCACGACGCCGTAAAGGCCACCCGCAAGCTCATTATTCTGCCAGGCTTCGACGGAGTGCGCGTGGCCGAGCTGATGCAAGCGCGTGTAACTTTCAATGATCTCGCCATTAATCCAGGTCTCGGGTCGCTCCGCGCACTCTCGCATTACTTCGGGGAATGAAGCGTTGATCCGGATTTCGAAACTCTTCTTTCGCACGATCCGCTCGAGAGTGTGCGGGATGTGAAATTTATCCAGCGGAAGAATCGCGCGCGGATCGGGCGAAAACCATTCGATCTCGCCGTCATCCATCGCCATGGGAAACACGCCGAGCCGGTACCCTTGGAGCAGGACTTCGGGATCAATCATGGGAAGGACGAATGTCGAAGTTCGAAGTTCGAATGTAAAAAGCATTCGTCGTTCGTCATTCGCACTTCGATCTTCTTGCAATGGCCTGTCAGTCCCATTATTCTCAATGCTTGAAAGCCCTCTCCGCCGCCTTTTGCATCGCGAGCGCGATTCTGGCCGCTGGTTGCGCCGATCCCTTGGAAAAACCGATGGTGCAAGAGGCAGGCGAAAAATTCCAGCGCGGTATCACCGGGCATGGGACCCTCGGCCCGATCGATCGTTCCGATGATCCGAACATCAAACCGTCCGAACCGGACTCGCAGCATCCATAGCCGTGAAGCCTGCCACGCCCTCCGCCCATTCCAAGATTCTCATTCTCGATTTCGGTTCGCAATACACGCAGGTCATCGCGCGGCGGATTCGCGAATGCCAGGTCTATTCTGAGATCGTGCGCTTCGACATCCCGGCTGATGAAGTCGCGGCGCTGAAGCCGAAGGGCATCGTCCTTTCGGGCGGACCGGCTAGCGTTTACGACGAGCGCGCGCCGCACCTCGACCCGAAGATTTTTTCTCTGGGCCTTCCAGTTCTTGGAATTTGCTACGGGATGCAGTTGATGGCGCACCATTTGGGCGGCCAGGTGGAGTTCAGTGCCCACCGCGAGTACGGCGCGGGAATGCTGCATGTCTCAAATGGTTCGCAGCTCTTCGATGGAATCGGCGAGCAGATCGACATCTGGAGCAGTCACGGCGACAAGGTCACGACCATGCCCGTGGGATTTCGAGCGGCGGCGCACACCGAAAACTCGCCGTTCGCCGCAATCGAAGACCCCAAGCGAAAACTCTACGGGCTCCAATTCCATCCCGAAGTGGCGCATACGCCGCGCGGCAAAGAGATTCTCCAGAATTTCGTCTTTCACATCTGCGGTTGTTCGATGGATTGGACGATGGGCTCCTTCATCGACGAGGCCTGCGAGCGAATTCGGCAACAGGTGGGCGACCAGAAAGTGGTGCTGGGGCTCAGCGGCGGCGTCGATTCATCGGTCACAGCGGCGCTCTTGCACAAGGCGATCGGCGACCAGCTCACGTGCATTTTTGTAAACAACGGCCTGCTCCGCTCGCATGAAGAAGAAATGGTCCAGCGGATTTTCGGAGAAAACTTTCACGTTCGTTTGAAGTACGTCGAGGCGGCCGATCGCTTCCTGAAATTGCTCGAAGGAGTGACCGACCCGGAAACGAAACGAAAAATTATCGGGAACGAATTCGTGAGGGTTTTCGAACGCGCGACGGAGGAACTTCTCGCGGAAGACAAGGCGAACGGAACGGGCGAACACGGCGGTTATCACTTTCTCGCACAGGGAACGCTTTATCCGGATGTGATCGAGAGTGTGGCGATCGGGGGTAATCCGGCGCATGTCATCAAGAGCCATCACAACGTCGGCGGGCTGCCGGAAAAAATGCATTTCGAACTCGTCGAACCCGTTCGCCAATTATTCAAGGACGAGGTGAGGCAAGCTGGATTGCAGCTCGGTTTGCCGAAGGAAATTGTTTATCGCCAGCCGTTCCCGGGTCCCGGATTGGCCGTGCGAATTCTCGGGGAGGTGACACCGGAGCGGCTGCGCATTTTGCGCGATGCCGACACGATCGTCGTGAGCGAAATGAAAGCGTCAGATTGGTATTATCGCGTCTGGCAATCGTTCGCCGTTTTGTTGCCGGTGCGATCAGTGGGAGTGATGGGCGATCAGCGCACTTATGAAAACACGATCGCGATTCGCGTCGTCGAAAGTCAGGACGGCATGACGGCGGATTGGGTGCGGCTGCCCTACGAATTGCTGGCGCGGATTTCCAGCCGTGTCATCAACGAAGTCAAAGGCGTCAACCGCGTTTGCTACGATATCTCGAGCAAGCCGCCGAGCACGATCGAGTGGGAGTGATTCCATTTTCGACACCGAAGTCCTTCGCGTGCTCGCGATCAGTTCGGAGTTGCCGATTGTCGATTTTTGATTGCTAATCGGCCTTGATGAACGCCGAGCAAGAGCGCCTAGCCGAGAATCGCCACGACGAGCGGTGGCATCTGTGGGGTCCCTATCTCTCGGAGCGCGCCTGGGGCACGGTGCGGGAGGACTACAGCGCAAACGGCGATGCTTGGAATTATCTTCCGCACGATCACGCCAGGTCGCGCGCCTTTCGTTGGGGCGAGGATGGAATCGGCGGGATCTCGGATTTCAAACAGCGGCTTTGTCTGGCGTTCGCGTTCTGGAACGGCCGCGATCCGATCCTGAAGGAACGCCTGTTCGGTGTGACCGGCCCGCAAGGCTCCCACGGCGAGGACGTGAAAGAGGTGTATTTCTACACCGATTGCACGCCGACCCACAGCTACATGAGGATGCTCTACCGTTATCCGCAGGCGCGCTTTCCCTACGAGGAGCTCGTCGCCGTAAATCACGGCCGGCCGAAGGAGGCTCCTGAATTCGAACTGTGGGACACGGGCATCCTGCGCGAGCACCGCTACTTCGATATTTCTCTCGAATACGCCAAGGTGGATTCCGACGACCTCTTTATCTGCGTGACCGCAACCAACCGCGGCCCAGACGCCGCCGATCTCCACATCCTGCCGACGCTCTGGTTCCGGAACACGTGGTCCTGGGGACGCGAGGATCGGCTGCCGACGCTTCGTGCCAGCTCCGACCTGGCAGGCCGCTGCCTCACGATCCAGGCCAGCCATGGCGGGCTTGGTGAGTACAAGCTTCACTGCGAAGACGCGCGCGATCTCCTCTTTACTGAAAACGAAACCAACTCCGAGCGGCTCTTTTCGTCGCCGAACAAGCAACCGTTCGTCAAAGACGGCATCAACGACTTCATTGTCGATGGCCGGACCGGGGCTGTGAACCCCGAGCGCGTGGGAACAAAAGCCGCGGCGCATTACGCCTTCACGATTGAGCCCGGCGCAAGCCAGGTGGTTCGCCTCTGGTTCGGCCACGTGGGAGAGGCAGTCGAGGATGACCCTTCGGGCGAGCCTGGAATAACGCCCCGGCCAGTTTGCATTTCGGTTCTGGACCGGGAGGCGTTCGAACATTTCGATGCAGTCTTCAGAAAACGCAGGCGCGAGGCGGATGAGTTTTACGATGAGCTTGAACCGTCATGCCTGAGCGATGAACACAGATTGATCCACCGCCAGGCGCTCGCGGGCATGCTCTGGACGAAACAATTCTATTATTACGTCGTCGAGGATTGGCTCGAAGGCGACCCGGGGCAGCCGCCTCCTCCGGCGGAGCGAAAGGCGGGACGCAACTCCGAGTGGCGCCACCTTTACAATGAGCGGGTGATGTCGATGCCAGACAAATGGGAGTATCCCTGGTATGCGGCGTGGGATCTCGCGTTCCATTGCATCCCGCTAGCGCTGGTCGATCCGCATTTCGCGAAGGGCCAGCTCGATATCATCCTTCGCGAGTGGTACCAACACCCCAACGGCCAAATCCCCGCTTATGAATGGAATTTCAGTGACGTCAACCCGCCCGTGATCGGCTGGGCTGCGTGGCGCATCTACAAGATCGAGGAGAAACAGTCTGGAAAAGGGGATCGGGCCTTTCTCGAAACCGTTTTCCACAAACTGCTGATCTCATTTACCTGGTGGGTAAACCGGAAGGATTCCGAGGGCAAAAATATTTTCCAAGGCGGCTTTCTTGGTCTTGATAACATCGGCGTTTTCGACCGGAGCGCGCCACTGCCCAACGGCGGCCACCTCGAGCAAAGTGACGGCACCAGCTGGATGGGAATGTTTTGTCTGAACATGATGCGGATGGCGCTGGAGCTGGCCCGCGAAAATTCGGTCTACGAAAATATCGCGACGAAATTCTTCGAACATTTTCTTGGGATCGCCGGCGCAATGAACAATCTCGGCGGAAAAGGGATCGGACTTTGGAACGAACCGGACGAATTCTACTACGACGTGCTGCACATGCCGGACGGCCGTTACCTGCCGTTGCGCGTACGATCGCTCGTGGGATTGATGCCGCTACTCGCCGTGGAGACAATCGAGCCTGAGCTCCTCGATGCGATGCCCGGCTTCAAGGAACGGCTCGAATGGTATCTGAGTAACCGCCCCGACCTCGCGAGCCTGATTTCGCGCTGGCACGAGCCGGGCGCAGGCGAGCGCCGCCTGATTTCGCTCACACGCGGTCATCGCATGAAATGCCTTTTGCGCCGGATGCTTCACCCCGATGAGTTTCTGAGCGATCACGGCGTGCGGTCGCTCAGCAAGTACCACGCGGCTCATCCGTACGTTCTTCAGCAGGAGGACGGCTCTGAACGCGTGGTGAATTACGAACCGGCCGAGTCGCAAACGAATATCTTCGGCGGCAATTCAAACTGGCGCGGCCCGGTCTGGCTGCCAATCAATTATCTCCTGATCGAATCGCTCCAAAAGTTCCATCTTTACTACGGCGACGATTTCAAAGTCGAATGCCCGACCGGCTCAGGCCACTACCTGGCCCTGAATGATATCGCGAACGAGTTATCGAATCGCCTGATCCAGCTCTGGCTGCGGGACGCAAACGACGCGCGTCCCTTCGCCCGCTCGTGCGGCGACGCGCTCGACGCCGAACACGATCGCGATCTGTATTGGTTTCACGAGTACTTCCATGGCGACACCGGCGCCGGACTGGGCGCCAGTCACCAGACCGGTTGGACCGGCCTCATCGCGAAATTGATCCAACAGCAGGGCGCCGGCGGCACAATCGTAAAGCGCGATCCGTTCACGGATCTGTAGTTATCCGAGGAGAGACCGCGCTCCGATCTGTCATCCCGAGCCGCGCAGATGGCGAGGGACCTCACAAACGTTTCCGAGCAGTATCGACAGAGCCGTTGTAGCAGGAAGATGCAGGGACGCTCGCTGAATTCCAGCGGCGATGAGTATCGCCCGCAACTTGCGGAGTCCCCCCCCGGCGTCTGCGCGGCTCGGGATAACAGCCTAACGACTGGTTCGCTCTGCTGCGCGAGGATTTCCCGCATCCCATCTCCACAGCACTGCTACCGCCGCAAGGATCGCGAAATCGAGCACTATGTGCCACGCAAACGACAGCTGGTCGCTCACGTGACCGAAGCAACCGCAGCTGATGTCAATCCCGCGCGCCTTTGCCGCGATGCTTGCACCGATGAAGACGAGCAGGAGCGCGAACAGGAGCGCAAGAGCACCGGAATACAAACGCCGAAAGATCAACGCAAGCCCGCAAATCATTTCCAGCCAGGGCAAATAAAACGCGAGCCGCACGTTCAGGGCCCAGGGAAGGACGTGATAATTCTGGATATCGCCAGCGAAGCGAACCGGGTCCCATGCTTTCAACGCGCCCGCGTAAACGAAAAGCGCGCCGATGATGATCGCCAATATGCGCCACATGATGGTTGATGGAGCCCTTGGTTCTGCCCGTTGGACGTTGGACGCTGGACGTTGAGCAGCTTGCTCGCGAACGCTTTCGGAGTTGGACGTTGTCTCCATTGCTATGCCTAGCTACATGACCGACCGCTGAATACTCCTCATCCGCTTCATTTCTTCGCCGCCCCGAGCCACGCTTCCCATCCGCCTTCGAGAACGAAAACGTTTTTCAATTGCGCTTCTGCCCGCAAACGCCGCGCCACCTCGCGACTGGAGCCGCAGCTTTCGCTGCTGCAGTAAACCACGACCCGCTTCTCCGGCGACCACGTCGCCAGCATCTGCGGAAGCAGTTCGTTCCAACGATCTTCATTCAGCAGAATTGCGCCCGGGACATGCTCCTTCGCGAATTCCTCTTCCGGTCGCGCATCAATCCAGATTGCATTGCTGCCCCAGCCGAGCGCATTCGCGACGGTGACCATTTCGGATGCCGGCACCGGTGAGTGCCACGAAACTTTATCGCGTAAATAGAGCGCCTCACCGGCGGCAGGCAGAAACGCGAGCCCGAGAAGCAGCACGCTCTGCCGAAGCAGCGATCTCACGAACTAGTGGGCGGCAGTTGCCGGAGTTGCCGGAATTGCCGGAGGCATCACTCGAGCGCTCGCATTGAAAACCTTCCCCGCTCCGGCAGAACTATCCGGCTTGATGGTCAGGTTCGCGGTGATCTGATGCGAAGTCTCACGCGGCTGCACGATGATCCGAAATTCCCCGGCGGTGGATCCAGGCTCTACTTTCGTCGTGAATTCGGGAGCCGAGGAAGTCACCTCGAGGCTCTTGATCGTCACGCCCTTGCCAGCCTTTGCCAGAATCGTTTTCGGTTTCGGGTCTTCGTTCGCCTGCCAAAAAACAAACGCCGGCTGGAGCTCGAGAAGTTGCGTGATCATTGCCTTTAGCGTCAGGATGGTCTGCGGATGCTGCGGATCATCGGTCTCAACAGTCACGGTTTTCTGCAGCAAGCCCGCGTGGTCGCCGATTTTTAGAGTAGCGACAACCTCACCCTTCTCCCCGGGCGCGACGTCATTCTTTGCCAGGGCTGCAGTGGTGCAGCCGCACGAGGTGCGCACGGCATTAATATGGATCGGTTTGGCGCCTTTGTTTTCATACTTGAAGGTGGCAACGGTTGAGTCGGCGCCGGGGGGCGGGTTAAGCTCGAGTTCAGTTTTGTCCCAAGCGAGCTGCGCTTGCGCCCCGGTAGAGATGCACAGGAAGAGCGCGCCGAGGAAAGCTTTGGTTGGAAGATTCATGCTTGCACAAAAACGGCGAACGGTCGCGATGTCAAACATCGACTGCGGTTGCCACCCAACTCTGTCAGTTCAGATGGTAAACTTCGACGACCGCAACACCTGTCGTTCCGCTCGCCCCGCGGACGATCGCGGTTGTATGCCACCTTCCCCACGGTCTGCCCCTCATCGAGAGAGACGACACGTCGCCAAGTAATAACAGCCTCTCGCGCTACGGCCCGAGGTCGTAGACTTCAACCAGGCCAATGCCAGTGCCGTTGTTCAGTCCCGCGAGCAGCGCGGTGTAAAGGCCCGGCGGAAGCGTCGTGGCTATGCCAGACTCCAATTGGTTTGTCGGCGCCAGACCCGCCGCAGTCAGTTCCGCCGCTTGAGCCGGATTATCCTGCCAATCGTTATTCGCGACCAGGAGCGCTCCATTCCCGTCGCGCAGCTCCAATATCGGATTGGCCAGCGCATTAGGCACTCCCGCCGCAGTGAGGCTGGGGCCGATGCCACGCACCACGACTCGGTCATCACCGCTGTTGCTGCCGAGCATGAAGCCCGCGATAACGATGTTGTCGCCCGTGCTGACAAAGGCCCGCGTGCTGATATTAGCCAGCTTCGCGAGAACTGCCTGACTGAAGTCGTAAACCTCAATCAAGCCGACACCCGAGGTGCTATTCTTGCCTCTCACGATCGCGGTATACGCTCCCGGAGCGAGGGTGGCATCAATTGCTGATTCGAAATCATTGGCCGGCGGGATGCCAGTGGCCAGGATCGCCGCCTCCTGGGTGTCTCTCCAGTTGTCGTTCGTGATCGTGACAAATGCGCCCGGACCGTGCAGTTCCAGCACCGGATCAGCCAGCACATTGGGGACACCGAATTGTGTCAACGAAGGTCCGATGGCCCGAAGGAGCACATGTTTGGGAGCGGTTCCCGCGATGATGAACCCGCCGATGCCAATATTATCACCGGTCTGAACTCGCATACGAGTCGAGAGGTTGATGGCCTGCGCCGCCGGGATCGGAGTCGGCGTCGGGCTTTGTGGAGTCGGTGTTGGGGTGGGCGTCCCGGGAGGAGTAGGTGTTGGGGTGGTAGCGGCAAGGACCGTAGTAAACTCCGTCGCCGTGTTGTTAAAGGGAAAAGGATCGCCCTGATAAGGGGCACTGGCGGTGTTGCTGAGCGGTCCGGCTACCGTAGGCGTCACCACCAAGGTCACCGTTACGGTGCTGATTGCTGGGAGGCTGCCCAGAGAGCAATCAACCGTGCTCGTGCCGCCGCAACTACCTTGACTGGGGGTCACAGAAACAAAATTCACGCCTGCCGGCAAGGTGTCCGTCATCGTCACATTCACCGCGCCGGTGTCACCGATGTTAGATACAGTTATGGTATAGGTCAGGTTCTGGCCAACCTGGACCGGGTCAGGTGAGTCGGCGATGCCTACTGTAATATCGACTCGGGGGGGCTCCGACGGGGTGGGAGTAGGAGTCGCCGGCGGCGTTGGAGTGGGAATCGGAGGAGTTGGACTAGGCGTCGGCGGAACCGTGGCCGTTGGCGAGGGCGTCGCGGGAGGAGTAGGTGTCGGTGTTGACGTTGGGGTGGCCGCAGGTGTTGGAGTAGGTGTCGCTGCCGGCGCGGCGTTGACCGCAGCCAAGGCATCGACGCGCCCGTAGCCGAAGGAATTGTTCGGAATCTGGGTCGACGGAGTGCCGCCGCAGGTCTGCGCGCTAACGGTCACTCCCGGGTTAGCCGTGTTCTGCAAGATCGTCTTGGTCGCATCGATATCGCGCACCAACTGCGGACGCGCGGACCAAAGCAGCGCGACCACGCCAACGACATGCGGCCCCGCCATCGAGGTACCGCTCATGGTCCCGAAGCTGCTATCGTTGGTCCGGAGGGTCGAGCGAACATTAACGCCAGGCGCCGAGACGTTCGGCTTCAGCAGATTAGGAGTGTAGTAGGTGCTGGGGCCGCGGCTGCTAAAGCTCGCCAGCACGTTGCTAATGTCAATCGCCCCCGTCGAGAAGGAGGCGCTGTAGATCGCCGGCGCGTCGGTCACCGACGAGCAGCTAGGGCCGGAATTGCCAGCCGAGACTTCGACAAAAATTCCCGCCGCTTGCGTGTTGTTCACGATCGTCTCCAACTCAGCTCGAGTGACGCAGCCTTCGCTCGCCGGGCATCCCCATGAGTTGTTCAGGACGTGCGGGCGCAACGCCGGATTCGCGTTGTTTCCGGCCAGGTCCGTCGGTGCAATCATGAACTGGAAGCACTCGGTATAGGTGGCCGGGGTGCCGTTACCCTGGTCCATGTTGCGGCACCCGATCCACTTCGCGCCGGGAGCGACCCCGACCTGGTTGCCAGAGCCATCGTCACCAACAGTAGTGCCTGCCGTGTGCGTGCCGTGGCCGAAGTCGTCGCAAGGCGCCACCGTGTTCGGGCCGCATGAGCCACCGCCGGAGTGAATGGCGTCGTGCCAGTTGAAGTTGTGGTCGGCAATGACGCCATTCCAGCCGCGATACTTGGGCTTGAGCGCGTTATGGGTCCAGCGCTGGCCGGTATCCAAGTCACCCACAACCATACCTGTGCCGTTGAAACCCAATGCCCAAACCGCCGGAGCGTTAACGTTAAGCACACCCCATTCGACGGTATCAGGGACGGTGGGGCTGCTAGGGGTGACGCCGAAATTGGCGACCTCAGGATCTTCGATCCAGCGCGCAGGCTTGTTGGAGTCGATGCGCGCCACCTCAGCGCGAGCGGCCAGCGACTCGACCAGGGGGCGGTCGGCAGTCGCGACGATCATGTTGGCCACCCAGAATGACTGGTGGCTGGCGCCTCGCGCAGTGAGGAAAGCCTGGAGGCCGGCCTGGGTGCGGGCAGCATGCTGAGTCAGGGTGTTGTAGACAAACCAGCCGCGGGCGTCCTGGTCCTTCATTCCATAGGCCGCGCTGACGTCAGCCTGGTCAACAAGGAGGATGACGACCGAGGCACTCTTGCCATCGGCCGTATCGGCCAGCACCTCCGGCGCGATCTTGACGCCAGGAGCAAGCGAGCCTGCAAGCGTCTGCGGCGTGCCGCCGCCCTCTTGATTTTGCTTTGGGTTTTGGGCCAGGGCGAATGAACCCGAGGACATGCCAAACCCAACCAGCGCCAGGAGAACGCCAACCGAGCCAAGAGCAAAACCGAGCACGACGCGCGGATTAAAGAAACCGTTTTGCGCAGAGCGCTTTTTTTTCATAAGAGATTTTCTCTACCTGTCTTCGGATCGCAAAATGAATCCGTTGCCTCCCTTCCTGACTGGAGACAGCGGATCCGCACGACACGCCGTTAGCGACGCGCGTTACTGACGAGACACTAGATTCGAGAAAGGCGTCGGGTCAATCAAGCGCGTAAACTTCCACCACCGCAATGCCGGTCGCTCCATTCGCACCGCGCAAAATCGCGGTGTAGGCAGCGCCGTTGCCCGCCAACATCGATACGATGGCTGATTCTAAATCGTTGGCCGGCGGAATGCCCGTGGCAATGATTTCTGCCTCCTGCCCTCCAGTGCGCCAGTTGTCATTCGACCTGACCAGAGCGCCGTTCGCGTCGCGCAACTCCAAGGTCGGATCTGCCAGCTTTCCCGCCAGAGCCAACGAAGGGCCAATTGCTCGCACGATCACCCGCTGTGTGCCGTTACCGAGCACAATCGTTCCCCCGATGAGGACATTATCGCCAGTCTGGACTAGTCCTCGCGTCGAAATATTCGCCAGCTTCGAATCTACCGTGTGATCCAAGTCGTACGCCTCAACCACGCCGATGCCGGTCCCATTGTTCGCCCCGCGAACGATCGCTGTGTAACTGGCATTGTTAGCTGGCAGCGTCGCCACAATCGCCGATTCCAAATCGTTGGAAGGAGGTACGGTCGTCGCGATGATCTCCGCCTCCTGCCCCCCAATGCGCCAGTCGTCATTCGATCTGATCAGCCCACCCATTCCATCACGAAGCTCCAGGGTCGGATTGGCCAGCTTGCCCGCGAGCGTCAGCGACGGTCCGATGGCACGCACGATTACCTTTTTCGGCTGCGTGCCAGTAACGATGAAGCCGCCAATCAGGACATTGTCGCCGGTGTCAACAGAGAGTCGCGTGGAGATATTTGCCAGGGTTGGACATGGGCCATCGGTGACTGAGATTCCGTCAACGTGCCATCCGGTGCCAGCCGCGGCTGTGTCTGACGCCATCCGGAAGCGCAGTTTGATTGTTTGTCCAGCCACGTGAGGTCCGAGGTTCCCTGCAGTGATAATGTAGCCGCCGGAGTTGCCACCCCATGCCATTCGGCCCGCGATCGGGCTTTGGAAACCGCTGCTAATAGTGGCGTTGTATCCGCCAACAATAAAACTACCGCCAACAGCCGCATCGGTGATATCGGTAAATGCTCCGCCGGCGACGTTTGGCGACGATACTTCCAGGACACCGCCATCAAAAAAGCTGCTCCCACTGCGATCCAAATTAAAACTATGGCGAAAGCTCACTTTGGCCACAGTGGACGTAATACCAATATCCGGTGTGTCGAGAGTCTTGTCGCTTAGCGTCCCTGGGTCGTCGATAAATGCGGCATTTGGCGCGGTGTCGGGCGTTGTCGTCGAGGTGGTCCAAAGCGGTGGCGGTCCTTGAGCCACCCAGCCTGCGGGTAGTGCGGGCGCGGTCACGCCATCAAAGTTCTCACTCAAAACCGTCCGGATGCATGCCGTTGGAATGGCGTTGACTGCCGCCAGGGCATCGACCCGCCCGTAACCAAAGGAGTTGTTCGGAATCTGTGTTGACGGAGTGCCGCCGCAGGTCTGCGCGGTAACGGTCACGCCCGGGTTGGCCGTATTCTGCAGAATCGTTTTGGTTGCATCGATGTCGCGCAGCAGCTGTGGTCGTGCCGACCAAAGCAGCGCCACTACGCCAACAACATGCGGCCCCGCCATCGACGTACCGTTAAGGTTGGCAAAGGTGGTATCGCCCGATCCGTAAGACGACCGCACGTTAACACCGGGAGCCGAGACATTCGGCTTCAGCAGATTCGGAGTGTAGAAGATGCTGGGACCCCGGCTGCTGAAGCTCGCCAAGCCATTGGTAATACTGATCGCTCCCGTCGAGAAGGAGGCACTGTAGATTGACGGCGCGTCAGTCACCGACGAACAGCCAGGGCCGGAGTTGCCAGCTGAGACTTCGACAAAGATCCCCGCCGCCTGCGTGTTGTTTACGATTGTCTCCAACTCCGCTCCAGTGACGCAGCCTTCGCTCACCGGACACCCCCATGAGTTATTCAGGACATGCGGGCGTAGCGTCGGATTCGCGTTGTTGCCGGACAAGTCCGTCGGCGCAATCATGAACTGGAAGCACTCGGTGTACGTGGCCGGAGTGCCGTTACCCTGGTCCATGTTGCGGCAGCCGATCCACTTCGCACCGGGAGCGACTCCGACCTGGTTGCCAGCGCCATCGTCGCCAACGGTCGTGCCGGCCGTATGCGTCCCGTGCCCATCGTCGTCGCAAGGCGCAACCGTGTCCGCGCCGCATATGCCACCACCGGAATGAATGGCGTCGTGCCAGTTGAAATTGTGGTCGGCCGTGACGCCATTCCAACCGCGATACTTGGGCTTGAGCGCGACATGAGTCCACCGGGTGCCCGTATCCAGGTCCCCCACGACCATGCCCTGGCCGGTAAAGCCCTGCGCCCAGACCGCAGGAGCGTTAACATTGTTCACCCCCCACTCCACCGCGGTCGGATCATTAGGGCCGGCCGGCGTGACCTCAAAATTCGCAACCTCCGGATTTTCGATCCAGCGCGCAGGCTTGTTGGAGTCGATGCGGGCCACATCAGCGCGCGCGGCGAGCGACTCCACCAGGGAACGGTCGGCTGTTACGATAATCATATTGGCCGCCCAGAAGGACTGATAGCCGCCGCCTCGCGCAGTGAGGAAAGCCTGAAGTCCGGCCTGGGTGCGTGCCGCGTGCTGAGTCAGAGTGTTGTAGACAAACCAGCCGCGGGCATCCTGGTCCTTCATTGCGTAGGCCGCACTGACGTCCGCCTGGTCGGCGAGAAGAATAACGACCCGGGCACTCTTCCCATCGACCGTTTCGGCCAGAACCTGCGACGCGATCTTGACACCGGGAGTCAGCGAGCCTGCAGTCGTCTGCGACGTGCCGCGCGCCTGATTTTGTTTCAGATTTTGGGCCCGGGCGGATGCTTCCGAGGACATGCCAAACCCAACCAGCGCCAGGAAAACGCCAACCAAGCCAAGAACAAAACCGAGCAGGACGCGTGGATTAAAGAAACCACTTTGGGCAGGGCGCTTTTTTTTCATAAAGAATTTCTCTGTCTATGTTCCGGCAGGCAACGAATCCGTTACCTTTTACCCCAGGGTCAAGCCCAGTACGGCTGAAAAGTAGAGCGTTGAAACGTCGGGTGTCGTAATCGGGCTTTAGCCACGTGTCGAACGTTATATTCGATTGTAAACATCATGGTCAAGGCATCGCTCGTGCGGGTAGTGTCCTAATTTGATTGCCGAATCGCTTTCATTGTCTTTGTCCAGTCCAAGGCCCGGTACTGCCATCCGTGCCTGTCCATGTTCCGCTGAAACTTTTTCCATCACTGGACCACGAAAAACTAAAGACCCCATTGCTATTTGTTTGCGTCCACGTCCCACTTAGGATGTTGCCACGAACCGTGCCGTCAACGACGCCGCCCTTAAAGTTATATGTCCCGTTTACATGATCACCCGTCTGACTCAATTGCATCCCAAAGACTTTATCTGGAGACAACATGCTCAACCCCTTCGTCTGCCATGTGCCAGCCCATGAAAGAGGTGTTGGCTTGGGTTTGGGCATGGCTTCTGGCGTTACCTTCGGTCTCGGTCTCGGTCTTGGTTTTGCCGTTGCTGCCGGCTTAGGCGACTCCTCGACAATGGGCGCTGGCGCATGATGCGCCATAATTAGCAGCGCCGCGACAGTGAGACAGAACACAAGGGTTCGTTTCATGTTTTCTTCGCCTTTGCCGCAATCGCCACTTTGACGGCGGTCTCAGCTGAATCCACTGGAGGAATTTCCAGAACGGTCGTGAATTGCGGTTCGTCGTTTTCCAGATACGACCAAGCGTAGCAGCGTTTCGCTTTGGGATGGCCCGTGAGGTCGAAAATCTCAACGACTCCATCCCACGCGATTTGCCCCTTAAACAGTTCAATCACCGGCTCAGAGCCGACGTGAATGGCCTTGCAACGGTGCATCGTTTCCACCGCGTCCCGTAGCTTGTCGATGCGTTCGCTCACACCTCGATCATCTCCACTAAATCGCGCACCGTCCACGGGGAAGTTGTGACGCCTGCGGCCATCGCTGGCGTGCAACGAATGGAACTGTTGAATTTCACGAAGTTGTAATACCCGTAATGGAGGGCGACCGCCGCCTTGAAGTTTTCAAACTTCTTGGAGAATGCGTTGGTCAAACGGCTCAGGCGTCGGCAGTGCATTCGCAGAGTATGATTCTGTTTCTCAACGTAGCTTGTGGAAATCAGATCAACGACCGGAGCGCCTGCGACGGGAACGCGCGTCACGCTGATAACTTCTGGCGGGGAATACCGCCGCTGTTCGGCAACGTCGGTATGGCTGAACGTTTTGATAATTGAGCCGTAGTCCACTTCTGCGCCGAAAGCGCGCTCGATTGCATCTTTGTATTGAGACAGCGCATCGCTGGAAATCTGGACGCGATGGGAGAGCCGGGACGCCAAATCTTCCATGAAGCAATTCGCCATATATTGAGAGCGAGCGCCGACTGCAAAGGTGGGAACGAGTTTCGTTTCAGCGTCCAGCGCAACCCACGTCCAAACGTCACCGACTGCGCCGGTCGCCTTGATGCGATGCGCGGTCTTTTTCTTCATGCCGATGAAGCCCCAAACCTCATCAACCTCGATCAATTTGGAATCCAGATTGCGGAGTTTTTCATCCATCAACGCTTGGCAACCCTCGCCCATCCGAACGCCAAGGCGCATCACCGTATCGCGGTGAATCCCGGTCATTCGCTCAATGCTGCGAATGCTGTTGCCCTCGCAGAGCATCGCGACCGCTGTCGTTTTCTTTTCCGTGTCGAGTTTGTTCATTTTTCCCCTTGCTTAACTTGAATAATATATTATCTTATTCAAGATATGAGTCAACAAGAAAAAGAAAAAAAACAATGGGGCGGCGCTCGCATGGGTGCGGGCAGGCCGCCGGGCCGCACGAAGAAAACGATCTGCATCTCAGTGAACGAGAGCGTTCTGAGACGGGCGGTTAAACGCTGGCAGAAAGAAACATCGCGACTTGTCGAAAAGTTGCTCGATCTTTACGCCTCGAATGGCGTTGAATTGGAGGCTACAGCACCATGATCAGCCTATTATCCGCTGCACAAAAAACAGGCGTTTATACGATTCCTGAGGCGGCGCGGTACGCCAAGATGCACGAAAAGAGCCTGAGGAATTGGTTCTCTGGCACCAGCGGGCGACCGGCGATTCGCGCTACGGAAATCGAGTCTCCTGATTTCCGGGCGCTGACGTTTCTTGACCTAATCGAAGCAGTAGCAATCCGTTCTCTACGAGTCGATTACGGAATCTCGTTTCAGAAAATCCGGGAGGCGATCAAGAATGCGAAGGAAAAATACGGAATCGAGCACCCATTTGCCCATGAAAAACACAAAACGGTCGTGGTTGGTAGCGATCTGCACATTTACCTACCGGAGGACATAAATAATCCCGTTCAATTAACTGGCAAACTGCTCGGCCAAAAATCCATGAAGGCTTGCATTGAGGCGTACATGAGAGATTTGGAATTTGATCTTGAGGGAATGGCACGCCTCTACACCGCATATCGCTACAAGGGTCAGGAAATCATCATGACGCCACAGGTCCATTTCGGCGAGCCTGCTATCAGGGAAAACGGCTATACCGCACGGACGCTCTACAAAGCTGCTCTCGCGGAGGGCAGCTTGGAACTGGCGGCGCAGGCTTATGAAGTAGGCGTCGATGCAGTCGATGCTGCTTACAGATATTGCAATGCTGAGTTAGCGGTTGCCTGAGTCGAACATCCCCCAGTGAAGCTTTACTTTGACGAGTGCTGTAGCCGGAAGCTCGCCAAGGAAATTAAAGCTTTTTACGCAACAGATCATCCCGATCTAGAGACTTGCCATGTATTGGATTTCTACGATTGCGCCACGGCAGAAAGCACTTGGCTTCAGCCTCTTCATGATGATCGCGCCTGGATTGCAATAACCAATGATCACGGTCGAAACCCTAAGAAGGAAAAATTTCACGCTGTCTGCAAAGCTCTCGGAATTACGTATATCGTACTGACTCCCAGGCTAATAAATGCAGGATACGCGGAGCACTACAAAGCGCTAATTGCCGTGTGGCCGCAAATCTTGAAGCTTCACATGTTGCCACCCGGAACGCGTGCTCGCCTTGGTTTTGAGGATAAGAAAAGCGGGCTACGAACCTACGCGCTGAGGGACGGACAGCGGAGATTGAGATTCCCCGATTCAAATTAGGACACTACCCTCGTGCGAACCCATGGCGCGATCAGCGTCGCGCTAGAAAGCGGTGATGTGCACTCGCCCGCGTCGCGAGAACTTCCCGCCAGCAAATTCGGTTTCGCGCATTCTACGAAGTTGCACCAGCTCCGGCGAAATGTCAGGACGAAACCGCGCCGTTGCCGGCGGCATTTATATTGGAGGGCGAAGCTCCTGCTGGGCCGTTTCGGCGACCCGACGGCGACGTGGGAAGTCATGCCCTCCCGGCCCCCGTCCGCTCTCCGCCATAACCGGCGACGCCATCACTACTAAAACCCGGCGGGGAAAATGATGTTGAGCGCCATGGTCAAAAAGAAATTGAAGATTAAGACCGCGAGCGATGCGTCAACGACTGCTTCGGTCGTCGCCCTGCCCACCCCGACCGCGCCTTCACGGCTCGTTAGGCCTTTGTGGCAACTGATAAAGACGATCAGCAGCGCGAAGCAAAACGCTTTCGAGAGGGCCATGATGATGTCGCGCATTTGGGTCCAGTGCAGCACATTCGCCACGTAATAGGAGCCAGTTAACTCCAGCAGATGAATCGCCACGAAATATCCGGTGACGATTCCAATGCCAATGCATTCCGCCACGAGGAGCGGCATAGAAAGCATCATCGCGAGCGCGCGCGGCACGATTAGATAATCGATCGGATGGACTGCGAGCGAGCGCAAGGCATCGATCTGTTCGGTCACCTTCATCGTTCCGATCTCGGCCGACATCGATGCGCCCACTCGCCCGGTCACCATCAGGGCCGTGAGAACAGGTCCGAGCTCGCGGCAAAGGGAAACGGAAACCACCGAACCCACGGCTGATCCCATCCCGAGCTTGTGTAATTGAAAAAATGTCTGGGCGGTAAAGACCGCTCCCGTGAAAGCACCGGTGATCACAACGACGAGCTGCGAGCGCAACCCGATCTCGACGATTTGGTAGAGAAACAACCGCCATCGGATTTTCTGCACGATGATCGACGCGAAAGTTTCACTCGCCAAGAGCACAACCTCACCGATATGGTTGAAGAACGAAACGACCGGGGAGCCGAGGACCGTGAAGAATCGAGCAAACATCATGGCGTTTCGGCGGCCAACTTACCCTAGCGCTGGACTCGCCAGGCGCCCAGAAGTTGGGTCTTTGTATTCGGTCGAAGCTCTGGCGGAATCGCCCCGGCAAGATTGGGTTCCAGCCCCGGGCGCATAGACCTCCAGTTCGAACACGCCTGTATTTTAGGAGCAACGCCGTCGCGATGCAAAACTTGAATCGCCACAGATGCAATTGCGCGGGAGACCGGTCTGCGATAAAGGGAACTTGACCATGACCAATCGCGCGCTTCGCTTCATTTTCGCGGTCGACATTTTTCTCGCGGCATTTTTTCTCGCAAGCTGCGGAAGCCCCACGCCGCAGGGAATCCAGCAGGCCCGCCTCACCGCGGCGCAGAACATCCAGGCGGAAGCGCCCGGCGATTATTTCATCGGCCGCCGCTATTACAAAATACCGCAGTTCAAATTCTGGGGTTATGTGCGAAGGCCTGGTCAACCCTGGAGCACTGCGCAGCTGGTCGTGTTCAACGAGAAGGAAAAGCTCGCGCCGGACCGTGAACAGCTAAATTTCGGCGCTGATAACAATTACGAATACAAAATTTACGGCCGCTTTAGCGGCGACACAGTTTATGACGCGGGGAGCAATGGCTTCTATCCCGAGTTCGTTCTAAAGAAATACGAACTCGTTTCGACCAATCCGGCACCGATTTTCAAGAGCCAGTTTAGCGATCGCGCCCGGGCCGCGATCAAGCGCACGACCATCGAAAAACCCGAGTAGCCACTGTGTCTGCGCGTAACTCCCGGGATCCGCTCGCCGAGGAGTTTTTGCGCTACCTCGAAGTCGAGCGAAACGTCTCGCCACGCACGCTAATCGCCTATCGTCAGGCGCTCGAAGATTTCCGTGCCCAAAAAAATGTCCGCGCCTGGCGCAGCTGCCGGGCGGATGATTTTCGCGATTATCTCTTCCAGCTGATGAAAAAGAGTCAGGCGCGCTCTTACATTCGGCTGCAATTTTCCGCGTTTCGCACCTTCTATCGCTTTCTCGTCGAACGAAAAAATTTCCGCAGAGATCCGGTACGCGAATTGCAACTTCCGAAACCGGAAAAAAAACTGCCGCTGGTTCTAACGCGCCAGCAAATCGACGAGTTGCTGGCCGCGCCTCTGCGCATCCCGAAACATCGGGCTGCGCCGGCTTGGATGCCATTGCGCGACGCTGCCATCCTCGAACTCTTTTACAGTAGCGGTTTGCGCTTGAATGAACTCGCCTCGCTGAATGTGACCGACTTGGATATCTATACCGAGTCGGTCCGTGTTCTGGGCAAGGGACGAAAGGAGCGAGTCTGCCCAGTCGGGGCGCCCGCCCTGGAGGCCGTCTCCCGCTATCGATCGGCGGCCAACGTCCAAACCGGTCCGCTTTTCATTAACAAATCGCGTCGCCGGATTTCGCCGCGCTCGATCTGGCTCATACTGAAGCGGTATCTGCGCCATACTTCGATCCCGATCGCGCTCAGCCCGCACAAGCTGCGGCACAGTTTCGCCACGCATCTGCTCGATAGCGGAGCGGATTTGCGCAGCGTACAGGCGTTGCTCGGACACGCCAGCCTCTCCACCACGCAGATCTACACGCACGTCACCGTCGAGCGTTTAAAAAAAGCCTACGCTGACGCGCATCCCCGAGCGTGATCGGGAAGCGCACGCGACTCGCATGCACAGCTCGGCGAGTCGCCGAACTGCCAACGCTGCTCTTTGACAAAGTCGCACCGACAAAACGGTACGATTGTTTATCGATACCCGCAGAGGGTATCGGGCGAGTCGCCCGACAAAGCACGCGAGTCGCGTGCGCTCCCTTCAACTCGCGCTCGCCGCGGTGCCTTGCGGCTCGGCCACGTGGAAGGCGAGCTTGTCTTCGCCCGCGACCGTGACCTCCACGATGTCGCCTGCTTTCACCGTCCCCTTGAGCAACTCTTCCGCGAGCGGGTCCTCGAGATAGCGTTCAACGGCGCGCCGCATCGGGCGCGCGCCATAAGTTGGATCGTATCCCTTGTTGATCACGAACTCATGCGCCGGCTCGTCCAGCACAATCTCGATCTCCTTCAGCTTCAGACGCCGCTTCACCTTGTTGACTTCCAGATCGACGATCTTCAGGAGATCCGGCTTGCTCAGAGTGCGGAAGACAATGATCTCATCGAGGCGATTGAGAAACTCCGGCTTAAAGACGCGCTTGGTTTCCTCGAGGATCTTGTCGCGCATCGTCTCGTAATCCTGCGAGTCCTTCGGCGCGCCGAAGCCCATCGTGGTCTGACGCCTGATGAGATCGGCGCCGACGTTTGACGTCATGATAATAATCGTATTCCGGAAATCGATCTTTCGGCCTAACGAATCAGTCACCTTCCCGTCCTCCAGAATCTGGAGAAGAAGATGCATCACATCGGGGTGCGCTTTCTCGATCTCATCGAAAAGCACCACCGAATAGGGCCGGCGCCGGACCGCCTCGGAAAGCTGGCCGCCTTCCTCGTATCCGACATAACCCGGAGGCGAACCGATCAACCGCGACGCGGTGAATTTCTCCATGTACTCCGACATGTCGATCTGGATCAAAGCATCGGAGTCGCCGAACATGAATTCCGCGAGCGTACGGGCCAGGAATGTCTTTCCGACACCGGTGGGTCCTAAGAACACGAACGATCCGATCGGCCGCTTCGGATCTTTCAGATCGGCGCGCGAGCGCCGCAAGGCTTTGCTAATGGCGGTGACGGCTTCGTCCTGGCCGATCACGCGCTGCCTCAATTCAGCTTCCATCTCGAGCAGTTTCTGCGTCTCCTTCTGCTCCATTCTCTGGAGCGGCACGCCGGTTACCTTCGAGACGATGTGCATCATGTCGTCCGCGGTCACGAGCACTTCCTTCTCTTCCCGTTCCTCGCGCCAGCGGGCCAGAATACCGTCGAGCTTCTCCTTTGTTTGTTTTTCCTTGTCACGAAGGGCGGCGGCTTTCTCGAAATCCTGCGCCTTGATCGCGGCTTCTTTCTCGACGCGAATGTCCTCGATTTCCTTTTCGATTTCCTTCACGTTCGGCGGTCGCGTCATCGCATTAATCCGCGCGCGCGCGCCAGCTTCATCCATGACATCGATCGCTTTGTCCGGAAGGAAACGACCCGTGATATAGCGGTCGGAAAGTTTCACCGCGGTGTCGAGCGCTTCGTCAGTCAGCTTCGCCTTGTGGTGCGCTTCGTATTTCGGGCGCAACCCTTTGAGAATCAGAATTGTTTCTTCAACCGTGGGCGCCTCCACTTTCACCGTCTGGAAACGGCGTTCCAGAGCCGCGTCCTTTTCAATATATTTGCGGTATTCGTTCAGCGTCGTGGCGCCGATGCATTGCAGTTCGCCGCGGCTCAGGGCCGGCTTGATGATGTTCGAGGCATCCATGGCGCCTTCCGCCGAACCGGCGCCGACAATCGTGTGCAGTTCGTCGATAAACAGGATGACATTTTTGGACCGCCGAATTTCATCCATGACCGCTTTGATTCGCTCTTCAAACTGGCCGCGATATTTTGTTCCGGCGACCATCAGCGCGAGATCGAGCGTGATTACTTTCTTGTCGCGCAATAATTCCGGCACATTTCCGCTTGCGATTTCCTGGGCGAGACCTTCCGCAATCGCGGTTTTTCCCACACCCGCTTCACCGAGCAGAACTGGATTATTCTTCGTGCGCCGGCAGAGCACCTGAATCACGCGCTCGATTTCGTTATGCCGGCCAATGACTGGGTCGAGCTCATTCTTCTTCGCCAATTCCGTCAGGTCCCGACCAAAGGCGCGCAACGCCGGCGTCTTCACATCTTTCTTGGACGACGGCTCGCCGCCACCTTCCTGCTCCGATTCCGGCGGGGTGAAATTGGGATCGAGCTCTTTAAGGATTTCGTTGCGGGTCCGCTCGATATCCACTTCCAGACTCTTGAGCACGCGCGCCGCGACGCCTTCACCTTCACGCAAAAGCCCCAGCAAAATGTGCTCGGTGCCGACGTAGGAATGATTGAGCGCCTTCGCTTCCTTGCCCGCGAGCGCGAGAACTTTTTTCACGCGCGGCGTATACGGAATATTGCCGACCATCTTGGTCTCGGGCCCGGAACCGACTTGCTTCTCGACTTCCATCCGCACGGTTTCGAGGTCGAGACCCATCTTCTGCAGAACGTTGACGGCAACGCCCTGCCCGAGCTTAATCAGACCAAGCAACAAATGCTCGGTCCCGACGTAATTATGGTTGAAGCGGTCAGCTTCTTTGCGAGCGAGCGCCAAAACCTGCTGGGCTCGCGGCGTGAAATTATTCATTGTTTTGCGGTTCAGGAGTCGATCCGTTCTCCGACTCTCGTGCCACTTTACTAATATCAGGCTTGGGGAACACTCGCAAACGCTGGCGGATAATTTGGGCGCGCAAATGGTCGCGTTCCTCCGCATTTAGTTTTTGCTGAGAACTTTTTTGCAGGTGCGCGGGCTGCGTATCGATGAACAGCTCGTCGATAGGCAGCCGCCGGTCTTCCGGGAATGCGCCGAGATCGACGCCGAGCTTGATAATCGAGAGGAGATTAAGCGCTTCCTTTGAGGTCATCGCGTGGGCGAAAGTCAGGACCCCATAGGCACGCCCTATCTGGTCCCAGAGCGTGTTCGATTTTTTCTGAATCAACATCTGCCGCGCGTCGTGTTCCTTCTCGATGATCGTCTCGATCACCTTGCTGAGGCGGCCGATAATCTCGTCTTCCTTCTCGCCCAGCGTGGTCTGATTCGAGATTTGGAAAAGATTTCCCATCGCCTCCGTGCCTTCTCCATATAGACCGCGAACGGCGAGACCAATCTTGTTCACCGCCTGAATGACCTGGTTGATCATCTCACTTAGAACAAGACCGGGGAGATGCAGCATCGCCGATGCCCGCATGCCGGTGCCGACGTTGGTCGGGCAAGCGGTCAAATAACCGAGGCGCGCGTCGTAGGCGAAATCGAGCTTCGCCTCGAGTGTGCTGTCGACTTTATCGACAAGCTTGAACGCGCTCTTTAGTTGCAGACCGGAGCGGATCGATTGCATTCGCAGATGGTCCTCTTCGTTCACCATGATGCTGAGCGTCTGG
>DASVJK010000016.1:0-59052 GCA_036385955.1 Chthoniobacterales bacterium | reverse complement strand
TCGGTGCGTCGCTCGTGAACACGCTGTTCGTCATGGACGAACCGAGCGTCGGACTCCACCCGCGCGATGTCGGTCGCCTGGTGCGCGTCATGCACGATCTGCGGGACAAAGGCAACACGCTGCTCGTCGTCGAGCACGAGGAAGCGATCATCCGCTCATCGGACCACGTGATCGATATCGGTCCGGGCCGTGGAGAGCATGGAGGTGAATTGGTTTTCAGCGGCGAGCTCGATGAACTCCTGCATGGCGCGCGCAGGCGTATTGAAAGGGGAGCGCGGGCTTGCAGCCCGTCCTTGGCGGCATCCTTGCCGCAAAGCGACTCCAAGCCAGGCGGCAGCATCCGGCAGGATGCCGGACGCAACGGGCTGGAAGCCCGCGCTCCCCACTCGCTTACGGCGGATTACCTCAGCGGACGGAAAAGGATTCCCGTGCCGAAACGGCGCCGCACGGGAACAACGGGGCTGCGAATCGCCGGTGCGCGCGCGCACAATCTCAAGAACCTCGATGTCGAGATTCCGCTTGGCATTTTCAACTGCGTCACCGGCGTTTCCGGATCCGGCAAATCGACGCTCATTCATGAGGTTCTTTATCGGAACCTGCTTCAGGCGAAAGGACAGCCGAGTGAGCAGGAACCGGGGGCGTGCAAGTCGGTCACCGGCGCTCACCGCGTCGGCGAGTTGGTGATGGTGGATCAATCGATGCTCGCGCGCACACCGCGCTCGACGCCGATTCTCTACCTCGGGCTCTACGATCGCGTTCGCGAGCTTTTCGCCGCGCAACCGGAAGCGATGGCGCAAGGGCTGACGGCAAGCGCGTTTTCGTTCAATTCCGGGAGCGGCCGCTGCGAACGCTGCTGCGGCACGGGTTTTGAAAAGATCGAGATGCAATTCCTGAGCGATCTCTATGTGCGGTGCGCCGAATGCGAAGGCCGCCGCTTTCAGCCGCATGTCCTGCGTGTCCAACTCCACGGCAAATCAATTCACGACGTGCTCCAGCTCACGGTTAGTGAAGCGATCCAGTTTTTCCAGCAGATCGGCGAATCCGAAAAGCTTGGAAATCCGCTCGACGTGTTGGACGAAGTCGGGCTCGGTTATCTGCGGCTCGGTCAGCCGCTGAACACTCTTTCCGGCGGCGAATCGCAGCGTCTCAAACTCGTTCGGCACCTCGCGGACGAGAGTGCCCGCGCGAAACAGAACGGGTCCGCCCGCGGCAATCTCCTCATCTTCGACGAGCCGACGACGGGGCTGCATTTCGACGATGTCGCAATGCTGGTGAAGCTGTTTCAACGACTCGTCCAAGCCGGCAACACGATCATCGTGATCGAGCACAATCTTGAGGTGATCAAGTGCGCCGACTGGGTGATCGATCTCGGGCCTGAGGCTGGTGAAGAGGGCGGGAAACTCGTCGTTGCTGGCACTCCGGAAGCCGTCGCGCGGATCGTTGCGTCGCATACCGGAGGATTCCTGCGGAAGATTCTGGGGAGCGCACGCGACTCGCGTGCCGTCTTTGGCGATTCGCCGAAGACCCCCAAAGCGCGAATTCTGTACGAGGTCACCGATCGAGAAGAAAATGGATTGTCACGCGCGGCGGAAGAGCCGTTTGACGAGTCGCGTGCGCTCCCCAGAGAAAATTACCGCAACGCCATCCGCATTCATGGCGCGCGCGAACACAACTTGAAGAATATCTCGCTCGATATTCCGCGCAATAAAATGGTGATCATCACCGGTCTGAGCGGTTCCGGAAAATCGACCGTCGCGTTCGATATTCTGTTCGCCGAAGGGCAGCGCCGCTTTCTCGACAGCATGTCGCCGTATGCGCGGCAATTCGTCGAACAACTCGAAAAACCGGATGTCGATCTCGTCGAAGGCGTGCCACCGAGTGTTGCGATCGAACAACGCGTCACGCGCGGCGGCGGCAAATCTACCGTCGCCACCGTGACGGAAGTTTATCATTTTCTCCGGCTCCTTTTCGCCAAGACCGGAACGCAATTCTGTCCCGATTGCGATCTCCCGGTCGAGAAACAAAGTCTCGCGGCAATCGTGAAACAACTGGAGACAGCCGTGAAGCGCGGCCCGCTCAAGGTGCTGGCTCCGCTGGTGAAAGCGCGCAAAGGATTTCACACCGATGTCGCGCGCTGGGCGGAGCGACAGGGATTCGACACGCTCTTCGTCGACGGCGAACTTTTGCCGATCGCGCAATTCCGAAAACTCGAACGCTTCAAGGAACACACCATCGACGTCGTGGTGGGAGCGATCGATGCGAAACGAATTCTGAAAGCGCGGAATCTGGTCCAGCGCGCGCTCGATATCGGGCGCGGCACCGCGCACCTGCTCGATGGGAAACAACGCGTCACGGTCATGAGCACGGAGATGAGCTGCCCTGGCTGCGGGCGCGCCTTTGAAGAACTCGATCCGCGCTTGTTCTCGTTCAATTCGCCTCACGGTGCCTGCGAAGAATGCGGTGGCTTCGGCGAGATCTGGAATCGCGCGAAGCAAACGGGCACGGAGGATACCGGCGATTCCGTGCTGGAAAATGAGCTGGCCGCGGATCGCGAGTTCGAATGGGTCGATGAGGACGACACGGTGCCCTGCCCGGCGTGTCACGGATCACGCCTGAATCCGATCGCGCGGCACGTGCGGCTGCAAAATCAGACGATCGATAATTTCACTGCTCTTCCGGCCGGCGAAGCGGTGCAGTTGATCAGCAAGCTTCGTTTTCGCGGCAACCAGAAAACCGTCGCTGATGATCTGGTGCCGGAGATTTCGCAACGTCTTAAGTTCATGGAGAATGTCGGGCTCGGCTACCTCGCGCTCGGACGTTCCGCAAAAACTCTGAGCGGCGGCGAGTCGCAGAGAATTCGCCTCGCGGCGCAGCTTGGCTCGAATTTGCGCGGCGTTCTTTACGTGCTCGATGAACCAACGATCGGTCTGCATCCGCGCGATAATCTGCGACTGCTCGAGACCCTGACTGCCCTGCGTGAAAAGGGAAACTCGCTCGTGATTGTCGAGCACGATGAAGAGATGATGCGCCGTGCCGATCACATCATCGATCTCGGCCCGGGCGCAGGGATGCACGGCGGCGAAGTGGTGGTGCAAGGCACGCTGCGCGATATCGAAAAACACGCGAGTTCGGAGACAGGCCGTTGCTTGAAAAATCCTTTATGTCATCCAACGCGAGAGACAAGGCGGTCGTTAGGCGAGGTCGAGCAATGGATCGAAATTCGCGGAGCGCATGCGCACAATCTCAAGAACGTCAACGCGCGTTTTCCGGTCGGTCGGCTCTCGGTCATCACCGGGATTTCTGGTTCAGGAAAATCGACGCTGATGCGTTCGGTTTTGCTTCCGGCAGTGCGGGAACGCTTGAAAAAGGAGCGCGGCAAACAACGCGAGTTGTTCTCGACGATTACAGGGGCCGAATCGTTTGAAACGGTCTACGAAGTGGATCAATCGCCGATCGGGAAAACGTCGCGCTCCACGCCGGCGACTTACATCAAAGTTTTCGACGAGATTCGCAAGCTCTACGGGCAATTGCCGGTCTCGCGCGTGCGCGGCTATTCGGCGAGCCGCTTCTCCTTCAACGCGGAAGGCGGCCGCTGCGAAACCTGCTGCGGTCAAGGCGCAATCAAACTCGAGATGAGTTTTCTGCCGAGCAGTTATGTGCCGTGTGAAGATTGCGGCGGCCGCCGTTATAATCCACAAACGCTCGAAGTTCTCTATAATGAAAAGAGCATCGGTGATGTCATGGAGATGACTATCGAGCAGGCCTCCACATTCTTTGCGGCGAACCAAAAGATTGCGCGTCCGCTTTCGCTCCTGGTCGATACCGGCTTGGGATACCTGAAGTTGGGACAGCCGAGTCCGACGCTAAGCGGCGGTGAGGCGCAGCGCCTGAAACTCGCAACCGAGCTCACGCGCGGAATTGGGCGGGCGCAAAACGAACGGATCCGGAAAATGCGTAAACCGAAATCGACGCTCTATCTGCTCGAAGAACCGACGATAGGCCTGCACATGGCGGACGTGGAGTTGCTCTTGAAAGTGCTGCATCGGCTCGTGGATGAAGGCAATACCGTGATCGTGATTGAGCATAATCTCAGCATCATCGCGGAAGCGGATTACATCGTGGACATCGGACCGGAGGCGGGTGCGGATGGCGGGGAAATCGTCGCGACAGGTACGCCCGAAGAAGTTGCGCAGAGTCGCACCAGCCGAACGGCACCGTTTTTGCGCGATGTGTTGGAAGGGACGCGCCACAGCGTGTCATCCCCGAGCGTAGCGAGGGACCTCTCAACTGCGAATGAGCGCATTCCATTTCCAGTGTGACCCAATTTGCAATTGAGAAGTCCCTCGCCGGGTGCGCGGCTCGGGATGACAGGGTTTTTTCCACACGCGCAATTAGGTCAGCGTTTCTATTGCCGCTCACTGCAACATCGCTGAGTGTCGCCTCGCCAAATGCTTTCATACTACCTGCACAATCTCGATCCGTTCATCTTCAAGCTCTGGGGTGATGTCGGCCCGCGCTGGTATGGGATGGCCTATGTGCTCGCGTTCGTTTCCGGATTCGCGCTTTTAAGCTGGCTGTCGAAGCGCGGCTACCTGGATCTCAACCAATCCGCCGTCGGCGATTTCGTGACCTGGGTGGCGCTTTTCGGCGTAATGGTCGGCGGTCGTCTCGGCTACGTCATTTTTTATAGGCCCGAAATGCTCCGCGAGCCGCTTTCCATATTGCGCGTTTGGGAAGGCGGGATGTCCAGTCACGGAGGAATTCTTGGGGTGGTGCTGTTCTCGCTCTACTACGCACGCCGGCATAAGGTTTCGTGGACGAATCTCGGCGACAATCTGGTGGTCGTTGTGCCGATTGGTTTATTTCTTGGCCGCTGCGCCAATTTCATCAATGGCGAACTTTACGGCCGAATCGCAAACGTCCCATGGGCGATGCAGTTTCCGAAGGAGTTACTCGAGCCCGCGAATGCTGCGGCAGCCGATCGCGCGCTCGCTGCGTGCCAGCAAATCGATCCGTCTCTCCATTCCATCGAAGCGATCATTGAGGCGGTGCGAACAAATTCGCAGATCGCAACAGTTTTGCGCGGGATCCTCACACCCCGGCATCCTTCGCAGCTTTACGAGGCGCTTCTCGAAGGGATCGTTTTGTTCGCGATCTTGTGGTTTGTGCGCACTCGCGCGCGCACCCCAAACGGTTTCCTAACGGGATTATTCATGATCTGCTACGCCATCTTCCGGATCGTTGTCGAATATTTTCGGGAACCGGACGCCCCTTTGATTGGCATGTTTACACGCGGTCAATTTTTCTCATTTTTCCTGGTCGCAATTGGGTTCGCTTTCATCGTGGCCGCGAGATGGCGACCGGCCTATCCGCGGCAGCTTGAAGGCAAATGAAGATGGACTTTGCAAGGGTGAGATCGCGCGCGATCCACCTTTCCCTTTCCCTGAAACTCCGGTATTACTCCAGGCAAGTTGGCGCACATGCTACTTCCGAAGATTCTCGCGGCTGGCGGTCTTCTCTTCGCGTTCGAACACTCGACTGTCGCCGGCAAGATCGTTCTCGCGCTGCTTTGCATCGTCTCGGTCTTCAGCTGGTCGATCATGATCACGAAGCTGCGCGTGATTCAGTTCGCGCGGAAACAGACGGCGCGATTTCGTGCGGCCTTCCGGAAGGATCGGCAACCGCTGCGCTTGTTTGAGAATCACGGAAAGTTTCCCGGCGCACCGCTCTTCAATGTCTACCGCGCGGGTTGCGAGGAAATGACTTTTCAGCTGCTCGGTTCGGCGGAAGTGGACGAAACATTTCGCGCACGACTGGGGATCGCGGACAAGATCACGCCCGCGCAGATGCACGCGGTGAACGCGGCGATGGAGCGCGCGGTGGGTGAGACCGCGCTCGGATTGGAGTCGCAAATGATCCTGCTCGCGACAGCGGTGAGCGGTTCGCCGTTCCTGGGATTGCTCGGAACGGTCTGGGGCGTGATGGACACTTTCACGGATGTGGCGGTCGCAGGCTCGCCGAATCTGGCGACGATGGCGCCCGGTGTTTCCGGTGCGCTGATCACCACGGTCACGGCTCTCTGCGTCGCGATCCCGGCGATGTTCGGTTACAATTTTCTCGTCACCAGCATCCGCGGCATAATCGTGGAGATGGATAACTTCGCCTCGGAGCTGGCGTCGGAGTTTGAGCACAAATACGTGGATCACAATGCGCGTGATCCGGAGTACCGGCGATGAGGACAGAAGAGGGGAAACGTCCAACGTCCAAGCCTCCTCTGCCAAAGTGGCTACGGCGGCCGGGCGTCCAACGCCCAACGTCCAAATCGGAGAGCTGATATATGCGCCGCTATTCCCAACGGCACAGTCTCTCGACCCTTTCCGAGATCAATATCACGCCGCTGCTCGATCTGGCGTTCGTGCTTCTGATCATTTTCATGATCACGACGCCGCTGTTGGAAAATAGCGTGAGTCTAGTTATCCCATCGAGCGGTGCAGCGAATGCTCCGGTTAATCCGGCGCAAGTTCAGACGATTTCCATCGATCGCCAGGAGACGATCCGGTTCAACAACGATCTGGTCGATACCCAGACACTCGTTGCGCGACTCACGGAATTGAAGCGGACGAATCCGGACGTGGCCGTCGTCATTCGCCCGGATCGAGAGCTGCCGGTGCAGAAGTTGATCGCGTTGATGGATGCTTTGCAACGCGCGCAAATCGCGAAAGTGGGCATTGCGACAAAGGCTGAGACGAAATAGGCGATGCCGCGAGACGCACGCTTTTGGCGCAACGTCACGATCATCGCGGTCGCTCACATCGCGATCATTATCGCGCTCATTCGTTGGAATCGCGAGACGCGAAAGCCGAATTTGCAGAGCATCGTTTGGATGAACGGCGGTGGCACAGAGGTTGCCGCGCGTACCACGCCAGCGCAAACGGAGACAGCGATTGAGAAGACGCCTCCGCCAGAAGCTGACACGCCTCGCTCCAAGCCGGAGGAACAAGACGAACCGCCTGTCCCGACGCCGGCAAGAAGCGATATCCAGCTTCGGACCGCCACGCCCTCGCCAACTCCCGTCACGAAACCGCCTCCGAAGCCGAGCATGACACCTGTTTCCAAAGCTTCACCAAAACCGACGCCCAAAGCCACACCGAAAAAAACTGTTGTGGTAAAGGCTACGCCGAAACCTTCGCCGAGAAAGAAAGCGACGCCCGTTGAGCAGGAAAAGAAAAACGACGAGAATAGGAAAGAGGCGGCGAAAATCGCGCCCGCCAACGCAAACAGCGTTGACGGCGAAAAATCCGGCTCAACCGGACCCAACGGCGCGGTACGAGCGTCGGAATTCAGTTGGTACGGAAAGATGCTCCACGACCGTTTCTACAGCGAATGGATCCAGCCTACGACCAGCGTTGCCATCGGAGCGAAGATGTCCGCGCTGGTAAAAATTCGGATCGAGAAAGATGGCCGCGTCTCGAACTTCACGATCGTGAGACCGTCCGGAAATGTGGTGGTGGATGAATCGGTCGCTGCGGTTGCGAAACGGGTGACGCAAGTTGATCCGCTGCCGAAGGGCCTTGGTAGCGGCGCCCACTACGAGGTGAACATCAACTTCGAGTTGAAGCCGGAACTGTAGATCGCTTTGCTAGGGCGAAGCTCCCGTTGAGCCGGCGACAGAAGAAAAATACGGCTCACCCGAGAGCGAAGCGGAACGACCGTTACTGGCTGAGTGCGAGATCCCTCGGCGTCTGCACGACGCGGAATGATGGTTGCTCGAGCATGCGCGCGCGAGTTCGGTTCGCCTGCAGTTCAGGCAGATGTCTCTCGGACCATCGGCAAAGCGCATGCAGAGGATCGATCAACGTGCGTCCGAGGCGAGTGAGCGAGTATTCGACTTTAGGCGGGACGACCGGATGAACTTTGCGCAAGACCAAGCCGTCGCGCTCCAGGCTGCGGAGTGTTTGCGTTAGCATCTTCTGAGAAATCCCACCGATTTCCCGTTGTAACGCTGCGTATCGGTGAGTCCCGTTGGCCAGGACCTGGATGATGAGCGCAGTCCATTTATCCGCGATCCGGTCCAACACGATGCGCGAAGGACACTGGGGTTTTAGGACCGAAGCGCGCGAAGACTTCATCCGCCATCTGTAAGATCAATCAGGCGCGGCGCAAGTGGAGAGTAACGAACCAGAAGGGTTGTATAATGTGGCGCCTCTTCATTGTGGGATTTCAAGAGTTACTGACGGCTTGCGTTCACTTGATTTCGCTAGGACGATTCGGTCGGATATGCCCCACCGAGATACCCCACCGCTGTGAAAATTCTTGTAGTCGGCAGCGGTGGCCGGGAACACGCGCTCGCATGGAAGTTGAAGCAATCCTCCCGCGCTGACCGGATTTTTTGCGCGCCCGGAAATGCGGGCACAGCGGAGGTGGGAGAAAACGTTGCGATCCCGGCGAACGATCTGCCGGCGTTGGTCCACTTCGCAAAAGAAAACCAAATCGGATTAACAGTGATTGGACCGGATGATCCGCTCGCGGCCGGCATCGCGGACCTTTTCGAGGCCGAGGGGCTCCGCGTTTTCGGCCCGTCAAAGTCCGCGGCGCGCCTCGAATCCTCGAAAATCTTCGCGAAAGAATTGATGCGGAAAAACAAGATCCCAACGGCGCGCGGCGCCGCCTTTTCAAAGTGCGAGGCGGCGTTTGCCTTCGTGGAAGAGTCGCGATTTCCCCTCGTGATCAAGGCCGACGGGCTTGCGCTCGGCAAGGGCGTGATCATTGCGCAGGATGCGGCAGGGGCGCGAGCGGCGATCGATTCGATGATGACGAAACGCCGCTTTGGCAATGCGGGAACGCGCCTCCTGATCGAAGAATGTCTTACCGGTTCGGAGTGCTCGTTGCATGCGCTCGTGGATGGGAAGAACTATCGCATGCTCGCGACGGCTCGAGATCACAAGCGCGCATACGATGGGGATGCGGGGCCGAATACCGGCGGCATGGGCGCGCTTAGTCCGGCGGATAATTTCGATGCCGCCCTGCAGGCGCAATTTGGTCGCGAGGTCATGCGTCCTTTACTGAATGGTTTAAACGAAGGCGGCGTCATTTTTCGCGGATTGCTCTTTCCCGGTCTCATGGTTACGGCGGATGGGCCGCGAGTTCTGGAGTTCAACTGCCGATTCGGCGATCCGGAGACGCAAGTCATCCTGCCGCGCTTGAAGTCGGATTTGCTCGAGCTCCTCGAGGCGACGATCGACGGAACGTTGGATCGCAGGGCGATCGAATGGGATGAGCGTGCGGCGGTCACTGTTGTGCTCGCCTCGGGTGGTTATCCGGACAAGTACGATATCGGAAAACCGATCCATGGTTTGGAGCTGTCGGCGAGTGCAAAGGATGTTCACGTTTTCCACGCCGGCACTCGGAAGAAGGACGGAATGGTTGTGACAGCCGGCGGCCGTGTCCTGGCGGTGACCGCACTCGGCGAGAGCGTGGCGACGGCGCGCGCGCGCGCCTACGAAGCAGTCTCGCAGATCGATTTCGAAGGCTGTCGTTACCGGCGGGATATTGCTCTTGGCGCAGTTGCGGCTAAGGTCGTGGGCCACTGATGTCCCGGCGCGCCTCTCTGTTTATTGCCGTCCTTTTCGGTTGGGCTGCGGCGGTGAATCTGTCCGCGCAATCTCCGGCAAAGCCGGGTGGCGCTTCGCCATCGCCAGTCCCGTCGGTAACGCCGCAAACTGCACCGGCGTCCACGACGAAGTCGCTCGTTGATTCGATGGACTCCGCGGACCTGAAAGAAGCGATCCAGCTCCTGAAGAACAACTATATCAAACCGGAGGCGCTGAACGAGACCGAACTGAATCGCGCAACATTTGAAGGAATTCTGACGCGCCTGGGGCGCGGTGTGGTTCTGCTCTCCGATTCCGCGGCCGAACCGACCGAGCCCGCCGCCCCGTTTTTCGGTGAAATCCTGGAAGGTCACATTGGTTACCTTCGGCTCGGTGCTCTCATCCGTCCGAACCTCGACGCGCTCGATATGAACCTGAAAACTTTCGCAGCGAAGAAAGTGGATGCGCTCGTGATCGATTTGCGGGCCAGCCCGGCAACGAACGATTTTGCGACTGCGTCGGAATTCGCGAAACGTTTTTGTCCCAAAGGGAAACCGCTCTTTAGCCTGCGCAAGACAACCGCTAGACAGGAACGGACCTTCACCTCGGATCGCGATCCTTCCTATCAAGGTTTGACGATCATCCTGGCGGATGGTGATACGGCCGGGGCGGCTGAAGCGATCGCCGGCATTATACACCTTTATGACAGAGCGCTGGTCATCGGTCAGCCGACCGCCGGTCGTGCTGTGGAATATTCCGACCTGAAACTTCCCAGCGGAAAGGTTCTGCGCGTAGCAGTGGGCGAAGCAGTCTTGCCCGAAGCCCGACCGCTCTTTCCCGGCGGACTCAAACCGGATGTGCCCGTGGAGATGCCGGCGGCGGACAAGCGTGAAGTCTTTCAACAAAGCCGGGAAAAGGGGATGGGTCCTTTCGTCGTCGAGAATGAGCGGCCGCATCTAAACGAAGCCGCTCTTATTTCCGGCAAAAACCCTGAACTCGAAGCCATGGAAGCGGCGCAACGGCGAGGTCGTAGTGCCGAAAAAGCAACGGTGCACGACCCCGTGCTCCAGCGAGCCCTCGATCTGGTTACCTCCATCGCAGTCTTTCAGAAGCGGTAGTGGAGGGACGGGAGAGTTCCGCGCCAGCGTCCCTGTTCTGGAAAAATCGCTTTGAGTGCGTAGGATGCCCCTTCCAGGTGAATCCGCTCGAAGACCGTATTGGTTACAAGTTCCGCAACGCGCTCTTGCTCGCGGAAGCGCTCACGCATCCGAGCGTGAGACATGAGACACAGCATCATCATTTCGATAATCAACGCCTCGAGTTTCTGGGCGATGCGGTTCTGCAACTCGTGATGACGGAGCATCTCTATGGACATTTCAAGGACGAGGCTGAAGGAAAGCTAACGAAATTTCGATCACGGCTGGTTTCGCGGGAGGCGCTCACAGTCCATGCGGCGGCGCTCGAACTGGGACGCTATCTGATGATGGGACGAGGCGAAGAGGCGAGCGGCGGCCGCGAACGCAATTCAACCCTTGCCGACGCTTTCGAAGCGCTCGTCGGAGCCATTTATCTCGACAGTGATCTTGCCACGGTGCGGCAATTCATTTTGGAACAGGCGGCCGGCGACCTTGCGCAGCTCGTGGACGAGCCGATCGATATCAACCCGAAAGGTCATCTGCAGGAATTGCTTCAATCGATTTCGCCGCGCAGTCCTGCTTATGAGGTGATCTCGCAAAGCGGGCCGGAGCACGAGAAGACGTTTGTTGTTCGCGCGCTCTGGGAGGGCATTGTGCTGGGAGAGGGAACTGGACGAAGCAAGAAACAAGCTGAGACGGCCGCTGCGGTGGAAGCGATGCGGGAGAAGCGCTGGGAGCAGAACGAAGCCGTAGATGTATCGACACGAACGTGAGCGCCCCGCGCCGAAGGTGGAGCGCTCGTTCCACCTTGACTGGGAGTTCCTATTTCCAGTCGTTAGGCGAATGGTTCAACGCGTGGAGAGACGCGCCTGATGACCTTTTCCAGTTGAGATGCTGCGCGATTGTCGCTGTCACGAATTTTTTTGCGCGTCGCACTGCTCCTTCGAGTGAAAGACCGCTCGCCAGGCCGGCGGTGATCGCGGCGGAGTAAGTGCATCCCGTCCCGTGCGTGGCTATCCCGCGCGAGAAGGGCACCGAGAATTCAACGACGTTTCCTGCAACGAAAAGAAGATCGATCGCATCCGGACCCGAGAGGTGACCGCCTTTTAATAACACTGGGATCCGATATTTCTCCGTCAGCCTCGCGCCAGCAGTGCGCATGGCCTGCAAATCGTCAATTGGTTCTCCCAGTAACCGGGCCGCTTCGTCGAGGTTTGGTGTGACGAGCGCCGCGAGCGGAAATAATTCGCGCTCGTAAGCTTCCACCGCATCATCGCGCAGAAGAAGATCGCCGCTTGTTGCGACGATAACCGGATCAATCACGAGAGTTGATATCGCCCTCGCCGCATGCGTGCGAAGCGTTTGTGCGACCGCCGCCACGATCTCGCCCGAGAAAAGCAATCCCGTCTTGATCGCGGCAACGGGAAAGCTTTTGAGGAGAACCTCCATCTGCGCACAGACCATCTCCGTGCTCACTGCTTCAATTTCCGATACAAGTCCGGGTGTCTCCGCCACGATGCACGTGATCGCGGTCAGTCCGTAAACGCCAAGCGCGCCAAAAGTTTTCAGGTCAGCCTGGATGCCGGCTCCAGCGCTGCTGTCGGATCCGGCGATGGTGAGAGCAACCGGGACTTCAGGGTTTGCCGCCATTTTATCCCAACGCACAGGCCACGGGCTCGTGGCTGCATCAGCGCACCGCGCTAAGTGCCGTCGCTGCCGATCGCTTCGACCGGGCAGCCTTCCATGGCTTCTTTGCAGAGCGCTTCCTCTTCGGGAGACTCCGGCTGTTTGTAAACGAAGGAATGCCCGCCATCATCGTTCCGTTTGTAATTCGCGGGCGCAGTTTCCCGGCAGAGATCACAGTCGATGCACTGGTCATCGACGTAGAACTTTCCCTCTACGTTTTCCGGATATTTGTTTGCAACATCGGCCATATTTACCCTCTAAAAGCGAAATGGAACGTAGGAAGAAACACCCCCGGCGCAAAGGATTTTTGTTCGGTTCCGCTGGTCCTGCGCAACCGGCAAACCGGTCAAGAGCGAAGAGTCTGTGATGCGCGGCCGAGTTGACTATGAAATCTGAAACATCGACGACCTTACGAGCGTTCGTGATCGAGCTGGTTGTCTACGCGATGCTCGTGACCGGCTACTTTTTCCTCGTTCTCCACTACCTTTCGGGCTGGTTGCAGAACCTGCACCTGCATCACGTAAAGCTTTACGCGATCGTCGCGATTGCGCTCATCATCGGACAGGCGGTCTTGCTCGAAAGTATCACCACCTGGCTGTTCCGCCTTCTCCGCGGCCGTTCAGAATAAGCCATGTTTTTTCCGATCTCGAACGCGCACATCAGCCCGATCTATCTTGTCGTTATCGGGTTTTTCATCGGCGTCATGGGCGGGTTCTTCGGGGTCGGCGGCAGTTTCATCGCGGGACCCGCGCTTCGGGCCGTGGGGCTGGATTGGAACTTCGCGGTCGGAACGGACCTGGCGCACATCGTCGGAAAATCCGTCGTGGCCGCGAAGCGGCATCGTGCTCTCGGCAATGTCGATTTGCGTCTCGGGTTTATCATGGCAATCGGAACGATGGGCGGCGCGGAAGTCGGCGCGCAGTTGATTCAAGTGCTAAAGCGCGCGGGGAACGTGAATACCGTCGTGAGCATCATTTCCATCGCAATCTACGTGAGCATTTCCACCTTCATGATCTGGGAAGCCTGGCGAACACTTCATCTTCAGAAGAAACGCGGGCCGCGCACTAATGTGGCGGGAGCCGCGAACAAAAAAGACGAATCCTCCTTCAGCCATCGGACCAGGGCGATCCAGCGGTTTCATCTGTGGCCGATGATCTCCCTGCCGACCTCGGGCGTGAGAATTTCGCTGTGGGTCATCGTGCTCGTTTCCTTCATCGGTGGATTGTTCAGCGGTTTTCTCGGTGGCGGCGCCGGTTACATCCGGATGCCGATGCTGGTCTACGTCCTCGGAATTCCCACGCATCTCGCGGTGGGAACGGACCTTTTCGAGATCATCATCTCCGCCAGCTATGGAACCTTTAGTCACGCCATCAAAGGGAATGTCGACATCCTGATCGCGTTGGTCATGAACACTGGCGCGGCGATCGGTGCGCAGATCGGCGCCATCTCCACCCAATATTTTGCGGGCCCGAAAATTCGTCTGGCTTTTGTGCCGCTGCCGCTCATCGGCGCGGCTATTGTGATTTACACCATGTGGACGGGCCACAAAATTTAGCTCATGCGCGTTTTGATTTGCAGCGACGGCACTGACCCGGCTGACAAACCGATACGGCTCGGTGGTCTGGTGGCCGGTCCTTGCCAGGCCGAGACGACGTTGCTCGGAATCGCGGAGGGATCCGGCGACGAAGGGCCGCTGCGCGCGGCGCTTGAAAGCGAGGCGGAGAAGCTTCGTGGCTTCGGCGTTTCGCCCGAACTGGTCTTGCGAACCGGCGAACCGATCCGCGAAATCCTGCACCAGACGACCTCCACGCAGTATGATCTCACGATCATCGGCGCGGAGCGCAAAGGGACCACCGGCCTTTATTGGCGCGCGGAAAAAAGCTATGAAGTGATTAAAGCGATCCCGTCGCCCGTTTTGCTCGCGACCGGGGCGTGCGAAACTCTGAAGAGCTTCGTCGTTTGCACGGGCGGAAAAAATTTCATCGACGCAGCAGTTCAGTTGACCGGGAGAGTTGCCGCGGCTGTGGGAGCGTCGGTCACGCTTTTGCACGTCATGGCGGAACCGCCGGCCATCTATGCCGATCTCGTGCGGCTCGAGGAAGATGTTGATCAACTCTTGCAATCCGGCTCCGAGCTTGGTCGCAACTTGCTCGCACAAAAACAAAGTCTTGAGCGCCTCGGCGTGGCGACGGAGGTGCGGGTGCGTCATGGACTCGTCCTCAGTCAAGTTTTCGCGGAGGTGGGAGAACGAAAGCACGATCTCATCGTGACTGGCTCTTCGCAGACGCGTGGGCCGCTCGGCCATTACATCATGGGCGATCTGACTCGGAGCATCGTCAATCGCGCGAATGTGCCGGTGCTCGTGGCGAGGGCCGCGAAATCGAGTGAAGCCGTGCGCCCGAGCTTTTGGACGGCACTCAAGCAGATTTTCATTTCCGGCAGCCGTTGCCTCGCCATCGAGAATTGTTTGACGCGCTCTTGAACGGGTGGGGTGACATGGTGCCATCCCTCGAATCGGCCGTCATCTTGCTGGCAAGAACCGACGCCAAAGCTCCGGGGTGAGAGCAGAGCTTGCCGGTGCGGCCCTGTGGCTATCCTGCCGCGAGCCTTGCGGTGGTCGCCGACGCGTGCAAAGTGGACGCGCGCCCCAGCTTCTGGACACATGTCGCGATGGCGTATAGAGAAACAACGTATAGAAGGCGCCTCTCGGACTTCGGCTCAAATGCCGTTGTCCGGTGCAAATGCCGATGTAGCTCAGTTGGTAGAGCAGCTGATTCGTAATCAGCAGGTCACGGGTTCGAGTCCCGTCGTCGGCTCCCCTTGTAAATACCTATTATAATAGGTATTTAAAGTTGTAGATCTGCGCGCTTGCGTGAGCCAAATAAATTCTACTTGGCCACTTCTTGGACGTTCCCTTTGTTTAACAGGGCCGTCTGCCGACATCGAGGCAGCACGGGCCGGTGAGTTATGTAAAGGCGTTGAAGCCATCTGCTCAGTTCCGTGAGCAATCGCGCTCCTTTTTGAGCGAAGCGATTTTGTCTCTAGGGTTTTGTCTTGCAACGGCAATATAAGACACTCAATTTTCGGCACATAGCGGTTTGGCATAGTCGATCTTTCCGGTATGAGAAGGATTCCCGCCTGTCTTGCGGGCGCCCCCGTTTTCTCACGACCGTAGCCCTGTCCCGGTCGGTGATGATGGGCGCAATAGCCGCAACTGTGTCACCGCAGTCGTTTCACGTTTCGACCACCGGGCCAATTACGCCAGGGAGGACGAAGCGATGGTGCGACCAGATCTTGATCTTCACGCGCCAATCCTGTCCGCCCGTTTCATCGCTAGCAAGTGTGTTGGCGAAGGCCGGTAGCAGTTGAAAAAAGCTCGATCACCATGCCTTCTTCCTCGCGGACAGAAACGAATACTGATATCGCTCGAATGGTCCTAACCGTCCATGAAGACAATCTCCCTGCTGACTCTCTCAATTGCGTTTGCGTTCATCGTCCGCGTGGAAGCGGCGGAGAATTCCGTTCTTCGCGTCGGGCACTTTCCCAATATCACGCATGCCCAGGCGCTCGTAGCGCACAATCTCTCGCGGCACGGCCAAGGCTGGTTCGAAGAGCGGCTTGGCCCCGGCACGAAGATCGATTGGTTCGTTTACAATGCCGGACCGAGCGCGATGGAAGCGATCTTCGCGCAGTCGATTGATCTTACCTACGTCGGTCCCGGGCCGGCGCTGAATGCTTATACGAGATCAAACGGCGCCGAAATCCGGCTGATCGCGGGCGCGGCCAATGGCGGCGCGGCGCTGGTTGTGCAACCAGACCAAGATCTGAAAACGCCCTCTGATTTTCGCGGAAAGAAAATTGCGACTCCGCAGCTCGGGAACACGCAGGACATTTCCTGTCGCGCGTGGTTGACGGCGGGCGGCCTGAAAATCACGCAGCTCGGCGGTGACGCGCAGGTCTTGCCCACGCAAAATCCCGATCAGCTGGCGTTGTTCCAGCAGAAAAAGATCGATGCAGTTTGGACCGTTGAACCGTGGGTCTCACGGCTCGAGCGTGAATCCGGCGGCAAAATTCTCGTGGAAGAAAAGGATGTCGCGACCACCGTTTTGGTTTCCAGCGTCAAGTTCCTCACCGGACATCGCGATCTCGCGAAGAAGTTCGCTCAAGCCCACGCTGAGTTGACCGAGTGGATGACCAGGAATCCGGAAGAGGCACAAAAGCTCGTGCGAGCTGAACTGCGCGAAGAAACCAGAAGCGACATTGCTCCTGACCTGATCGCGCAATCGTGGAAACGGATCGTCTTCACGGCTGAGGTGCCGCGCGCCTCCGTCGAGAGTTTTATGCAGAACTCGATGAAAAGCGGCTTCATCAAGAGCGCGCCTGATCTCTCGAAGCTGTTCGAGAAACCCTGATGTCGCTGCAAGAGGAGTTAATTGGGCTGCCGCCGGCGAAGCTCATCGTCGAGAATGTCTCGAAATGGTTTCGCACTTCGCGGCAGACGGTGCATGCGCTGGACCATGTCTCGCTCAACATCGGCGAAGGCGAATTCGTTTGCCTGGTCGGGCCGAGCGGTTGCGGCAAATCGACCTTGCTCGATATCATCTCGGGACTCGAGACGCCGGACGAGGGCATGGTCATGGCCGACAACGAACCCGTTCACAATCCCGGCCGGCACCGGCTCGTCATGTTTCAGGAATCCGCGCTCTTCCCCTGGCTTGACGTCACCGGCAACGTCATGTTCGGGTTGAAACTTAAACCTGGCCTAACGAATAAGGAACGTCTGGAGGTCGCGAAGTTTTTCATTCAACTGGTCGGCTTGGAGAAGTTCTCGGCCGCGCACGTGCACGAGCTTTCCGGCGGTATGAAACAACGCGTCGCCCTGGCGCGGGCGCTCGCGCCGAATCCGCGCGTGTTGTTGATGGACGAACCTTTCGCCGCGCTCGACGCGCTCACGCGCGAGCAGCTTTACAGCGACGTCCAGCGGATCTGGCAAAAGCGGCGCAAGACGATCGTCTTCGTCACGCATAACGTGCGCGAAGCCGTCTGCCTCGCCGATCGTGTGATCTTGTTTTCGCGGAATCCCGGGCGCATCCGCGAGCAATTCGACATCCCGCTTCCACGACCGCGCGACATCAACAGCATCGAGCTTGCAGAGCACGCCGGCAAGATCACGCGCGCCTTGAAAGGCCATTCAGCCGGGGAGGTGTCCGACTCATGAGACGCGCGTTCCTCGCCACCTTGTTCTTCGTCACCCTCGTGACCATCTGGCATTTCATTGTGCAGGCGAACATATGGTCGCCGGTCCTATTGCCGTCGCCGAAGAGTGTTGGCGAATATCTCCTGGGCGCGGCGCGCGACGGAACTTTGCTTCAGGCGACCACCGTTACCGTGCGGCGGCTCCTGGTCGGTTACTTCATCGGTATCGCGATCGGTCTCCCGCTCGGGCTGTTCACTTCCGCCTTTAAATTCATGGAAGACACCGTTGGCGTCCTTGCGCTCGGGCTCCAGACCTTGCCTAGCGTTTGTTGGATTCCGCTCGCCTTGCTTTGGTTTGGTCAAACCGAAAGCGCGATGTTGTTCGTCGTCGTCATGGGAACGGTCTGGTCGGTCGTGATCGCCACCGATACAGGCGTGCGTAACATCCCGCCCATCTTCGCGCGGGCCGCGCGGACGATGGGATCGAGTGGCTTGCACAAATGGACGAAGGTCATTCTGCCCGCATCGCTGCCCTACCTTGTCAGCGGCATGAAACAAGGTTGGGCCTTCGCCTGGAGGTCACTTATGGCGGCCGAGATTTACGTGACGATCCTAACTGGCTTCGGGCTCGGACATCTTTTGCATTACGGACGCGAACTGCATGCGATGGACCAGGTCATCGGCGTGATGCTGGTCATCGTTTTGATTGGTTTGCTCACGGACAAGATCTTGTTTGCGCCGATCGAGCGATTTCTCCATCGGCGCTGGGGCACGGGCTTGCGCTAGCGGTGCGTCACGTACGCTGGCGGAGCGATTTCAAAAATGCTCCTCCATGAAGTGGTTATCCAGGCGATAGATGGCGGCGTGTTCGCAATCGATGGCCCACGCTGAGATCCGTGCGCCACGAGGAAACGCGCTCCGCGGGAACGTCGCTTCCCACCCGCTCCAGAATTGGTCTCGGTTGTGCAGTCGTGCCGCGATGTCGGGCCGGGCCGAGATCCCATTAGACATGGCGAAGAAAACCCAATTGCGCTCCGGATATTCGTAGGTGAGGACTACGCCGTCAGCCGGGCGGCCCGCTGCGTTGAGCACCGCCCAACCGGAAGCGACCAGCATGTCACTCCCGCTCGGCACGATGGATTCGCACCAACCCGTGGCACTCCGGCCGTCAGCCGCCCAATGATGGATCGATGAAATATTATTGGTCTTGATGAGGGCCGGCCGGATCAATCCCAGATCATCGAGGACCTTGGCATCGCGCCGCACAATCACCGGCAACGGATAAATCGTTTTTTTGATCGTGCCGCCGGTGTCGAACGCGCGACTAAAGAGGACCGCAGATCGTCCCAACCAGTTGTTGGCCGATCCCGCTCGCATCGCGGCAAACCCGGCTGCACCGCAGAAGGCGTAAGGGACCAGCAAAGCCAGCGCGAGGAAAGCCATGGCCGAAATCCAGATTGCCTCGGCTCGGGGTCTTCGCTCGAGCGCTGAGTCAGCATGGATGACCGCCACCAGGCCAATCAGTGCGACAAAAAGGTAAAGTGCGAATGGTCCGTAGCGCGATTGCAGCGCTTGGGTCGTTCCGTAACCGACTCGCCCGAACGCGGCGAGGCATGCACTGCCGATGGCGTAAGATCCCAGCGCAAACCAAGGGAGTGTGCGTCGCAGAGATTCCCGATTTCTTCGGCGCGAGAATGTGTGATAGAGAGCGCCACAGAAAAAAACCAATCCGCTCGCGCCAAAAATCGCGGCTGTCGTGATCGGTGCATCCTTGCCGGCGTGGACCAGGGCCGATCCGAGAAAAATAAGGACGTATTGGAAGTAATCGATCGGTGAAACGGCGGGGGCAAAGAGCGGAAGATCACGAGGCTTTTGATAGTCCCAAAAATAGGCCGCGGCACAGACTGCGCATGCCACGACCCAGAGCAGCAGCCACGATTTCCCGCGAGGAACTTCATCCGTGAGCAACACCAGCGGGAAAGTAATCGCCCAAAGAAGAAGGCCATGCGGGAGGGTAAAGCTGCTGGCAATCGTTAGAATCACGCAGCTGATAAATTTCTTGGCGATCGATAGATTCGTTCCCGCGATGACCAGTGCAGTGACCAGCCAGAATGCGGGCATGAACGAGCTAAAATCCGAGCCGGTCAGCCAGACTTCGTAGTAGGTGGGAGCGAAAATGAGGAGAGCGGCGAGGAAGAGGCAGATCGCAGTGACCCGGGGTCCGAGCGCGGATTGTCGCAGCAGCAAGTAGACTCCGGCAACAGTTGCGGACGAGAAGATGACGGAAAGCGCCATCTCGTAGGTTAGATGCCAATGACCAAAGGCCGCGAGGAGGACGACGAGGAGTTTGGGGATCACGGTGCGCGCTTCCTGTTGTTGCTGGAAGAGATCCTGGAGGAAAGGCTGGCCCGCGTGTGAGCGCGCTATGATTGGAGCCATCTCCCAGTCGTCCCACGCCGGCACGTCGACTGTGTATCGATGGAGCAGGTAGATGAGAAATAAGAGCGGCACCGCGGCGGCGATAAGAGCAATCGCCAGCCATTTTCGAGGATGTTGGCCTGCGGGATTTGACCTGGGTAATGTCGAGGAGTCGCCTTGGCCCGCCACGTTGCCGCCCGAGAGGTTCATTTCTCAGAAAGTAAGATAAAAAACTGGCAAAACGTTTCGTTCGCATATGATCGAGGACGATTGGGAGATCATGCGGTGACGAAGAGTAGCCACTTGTGACAAGTCATTTCGAGAGATTGCCCGCGGAGCAAAGCGGGCGGTCGAAAGGCACATGCTTTTCCGAACTGTAGAGCATTCATATGTCTCCTAAAGAAAACGATATCATGCGCTCGGTCGAGGATCACTATTGGTGGTACCAAGCGCTGCGTCAGCATGTGGCTGCTGCGATCGAGCCCGCCGCTCCCGATTTCTCGCTGCTCGATGCGGGCTGTGGCACCGGTGGGATGTTGAATGTGGTGCGGCAAAAATTTCCTGCCGCGGATTTAAGCGGCGTTGATCAGAGCACTCATGCCTTGGAACTGACTGCCGCGCGCAAGACGGGCGCGAAATTGATTTCCTCCAGCGTGCATGAGCTTCCATTCCCCGGGAATTCCTTCGACTTCGTTCTCTCGCTCGATGTTCTGGTTTCCGTGGGCCTGGATGACTCACTCGCCGTGCATGAAGCTCACCGCGTGCTGCGTCCAGGAGGCAGGCTGATTCTGAACGTGGCCGCACTCGAATTCTTGAAAGGAGCGCATGACTGCGCAGTGGATACGGATCGTCGTTACACACGGCGACAATTGCAGGCGTTGTTGGAGGGCGCCCATTTTCACGTAGAGAGATTGAGCTACTGGAATGCCACCTTTACTCCGCCCATCGCGCTCTTCCGGTGGCTGAGTCGCGCCCGTTCGCAGAAGAATGAGCTGCCGCGCTCCGATTTCAGAGCGCTTCCGCCATTCGTGAATTCGATTTTTCGACGCGTCGCAGCTCTTGAATTGAGTGCCAGCCGTCACGTATCGTTGCCGTTCGGGACGTCTCTCTTTGCCGTCGCGCGAAAAAATGGATGAATCCAGTCCGCATCTCAGCATCGTCATTCCGCTTTTCAACGCGGCGCTGACGTTACCTGCGCTTTATCAGGAATTGTCGGCGCTGGAGATCAGCGGCGGTTTCGAATTGATTCTCGTCAACGATGGCAGTCGCGATGAGACCGAAGAGATCGCACTGAGACTGACCAAGGCAAGCCGCATCCCGATCACGTTTCTAAGCTTGTCTCGAAATTTTGGCGAACACAACGCGGTGCTGGCTGGATTGCGCGCAAGCACCGGCCAATACGTCCTCACGATGGATGATGATCTGCAAAATCCGCCGTCGGAGGTGCTGAAGCTTCTCTCCGCGGCGGAATCGGAGAAGTGCGATGTTGTTTACGCTATTTACGAGCGGAAAGAACACGCCTGGTGGCGCAATCTTGGCAGCACGCTCACCAATCTCATCGCGGATTACGTCGTGGAGAAACCGAGAAAACTTTACCTGTCGAGTTTTCGCTGCATGACCCGGCTCGTCGCGGACGAGGTCGCCAAATCACGGAATCCCTATCCGTACATTGACGGCCTCATTTTCCAAATCACGCAAAACGCCGGCGTTGTACGCGTGCGTCACGTAGAACGCGAGCAGGGGCGAAGCGGCTACACCTTGCGGAAACTGGTCCGGCTCTGGATGAGCATGCTGGTCAATTTCTCGGTTCTGCCGTTGCGCCTGATGACGGTCGCGGGAATGATCACGAGCGCCCTCGGCTTTCTCGCGGTTATCGAAGTCGTGCTCGAACACCTGTTGAAGAGAAACCCGACCGGCTGGAGTTCACTCATGGCGGCGATCCTGTTGCTTTCCGGGACCCAGTTACTGCTGCTCGGCATCATGGGTGAGTACGTCGGCAGAATCTATCTCGGCATCAGCGATAAGCCGCAGAGCGTGGTCCGTGCAAAGTTCACGTCACCCGGAAAGGACGCTGCGGCCCGCTCGCTTTAATCGGAAAAGCTCGATCGCCAAACCGGCGAAAAGCAGGAGCGTCGCGAAGAGCGTATTGCCGTAGGTTTGTGCGGGGATCCGCAGTGGGATCGAAAGAGAAATCAGGGCGACGGCGGAGAGCGTCAAACCAAGTAATGCCGCGTGTGGACCGGGTCCAGCTAGCAGCTGTTGCACGATCACGCTCAGAGGATAAACAAGCCATGCGTAAAGATAGCCGAAAGAAAGCGGCGTGAAGATCAAGATCAAGAGCAGGAGAAGAGCGAACTCGATCGCGTCCGTTTCCGGTGTTCGCTGCGAGGAAGCCGGCATGACTGCAAGAAAAGTGCTGCCCAACAAGAATGCAGCGGCTAGAATGATTGCGTTCACAGTCGTGAACTTCAGATCGACGATGTTCGCATACACGGGAGTGTGCTCGTGGTAGCTCGGATCGTGCTCCACATGGCGCAGGAGCCGATTCGACACGCCCCAAATCGATTGATTTTTCCACGAGTTGCTGCGTCCCGTCCGCTGGCCCACGCCAGTCTGGTCGTATTTGAACAGCATCCCGCTGGACCATCTCTGCAGATCCTGTTTCGCCTGCGCATACCCGCGAAAAGGAATCGGCGCGGCGATGAGCAAGAACGTCAGGGTGAAAATCAGCGCCGCGGTGGCGATCCAGTAACGGCGGTAAATCAGATAAAGGATCGCAAGAACCGGGAAGGCTTTGATTGCCGCAGCGATCGCAATCAAGATCCCCGCGAGGACGTGGAGTTTCCGCCGCAGCGAGATGAACGCGCCCAACATCAGCGCGAGAAGAAGCAAGCTCGGTTGCCCCAGCAGAAAATTTCCCCAGACATACACGACCACCACAAGATTCGGGATCACGTAAAGAAGGAGGTGAGCGCGGCGTCGCGTTCCTGTCGCGAGGCAGACGGAAAAGATGATGCTGCAAATCCACGCGGCGGCGTTGACCAGCACCAGCGCCACAACAAGACCTGTTTTTCCGAATGCGCTGATTGGCGCAAGAAAGAGCGCGCACGGCGGCGGATACATGAAAGGAAACTTGTGCCAGCGATCGGGATAAACCTCGCCGCCGTGCAAGACCTGCTGTCCGGTTTCGTACCAGACGATGTAATCCTTGATGCTCTGTCCGCGAAGACAGTGCAGGACCGGAACCAGCGCGAAAACAAACAGCACCACTCCGAAAGACCAGACTAGGACTCGAAAAGCCGATGGCCGATTGATCCAGCTCGCCGTCGAACTCACTTGTGACTTCCCCGAGTTCAAAGTTGGACGTTGGACGTTGGACGTTGGGCGTTTTCCCTCATCATCGGCGGCCGCTGTTTATGCCAGTCCGTGCTCTGCTCATACGCGTGCGCTATCTGCAAGATCAACCCCTCATCCAGCGCCTTCCCCAGCAACTGCAACCCAATCGGCAGTTGCGTCCCATTCCCTATCTTTGCAAAACCGCAGGGCAGACTGATCCCACAAATGCCAGCCAAGTTCGCCGCATTCGTGAAAACATCGGCCAGATACATCTGCAACGGATCGGAGCATCTCTCCCCCAGGGGAAATGCCGGCACTGGTGACGTCGGCGAGATAAGTGCGTCCACCTTTGCGAAGACCTGCATAAAGTCCCGGCGGATCAGCTCCCTCACTTTTTGCGCCCGGGCATAGTAAGCCTCGTAATATCCGGAGCTGAGAACGTAAGTGCCGAGAATGATGCGCCGCTTCACTTCCTGGCCGAATCCTTCTTCCCGCGTCCGGCCGTAATGGTCGAACAAGTTCCGCGGGTTCTCCGCGCGATGACCGTAACGCACCCCATCGAAGCGCGCGAGATTCGCCGACGCCTCTGCGCTCGCGATCATATAATAAGACGCGATGGCATATTCTGTGTGGGGAAGGGAAACATCGACCATCTCCGCGCCTAACGACTCGAAATGCGCGAGCGCGCTGTCGACCGCGGCTCTGACCTGCGGATCGATTCCATCGATCATATATTCTTTTGGCAAACCGAGCCGAACTCCCCGCACATCGCGGCCGAGATCTGCCGTGTAATCGGGCACCACTTCGTTCAAACAAGTCGAATCCCGTGGATCAGACCCTGCAATCGCGTTCAGCACCAACGCAGCGTCGCGCACCGTCTTCGTCAGCGGGCCGGCTTGATCGAGCGACGATGCAAACGCGACCAGACCGAAGCGCGAAACGCGGCCATAGCTCGGCTTGAACCCCACTACACCGGAAAGGGCCGCCGGCTGGCGGATCGATCCGCCCGTGTCCGTGCCGAGCGCGGCGAACGCTTCGTCCGCTGCCACCGCCGCCGCGGAGCCGCCGCTCGAACCTCCAGGCACGCGTGACACATCCCAGGGATTTCGAGTGAGTTTCATGCTCGAATTCTCCGTAGACGAGCCCATCGCAAATTCGTCCATGTTCGTTCTCCCAAATGGAATTCCGCCGGCCGCTTTGAGTTTGCGGATAACGGTCGCGTCGTAGAGCGCGCGATAATTCGACAGGATCTTCGATGCGCACGTGCACGGTTGACCCGCGACACTGATTACATCTTTGATCGCGATCGGAACGCCGCCGAGCGGCAAATTGACGTCCACGCATTCGGCCTCTTTAAGAGCATCGTCAAAATCGATCGAGAGATAGGCGTCGATCCCCGGGTCTACTTCCGCGATCCGGAACCGGAGCGCCTCTAGGACCTCGCGCGGGGAAACTTCGCGTTGACGGAGAAGCGTCTGTAGCTCGGCGATGTTCAGCGCCGGCAGGTCGGACGCCGTCATTCCATGACCTTCGTGACAATGAAGAGGCCGTTCGCCTGGCGCGGTGCGTTGCTCAACGCTTCTTCCGCGGTGAACCCGGCCCGCGGCTCATCTTCGCGGAAGATGTTGAAAATGGGGACCGCGTGCGCTGCGGCTTCCACGTGGCTGGTATCCAGCTCCCGCAATTTCTCTGCGTATTCCAAAACGCGCCCAAGCTGCGCTTGAAATAGTTTGGTCTCTTCCTCAGTGAGATTTAGTCGCGCGAGTTTCGCGACGTGCGCCACGTCGATTTGAGCAGGCTCGGCCATACGGCAATCGACTAAAAATGGAGATGGCTCACCAGCCAGATGACGGCGACACAAAGCGCAATCACGAGAACAAGAAAAACGATCCGGCCTTCGCGCCGTTCCTTCCGCATTGAGACGCGCCGACCGCCGACGCGGCTATCTTCGCCCCAGCGCTTGTCCTGGAGCGCGACCGAGACATCCAGCCGGCTGCGGCCTTCGCTGGCGCGGGTCAACAATTCCTCGCGTTGCCGGCGCGTAGTTTCCTCGGCGACGCGGGGAGCTTCCGCGATCATTCGCTCCAGCTTTTCCATTTCGCCGCGAAGCTGCATTTCGCGCTGAGCGAGTTCTTCCTGTTTCTGGTTGAGCGGTGTTCCGGTTTTAAGCGGTCGGCGGCGCATGCGGAATCATTGACCCTTCGCGGCCATCCAGAAGAAAACCAGGAGCGCGACCAACCCAAAAATAATCAACGGCAGCGTCAGAGCGAAACCGATCTGCACCCATTGCGCGAACGTTTTTCCGCCGCCCACTCCTGCAATGCCCGGTGCGGCGTCCGGCAAATCCAGATTTGCTGATTGAGCGCTGTTCCCGGCTTCGAGGCGGCTCCTTTGCTGGCTGAATTCCGTCCGAGCGTCGTCCACCGTGCTCAAGGCGCGGCTCAACTCTTTCGGCAATTCGGCGGGGTTCCAGGTCTTGGGCTCGATCGCCTCGAGAAGCTGTAGATGTTGAGTAAAGCTCTCGTGGGTCGCCCGAATTTGCTCGAGTTTCTTTTGCGAATCGTACCCTTCACGTTCGAGGATCACGAGCGACCGCGACAGCTTGTCCGTCATTTCAGCGCGGCCGCGTTCAAGTTCTTCCTGGCGTCGGCTCAACTCTTCTAGTTCGCGCTTTTGCTTCTCGATTTGCTCCTGCTGCCGCTTCAATTGCAGAAGTTGCTCCTGCGCTTTTTGCACCTGGGAATCGAGATGCTCCGGCGACATCGCCTCCTCTTCGCTCAGCTCCAGCATCTGTTCGATCGGTCGTATTCGTTCTGCCATGGCAATCGGTTTGGCGCATCGCACGATCAGGCACGATGAATCGCGCGCGGCTGGAATAACATTAGCGGGCGAACTTCAGAATTCCACAATTTTTCCCCGAGGACTTTCGAAATGCTGCAATCGAACACTCCGGGCGATTCGCGCGGCAAGGTTTGCGCATTAACATATCGAAAGCGTACGAGTGATGCGCCCGTTTTATGTCCGATCAAAATGTGAAATCGCCCGCTGCGACTTCAGCGCTTCAAGCAAGACTGGAATCGCCCGCCCCAGGCCAGAACATTTATGATGAGGCGGTCTTTCTCTCCGGCTGGGTTTACGCTCCAGGTCGCGATCCTGCGTCCTGCCGTGTTCGCGCTTACCTGGACGATTGCTGCTTCGCGGAGACACGAATCCTTTTCTACCGCCCCGATGTCTGCGAAAAATTAGGTCTCACTCGCGGCGTGCTGACCGGTTTCAGAATGCTAGGTAAAATTCGGCCTGCCGCCACGGAGCCGCACGAAGCGACATTGCGCGTCGTCGCATCGTGGGGTGAGGAAATTCCAAGCCCTCTTGCCGAGCAACCAGTGCGATTTGTTCCGGCTTTATTGGGCGAACGCCCTTACGGCGAGGTCGTCTATCCGGAGAACGAAACCTTGCTTCATCGGGAAAATATTTACGGTTCCGGTCCGCCGCTGGAGGATCCGGGAATCGAGGTCGCCAATTTACTCCAGGAATATTTGCCGGAACGGTCTTCGGTTGTCGACGTCGGCTGTGGCGCGGGCGCATATGGACCGGGGCTGATGGCCGCCGGACATAATTGGCTCGGGTTGGAGGCAAATTCCCATTGCTGCGACATTCTGCTGCGACGCCAGTTGCCCTTTCGCCGAGTACATCTTGAATCTCGCGACTTGCCGTGCACCGATGGCGAATGGGATTGCGCGATTTGTATCGAGGTGCTCGAGCATGTGAAAGCCCCGGAGGTTTTTCTCCGTGAAATCGCGCGCGTGACCCGAGGTCGCGCGCTCTTCTCTGTCCCGAATATGGAGGTGCTGCCATACTTTCATGGCTGGCGAGTTGTCCCCTGGCATCTGCTGGAAGGCGATCACAAGAATTTTCTAACCCGGGCCAGCTTGCGCAATTTACTCGCACGATTTTTCCGCGGCGTGGAAGTTTTCTCGTATGGCGAACACCCGTTGCGGACACGCGAAGGCGTGCCGCTCCATGTGCACCTGTTCGCGGTTGCGGATAAATAGGTCCGGTCTGTGACGTGCGGTGCGCCTAACGAGCTTCACGCAGCAGCTCCGACCACCGTTCGACCAGTGCATGGTAAGCGCCGCCGGTCAAAGATTTGAGTTCCGGCCAATGGGATTCGATGTGGTCGCGCTGAAACGGCTTCGGTCCGTGGAAGTGGATGATCTTTGCCTGCGCGCACTCACCCCAATACGGTTTCCAATTCAGTTCCGGTCTCAGCCGATTCCAGAGCGGGCCGTTGCCATCGCGGTAGAACCAGCGATAGGCCGCTTCGTCCCACGATTCGCTTTCGAGCGCCGCAAGGTTTTGCGAAATATATTCGCGGAATTTCGGCAGGCTTTCGCGCAGCCGATCGGTGTTCATCAGCATCACGCCCGTGTTCATGTTTACGTAATCGTCTTGCGCCGCTTCCGGCGCGACAGCGAAATACTCGCAAGGGTTCGCCTCCAGCTCGGGGACGACTTCAGCAACGAATATCACATCGCAGTCCGTATAGAGAACGCGGGCGGCGCCGCCCAGCCGCGCCACAATCTCCGGGAGTTCCACGCGAGAGAAAGCGCCCGAGAGCGCCGGCGCGAGATGCGGATTTCCCTTGCGACGGCCCAGGTCCGCCAGGGGCTCGCGGAGAAAACTGCGGTGCCGAATGATCCGCACGTCGTGTTTTCTTAGCCACTCAGTGAAATCATTATCGCCGCCGTCGTAAATGCAGTGCGGGATGAGCGAGGTAAATTTCCTGGCCGTGTGCACGGCCACCATGATCATCTCGGCATACTGCCGAAATGTGGTCGAGTCTTCGGCGAGAGCAAAAAACCATTGCATGATTACGGGATTCGACTCCGGTTAGCGTTCAAAATCAAAAAGGCACGGCGGTGCGGGAATAGAATATCCTTTATCCCGCGCGCCAGCCTGTGTTTGTTGTGTATTCGGCCGCAGCACAGATGGAAACCTTCAATCCAGCGCCAGAAGTCTGCCGGCTTAAGACGAAGGATTCGATTTTGTGGCTTGTCCTGGCCGCGCTCGCGGCTCTGCTGCGCCTCGGGCCGATCGCTTCCGGTCTCCCTTATTCCGATTATGTCGATGAAGGGTATAATCTTCATGCGGCGACAAGGATTTTGAAATCCAAAAGCTTCGATACGAGCATTTCCATTTATCCACCGCTCACCAGCTATCTCACCGTCGCCGCTATTAAAGGGTACGCTCCTTTCTACCGGCTATTTCATCATCATAAGTTGTGGAAAGACCTCCCGACAGATCAGGATTTCCACACCGACCTGGGCGAGCACTACGACCTTCTCACACCGCCGGAAATCATCTGGCTTGGCCGACTTGCGGTCGCATGCCTCAGTGTCGGGACGGTCATCGTCGCGGGAGCGCTCGCGAAGCTCCTTGGCGGTTCGCGCGCAGGGTTCCTGGCGATGCTTTTCACCGCGCTGTGTCCGGCCTTGGTCAGTCGCGGGTCGAACGTTATCATCGATACGACCGCAACGTTCTTCGTCCTGGCGGCGCTTTACTTTTGCCAGCGACTGCGCGTCTTCGCCACTTCGAACAACCCGGCGATGTGGCGCAATGCTGCCTTCGCCGGTATCGCGGCCGGTCTGGCGTTTGCGGGGAAGTACACCGTCGGGGCCGTCTTCGCGGCCGTGCTCGTCACGATCTTGACGCTTCCGCTCGCAAAACCCCCCAAAGCCATTCTGATCTTGATCGCGGGCGCGGGCCTGTTCACCGGCATTTTCTCCGGAGCCCCCGCTATGGTGCTCCATCCCGAAAAAATCGTCGAATGGTTACACGCCATAACGAAGTTCTACCAGACGATCCAATCCGATCAGGGTTACTGGAGCGCGGCACTCTCCGGAGGGGAGATCGGCGTTCCCCTGATGATCACTGGCCTTGTCGCGATCATCTGGATGTTTTGGAACGTCTCAACTCGGAGCGTAGCAATGAGTTGGATCGCTTTCGCTCTCCTGCTTTTGTCGGCCGTTGTTTGGTCCAGTTTCCAGCCGTTCCGGAATCTGTTGTCCCTCGTTCCTCCGCTCTGCATCGCGGCCGCCTTGGTCTGCGATCGATTAGGCGAATATCTCGAACACCGGCATCGTCGGTTGGCGTTCACTTCATGGCTCGCCTCTGTGTTAATCCTGCTTGTCGCGCTTTCGCTTGCCTGGTCCAGCGCCCGTCATCTTCAACGGCGAACGCTCCACATCGACACGCGCGTTCGAGCGATTAACTGGCTCCAGCAACACGCAACAAAAGAAGAGTCGGTTCTCGGCATCCGGGAGCTTTCAATTCTGCCGGCTGAATGGAAACGGATCGCGGCCAGGTCCACGGTCATCCCCTGGTTCGAAGCTTCGGATCTTCTTGAGCGGCAGCGATTCGATTACGTCGTGACCGGTGAATTCGATCTCCGCTATGCCAGCGATCCAAATGGCTGGTCTGCCTATCGTGATCGTTGGAAGGCGAAAGTCTCGACACTGCGGGTCCAGGCCGATTTCGGACAAGTCGTGACACCCGTGATGCCTTATCTCTGGCGCACGAACGATGAGCGCATTCTCATCTTGAAAGGGAATGTCCAGTAATGAGCCTGATCGCTATCGCGAAAACTCATTCGTTGTGGCGCCGATCGTAACCGCCGGTCCGTTGGCATGCGTCAGATCGTTGTGGATCACGTGAATGCTTCGATATCCACTCCTGGTCAGCGACATGATCAGGGATCCCAGCGTCAGCCACGTAGAAGTCGGCGACATACCGCTGAGCGGTTCTTCCGCGCCGCCTTCGACGAAAATTCTCCCTCGCAAACCATTGGAAATTACTTCCGCTTCCGCGTCTGGCGCATAGTGCGTCCAGATGAAGAGACGGGGCGCGATCGTGGAAAGTCGTTCGATGAGCTTCCACGGTTCGGGTAGGTGATAGAGGAGACCGGAACAGAAGATGGCATCGAATTTTCCAAACGCGGAAAGATCACTTTCCTCGAGGTTCGCCTGCACGAACTCCGCGTTTCGCACCTGCAAGAGGTCTTGAATTAATCTTGCCTTGCGGAGGTTTCGCTCGCGGCCTTCGAGAGCGAGCACCCGGTTTACCCCGCGATGCTCCGCGAGCATGAAAGTGTGCGCACCTTCCAAAGATCCGAGTTCCAGAATTGTTTCGGCCGTGGGGGCGAAACAGAAGAATTGCTCCACACGCGGATCGCCGAGCGCGCTAATTTCGCCGCCGTAGTCCGTGCCGTCGATCCGGAATTTGAAAATCCACGGGGCCAGCTTCGCGAACTCAGATGTTAAATCCGCTTTCATTGGATAGATCGCTCCTGTTCACCTACCCGGCATCATTTCGAGCAGCACCCCTGTGAAATATTCCGTTTCCGGCAAGGTCGGAAGGACCGGATGATCGAGCGCTTGCTCGAAGCGACGCAGCCGGCGGGCAGACCGCCGCGCGTCGACAAGCGCATCGGCAATGGTTTGGTTGAAGATTGTTTCGTTCACGTGATGCGAACAGGAGAAGGTCGCAAGCAATCCGTCGCGCGAGAGCAGCTTGAACGCCCGCACGTGCAGCTCACGATATCCGCGCAGCGCGTCGTGCAGACCACCTTTCGTTTTTGTGAAAGAAGGGGGATCGAGAATGATAAGATCATATTCAGCTTCCGCCTTTTCAGCCGCGCGTAAAAATTGAAACACGTCTTGTTCAATCCAGTCGACAGGCAATTTGTTGCGCTCTCCGTTTCGCTGCGCGTTCGCGATACTTTCCCCGCTCGCTTCCACTGCGGTCACCTTCGCCGCACCCGCCCGCGCGCAAGCGAGCGCGAATGCGCCCTGACTCGTGAAACAATCCAGGACGCGTCGCTCCGGCGCATAGTGCGCGACGGTTTCGTAATGCGCCAATTGATCCAGGTAAAAGCCAGTCTTCTGCGCGTGGAGTGGATCAACAACGAGGCGCAAGCCAGCGATCTCCATTTCCATTTCTCCCGGCGGCTCACCCAGCAAGATTCCGCTTCGTAACTCCATTCCCTCCGCCCGTCTCACTGGCGCGTCGTTGCGCTCCACGATGGATTGCAGGACAGGTGCGCCGTCCGCTGTTTTCAATGCCTCGACGATTAGCGCCTTCCGCATGTCCATCGCCAGCGTCAACGTTTGCAGGACCGCGTGATCCCCGTAGCGATCGACGATCACACCGGGCAATCCATCGCTTTCACTCCAGACGACGCGGCAGAGTCGCGGATCGATTCCACGCCGCAGCCGATACTCCATTGCTTGGGCGATGCGGCGTTGGAAAAAATCGAGATCGAGATCCTGGCGTCGCCGGGAGAATCGCCGAGCGACGATCTGCGACTTGCTGTTATAAATCGCGCTGCCAATCAGGTGATCTCTTCCGTCTTTCAATGAAATGACGTCGCCGTCAGACGGATCGCCGAACACCTTGAGGACTTCTCCCGAGAAAACCCAATCATGCCCATGCAAGATTCGCGCGCGAGGTTTTACGACAAGGCCGGCCATAGCGAGGGATGAACGTCGAACGCCGAACGTCGAACGTCCAACACTGAACTACTTCTTCAATTTGACGGTTGACAGCCTGCCCGCCGTAGCCTTGCGGAGGAGGGTTGGGTGTTGGACGTTGGTTTCCAATCAACAAGACTTCACATGCAATCCGCGCCTATAACCTCGCTCGACCTTCCCGGAATAAAGAAACTCCGCAGCGGCAAAGTCCGCGAAGTCTTTGATCTCGGCGACACTCTCCTCTTCGTCGCGACCGATCGGCTTTCCGCCTTTGACGTGGTTTTCCCCGATCCAATTCCGGGCAAGGGCGCGGTCTTGAATCAGCTTTCCGCGTTTTGGTTTCGGCGTTTCACGTTTGTGCGGAACCACATGATCACCGCGGATATCGAAAAATTCCCGCGCGACCTTGCTCCGTTTCACGAGCAATTGCACGGCCGTTCGATGATCGTGCGCAAAGCGCAGCCGCTTCCCGTTGAATGTGTCGTTCGCGGCTATCTCGCCGGCTCGGGATGGAAAGAGTATCAGGAAACCGGAACGATTTCCGGGGTCGCACTGCCACCCCGTCTGCAACTCGCGTCTAAATTGCCTGAGCCGATCTTCACCCCTTCCACGAAAAGCGATGTGGGCCACGACGTGAACATCGATTGGAAGGAATGCTGCCGGCTGCTCGGTGCCGACGTCGCGGAGCGCGTCAAAGATCTGAGTTTGAAAATTTATGAGGCAGGCAGAGCGCACGCGGCGAAGTGCGGGATCATCGTGGCCGACACAAAGTTTGAATTCGGTTCCTTGGATAACGAGTTGCTGTTGATCGACGAGTGTCTCACGCCCGATTCATCGCGATTCTGGCCGGCGGATCAATACTTGGTCGGCCAGAGTCCCCCGAGTTTCGACAAACAATTTGTGCGCGATTATCTCGAGACGGTCGATTGGAACAAGACTCCACCCGCGCCATCTCTGCCCGCCGAGATCATCGAAAAGACCTCCCTGAAATATCGCGAAGCCCTGGAGCGCCTGATCGGCGCTGAATTACCCTGACGCTTCTTGCTGTCATCCTGAGCCGGGCAGACGGGATGACAGCGTTTTCTTTGCGTCCCCGCGGATGGTTCAGCTGATCAGGTCGCCGACCAGCGTCTTCTCTTCTTTCAACTCGGCGACCGATGCATCGGTCTTCGCCAGGCCAAATTTGTTCAGCGGCACATCCTGCACGATCTCCCACTTCCCGCCGCGCGTGCGCACCGGGAATGAGCAGATCAATCCCTCTTCAACGCCGTAGCTGCCGTCCGAGCAAACGGCCACGCTATGCCAATCGCCTTCGGCCGTATCGGTGGTGAGTGAGCGGACCGTGTCCACGATCGCATTCGCGGCCGATCCTGCGGAGGAAGAACCGCGCGCCTTGATGACAGCCGCGCCGCGTTGCTGCACCGTCGGGATGAACGTTTCCTTCAGCCACGATTCGTCGCCAATCGCTTCTGCGGCAGAGCGACCTTTGATCTTCGCGTTGTAAGAATCGGGATATTGCGTGGCCGAATGATTTCCCCAGATGGTCATATTGGTGACCTCGGTGACATCCACGCCGGCTTTCTGGGCGAGCTGCACCTTCGCGCGATTCTCATCGAGCCGCGTCATCGCAAACCAGCGATCGCGCGGGATCGACTTCGCATTGTTCATCGCGATCAAGCAATTGGTATTGCACGGATTTCCGATCACGAGGATGCGGACATCCTTCGCGGCATTCTTTTCGATCGCCTGCCCCTGACCGATAAAAATCTTGCCGTTGATGCCGAGCAAGTCCTTCCGCTCCATCCCAGCTTTGCGCGGAACACTTCCAACGAGCAGTGCCCAATTCACATCCCGAAATCCTTCATCGAGATCGGTCGTGGCCACGATGTTTTTCAGGAGCGGGAATGCGCAATCATCCAGTTCCATGACAACCCCTTTGAGCGCCTCGAATCCGGCTGGGATTTCGATCAAGTGCAACGCGACCGTCTGGTCTGGACCAAATATCGCGCCTGACGCCACGCGGAAAACGAGCGCATAACCAATCTGTCCAGCAGCGCCAGTGATCGCGACTTTAATGGGTGAGTTCATAATTTATTTAGCCACAGATGAACACGGATGAAACACGGATTTTGCAAAACACATTTCTGTCATCCGCAAAAATCCGTGTTCATCCGTGGCTAGATTCTCCCCGTCTTCTCCAGAAGCTCGCGGATGACCCTGATACGCTTTCGAATCGTAGGGCTCGCGTCCAGACCCGCCCCAGTCCTTCGCATTCGCCGGCTCCAGTTCGAATTGGCCGCGGTCCCCGGGACGTTGAACCGATCTTTGTGCGCGAGCAGATCTGTGATCATAACGATGGCGATCCATGATTCGCTCCGGAAAAGCGCTTCCATTACCGGCGCATAGAAAGCGTTGTCAAAATCGGCCCGAGAGTTCGGCGGTGGCACGCCAGCGAACTCGGCGATCTTCGCCAGATCGTGTTGAGCTTGTCGCGCGGTCGCACTCGATTTCGCAAAAGCCTCCTGCCAGAGCGCCCGCAAAGGTCTGTGATCGTGGGTCGCGTAAGTGGCGACAGAGAGACGTTGGTAATCGCTGCCTGCGATGGAACGGCCGTCGTCGTAATTCTCCCACTGTGGAATCTTGAAAGTCGCCACGCCTAACGAACGCAAGCTCGGTCGAACATAGTGAGGCACGGTTCCCAGGTCTTCACCGACAACACGCGTATCACCCGACTCCTCGAGAACCACTCGCAGGTTCTCTTCGCCTTCGCGGCGATTCGCCTCGCAGTTTTCCCGCGTGGAATCATCGCGCGGATGGAACTGCGGAATCGCCCCGCCGGTTCGTTCGCGCATTTCATCCCAGGAGAGCGGGAGAAATTCCGGATTGCGCTCGGGTCGCCAGGGAAACGCGTAGATCCGGTAGAAGCCGAGGACGTGATCGATCCGAAAGACATGGAAAATCTTTCGCACGCCGCGGATCCGCTGCCGCCACCAGGCAAGATTCCGGGCCCGCATCACGTCCCACCGGTAAAGCGGGATCCCCCAGTTCTGTCCCCATTTCTGCGTAAACTCGTCGTCCTTGAAATAAGGCTCGGGCGGTGCGCCACCAGACCATTCCAGAGCAAATTCATCCCGGCGCGAATAAACATCCGCGCTGTAGTAATTGACCCCGAATGGGATGTCGCCCATCAATCCAACGCCGCGCTCTTCGGAGTACGATTTGACCGCCGTCCATTGCTTGTGAGCGATCCACTGCACGTATCGATAAAACCTGGCGCGCTCATCGAACCGGGCCTGCCTCACGGGAGATTGCGCAGCGAGCCAATCGCGCGCCGAATCCGCGTTTCGATGTTCCTCTTGCCATTGGTCCCATGTTTCCTTGTTTCCATTTTCTTCCATGAGCGCGCGGAAGAACGCGTAATCCACCAGCCACGCTCCCTCGGTTTCGCAGAAAGCATCAAAGCCTGTCGTGTATGCTGCGTCTTCCCCGGCTCGCCGGGAAAAATTAACAAAGGATTTTTCCAGAAGGTCAATTTTCAGACTGCGGACGCGATCGTGTTTTACGGCACCTCGGCGCAACTTCTCGAGATCGTTTTGCGCGATGACTTCGTCGAAGTCTTCTTGCGAGAGATCCTCCGGCGATCCGGCCGCGAGGTGCAGCGTCGTCGGCTCAAGCGCGACTGCGCTGATCGCGTTGTACGGACTATGATCGCCCCCCATTTCATTGATCGGTAAGAGCTGGACGATCTTGAACCCAATTCCAGCCGCCCAATCGATAAACTGCCGCAGCGCCTCCAGATCGCCGATGCCCAGATCGGTCTCCGTGCGCAACGCAAAAAGCGGCGCGAGCACTCCCGCGATCTTCTGCTCGGGCGACAAGTTCATGCATCGACAAATCGATCCATCGCACAGAGGTCACAACGGAAGCCTCCGGCCTTTGGACCTTCGTGACCTTTGAGTCCTTTATGTGAGGTCCATCCGTGTTTCATCCGTGTTAATCCGTGGCAAAAAATCACCCCCGCCGGACCTGCCAGTCCTCGACCAGGTGCGTCGGAATCTCTTTCAGGAAACGCGACGGCCGCTGGAACATGTCGCCGTAACCCGCGTTCAAGCGCATATGAGGATACGTTAGATAAAGCTCATCACGCGCGCGCGTGATCGCGACGTAAAATAGCCGGCGCTCTTCTTCGATCGCGTCGCGCGTTTCCAGTGAGCGTGTGCTCGGGAACATTCCATCCGTCAGCCAGATTACGAACACGGTGTGGTACTCGAGTCCTTTTGCCTGGTGCACCGATGAGAGGTTGACCGCTTCGTTGTCCGCCGTTTGATCCAACGCCGGCTCCGCATCGATGTTGCTGATCAGCGCTAGCTGTGAAAGAAATTCGGGCACATCCTTGAACTGACGCGCGAAGGCCGCGAGCTGATTCAGATCTTCGCGTCGCAGCTCATAGTTGGTGAAATTCACTTTGGCGTAATCGTCGTAAACCGCTTCAACGATCGACGTGATCATTTCCGACGGCGGATTCGGCTGCCCGCCCGGCGCAATTTCATCGAGTGTGCGCGCGAGCTGTTCCCACGATTTCTTTGATTTCGCGCCGACGGCCATAGCCAGGAGCCGCTCGCTCCACGATGTGACCTCTCCGTGCTCGTTCAACTTGCTTTCCCACGCACGCCAAAGATTATCCGAGCTTTTGCCCCCGATGCCGGGCAGTAATTTCACCATCCGTTTGAACGCAACCTCATCGCGCCGATTCGCTATGAACCGGATGAACGACGTCACGTCTTTCACATGCGCCTGTTCGAAGAATCGAACGCCGCTTGTGATCACGTAGGGAATCCCGCGGCGTGAAAGCTCGAGCTGCAATTCGATCGCGTGGTAATGCGCCCGATACAGGACCGCGATCTCGTTCAGCTCCACGCCTTCATCGCGCAGTTCCAAAATCCGTTGAGCCACGAATTGCGCCTGCTCGCTGCCGTCGTTCAACGCGACCATCGCCGGCTTGACTGAATTCGTTGGCCGAGTGGCGCTGAGTTGCTTGCGAAACTGCTGCACGTTCGCGGCAATCGCCGCGTTCGCGACCCGGAGGATGTCGGGCACACTTCGGTAGTTCAGCTCAATCTTGAAGACCTGCGCGTCCGGATATCGCTCCGGAAATGCCAGGATATTTTTGAAATTCGCGCCGCGCCACGAATAGATCGATTGCGCGTCATCGCCCACCACCATCACGTTCCGGTGCTCCGACGCGAGCGTGTCGATGAAGTCGGCCTGAATTTTGTTCGTGTCCTGATACTCATCGACCAGAATGAATTGGAACTGACGCCGATAAAAAGCCGCGATCTCCTCGTGCTCCTTTAGCATCCGCAGCGTCTTCTCAAGCAGATCGTCGAAGTCCATCGAGTTCGTCGACTTCTTCCTTCTCTCGTAGCGCGCGTGCACGTCCTTGATCTGCTCGAGCAGCGGCAGGAAATACGGGAACTTCTCAGCCAGTAATTCGTCCATCGGTCGCTCGGTATTCACCGTGAAACTGAAGAGGTCCGCGAGCACATCGCCCTTCGGGAATCGAATCTCCTTGGGGTTGATTCCGGTGGCCGCGACGACTGTGTTGATGAGATCTTTTTGATCTTCGCGATCCATGATTGTGAACCCGCTTGAATATCCGAGGGCGCTTCCATGCCGGCGCAGCATTCGATTTCCGATCGAGTGAAAAGTGCCGCCCCATAATCCACTCGCGTCCACTGGCAGGAGATTTGCGACGCGATCGAGCATTTGCCGCGCGGCTTTGTTCGTGAAAGTGAGCAGAAGGATATTGCGCGGGTCGATGCCGTTTTCGAGCAGATACGCGACGCGATAAGTAAGCGTGCGGGTCTTGCCGCTGCCTGCGCCGGCGATCACCAGCAGCGGACCCGGCGAAGCTGTCACCGCCGCGAGCTGCTGCTCATTCAGCTCCGACGCGTAATCGATGTTGATCGCGGTCGAGGAGGGCGCGCGCTGGAGCGTGTATTCGCGGGACATCGGGCGTAACGCTCCGGTGTTGCCACACGCTCTTCAATGGAAATGTGGCGGACTTACGATTTCGTTACGTGGCGCGCGGAGGGGGCCTTTCTTCTTGATGAAGCCGGAGAGGGACGGACGAACCACCTCGCCGATCGTGCCGCGCTGCGGCGATTTCGGTTGCTTGCAAATCTGACACACCACTGCCGGTGATTCCGCGGCGCTCGGCTGTCGACTTCCGTCTTGAACGGCGCGCTCGAAAATTCCGCCCTCACCGCAACGTCACCGAACGCGATCCCGAACGCCCATGATCGTCCAAAGCGGTCAGTTGATAAACGCCGGGCGTGGGTTTCCAGCAAAGCACCTCGTGAGCTTCGCACGCGCCGATGAATGTTTTGTCGGCAAACCAGTAGAGTTTCCTCACGCCGCTCTCGGTTTCGGCCCGAAGTGGAATTCCTGGTGTGGTTGCGGATCTCTGTGAGAGCGTCATCTCGTTCGCGGGCAAAGTGATCTTGGGCGCGTGGCCGCCGCGCGCGAGCAGGTCACTCCCGATCGTCGGCAGAAATGGTGGCGGCAATTTTCTCGGAACTCCGGCCCGCTCAAAGAGCGCGAGCAAATCCGACGACCAGAATTCATAGATCTCGCGCTTCAGTACTCGCGTGCCATCGTCCTGGTCCACACGCAAACCTGTCGCCACATCCACCAGCACTTCGCGATGGACATCGCACGTCGTGATCGGCGAGATCCCGGGAATGAACCAGCTCTCCGTGCGATGCGGACAGGACAGACTTGGAAGCTGGCCGGAAACCGAACAGAATTCCACGCGCCTCAGATTCGAACCCGGAGGAGGAAGATGAGGCTCGGCACGTGACGGCCGGTTTACGCGTAAACCGTCGATCATTTGAAATAAGAGCGGCGCCGCACCGGTGCGGCCGATGAACGCAGGATTTCTGCGTCCATCGAAATTGCCGATCCAAACTGCCAGCACATAACGATCGAAGACCGCGACGGACCACGCATCGCGAAATCCATGCGACGTGCCCGTTTTCCAGAATACTTGCGCCCGCTGACTTGAGTCGGTGTAGGTCATTCCAGGTCTCGGAATTTGTCCGAGCATTTCGAGCGTAAGGAAAGCGGCCTCGGGGCTCAGCAACCGCTGGCTGCTGGTGCCTGCTGGTTCATGCAAGAAGCGGCGAAGTGGCTGGAGCCGGCCGCCGTTTGCCAGCGTCGCATAAAGGCGCACCAAATCTTCCATCGTCACTTCAGCACCGCCGAGCGGCAACGAGAGTCCATAGTACGACTCTGGGTGCGGCAGCGAAACGCTCGCGTCGCGAAGAAACTCATACAGAGTCGGGTGCGATAACTCCGAGGCGAGGGTTACGGCCGGCACATTGCGGCTACGCGCCAGAGCGTCGGATGCGCGGATCGGCCCGAGAAATTCCCGATCGAAATTTTCCGGGTTGTAATCCCCAAAGCTGCGTGGCGCGTCCTTCAGCAGGGTAAGTGGATGAATGCGCCCCTGATCGAGCGCGAGCGCGTAAACAAACGGCTTCAACGTTGAGCCTGGCGAGCGCGGCCGTCGCGTTCCATCCACCTGTCCCTGAATTTCCTTGCTCGAAAAATTGGCGGAGCCGACATCCGCGAGAACCTCCATGCTCTGGAAATCGATCAGCAACGCCACGGCGTTTTCGATTCCGCGCTGGCGATTCTGCGCGATGTAATCGGTGACACGCCGTTCCAACATTTGCTGAAGCGAAAGATCCAGCGTCGTGGTCATTTCCGGCCCGTCTGTCTTGCTGGCAAGCACGCCTTGGACGAAATGAGGGGCCACTAGCTCAGCTCTCGGCCGCGCTTCCGGGCGAAACATCTCGCGTGCATCCTGGTCGGCCGCGCGCGACGATCGACGTTGTTGAGCGGCGGTGAGCACTTCGTTCTCCCGACCGACAATCAGCGCACGGTGCGTTGGACTTTGCGGAATCAAACTCAACGCGACAGCTTCCGGTCCGCTCAAGCGTGCTGCGGTTTTGCCAAAGTAAATTTCGCTCGCAGCGCCGGCGCCTTCGATGTTCCGCCCGTACGGCGCAAGGTTCAGGTACGCTTCGAGGATTTCGTTCTTCGAATAATGGCGCTCGATCTCGAGCGCATAGAGGATTTGTCGAAGTTTCCCGCCGAGCGTGCGCGTGTGGAGTTGAAACCGCAGCCGTGCCAACTGCATCGTAATGGTCGAGGCGCCTGCATGAGGGTGGCCGGAACGTGCAAAGTTCCAGGCAGCGCGGAAAAGCGGCACCGGATTCACGCCTGGATGGTGCGCGAAATATTTGTCCTCGAAACGGACCGTCGCACCGATCAGCGACGGCGAGATATCATGGAGCGGTGTCCAGATGCGGTATTTCTGGTCCGTGGTAAGCGTGACGCGGAGCACGTTGCCGCCTCGATCGCGTACACGTGTGGAGAAATCGATTCCGCCGGTTAACGATGGCTTGGGGAGGGCGAGCCAAATGGCACCGAGCGCAATGGCCACGATGGCGACAGCAAGCAGCCATCGATTTCGGATTGCCCGCCGCGGCGGGTGAACTCCTCCCGCAAACCGGAAAGAAAGAAGATGCTCTCGCCGAGCGTGAAATAATGACTTCCTCACTTTCCGAAATCCGGTTTCCGGTATCCGCAATTATTTTGTTACGCTGATTTTCCCGCCCAGTCCGCGCGTTTTCACGTTGCGGTCGTACATCGATTCCGCGAAGACCGGCGGCACGACGAAACTTCCTCGATTACACGACTTGATCTGATAGGTGATTTCGAGCGTCTCTGTCGGAACCGTCGCGAAAAAAACGGCTCGATCTTCGCGGACCTCGACGTAATCCACGCCGCTGATCGACGAGATGCCTGGCGACAACGACGACCCGACGACCTCAAAGCCACCGGGCAGGAGATCGACCACCGCCACGTTCGTCACCGACTCGGGACGCAAGCTGCGGACGCGCAGTCGAACGGTTATCACTTCGCCCAATTGCGTACTCGTCACCGGATTGCCAGATTTATCCAGCAGCTCGCGATAAATTTCCAGCCCGTCACTCAGTGTTTTGTTTGGAAGCTGACGATCGAATCCGGCTTCGATGACTTGAAAGAATGCTCCTGGTGGATTGAGAGTCGCCGCGCTACGGAAACGCAGGGCGGCAGCTTCGCTCGAGAAATTTGCGCGCTGCAGCAGTTTTGTTCCGCTTGCCAGACGTTTCTCCTGCTTGGCTTTATCAATCTCGGCGATCGTTAGTTCGGGCGGGTGCTGTGCGACTGTTTGTGAATACACCTTCAAGGCGAGCACGGCGTAGGCCGCCGAGAGCGTGTTGAATGAGCCCTCGCTTACCGGTTTCAGGATGTTTTCAAATTCCGCCGCGGAGAGTTTCTTCAGCTGCGCGGGAAATTCTCGCGCAAGGATCGCGACATATTGTGCGTCGGCGCCCAGCGGTCGGTAGAAATCGGTGGTCTGCTGCGGATCGTGTTGGCCGATGCGATAACGCGCGATCAACTTCCCGGCATCATCCTCCTTACGCAGAATGTGCAACGCGCCCGCCAGATAGACGTCCGTGAGATCGGAGGGCCATTCCTTTGCGAAATTCTTGTCGAGATAATCGCGCAGATTCAAAATGTAGTTCGTGGTCACGACGCCCTCGCGGCTGAGCAGGTAAATTGCGTACGCAACCGTGCGCGCGTCATCGAGACTCGCGGGTTCCTTCGCGACCATGGTCTGCAAGTTGCGCAGACCGCTCGCGAACATCTCAGACGGAGGTACGAAGCCGGCCGCCTTCGCTTCGATCAGAAAATGCATGGCATAGACCGACATGAAGTCGATGCCTGCGCCCTTCTCCGGCCCCCAGTAACCAAACGCGCCCTGATCGTTTTGACGTCGGCGCAAAACGGCAAAGACGTTTTCGAGTTGTGCGTTCACTTCTTTCCGGTCCAATCCGAAATCGGCTTCGCTCGCGAGAACGAGGCGGCAAAAGGCGCCGCTCGCGATCTGTTCGCTGCAGCCGTGTGGAAACTCTTTCAGGTAGACATCGAGCCCATGGGCTAGACCCAGCGGCAGCGCGGAGACGGAAGCAATGAGCTTGCGGAACTCCGGATACATGTCGCGTGTCGTCGGCACATCAACGCTCGTTTTAGTGAAGCTGCTGCTGCGCACCTGCGTCATGAATGTCGTCGGTGGCCGCACACTGATGGTCGAACGCAGCCGCGTTTCCTTTCCGCCGGCAGTGGCGATAAACGTGATCGTGCCCGAACCGAGCTTGTCGTTCACGTGGACCGAGAACGCCGTGGTTTGCTCGCGCCCTTCGGAGATTCGCAGCGTTTGCGACGGCGCTTTCACGATCTGCACATGCTCCGAACTTTCGGCCCGGATCTGCACCTCCGCATTTTCGCCGGAACCTTCGACGTTGTTCGCGACTGTCACGCCGGCCTCGAAATCGTCGCCGGGCGCGGCTAGAACCGGCACGCTCGGCGTGATCACAAACGGTCCGCGAATCAATGCATCACGCTGCGCCGCGCCGGTTGCATCATCAGCCACCGCAACCGCCATGACGGTGAGCGTGCCGCTGAAGTAATCCGGCACATTGTAAATCACCTCGCGCGCCGTGGCGTCGGCATCCACGATGCCCGACCAATACACCACGGGCTTTTCGGTGACGCGCTTGAAGGGATTCAACTGCTTTGGATTGTCGCCATCGCCGCCGAAAGCGGACATCGAGCGCAGGATGGAAAATTCCGGCATGATCAGGTCCATGATCTGCGCGGTCTCAACCCCGAGCGCGCATTTGCGGAAGAAGAATCCGAGCGGGTCCGGCAGCTTGTAATCGCTCACCTGCAAGATGCCTTGATCCACGGCGAATACGGCGATCTTCGAGGGTCGATCGGTCTTGTAATTGATGTGCAACGGTTCGCCCGGTTTCGAGATCGCTGCCGTCTGCAAATCAACCTTCAGCCGCCGCTTCTCGATATTCGCGGTGAACGGCACCACGCCGTAGCTGAGTGGACTGGTGAAAACTTCCTTCGAATCGAGCGCACGAATCAGCGCGACGTTGATGTAACCGCTGCCTTCGAAACTATCCGGCACCTTGATTCGTTGCACGCTGCTCGCGGCATCCGTTTTGAACCAGCGGAGCGCATACACCTTGTCGCGCTCGATCGTGATCAGGCCGCTGCCGGCGTAGGGCGCGGTGACGCTGATCTCGATTTCCTCCCCGCTGTTGTATTGCGTGCGCGCGAGCTTCACCTGGAGCTCCGAGTTCCTGTCGAGCGCCCGCTTCACGATTCCGCTGCCGACGACCGAGAAACGAATCCGGCTCAGCTTCCGTCCTCCATCATCGCGGAGTTCGACGATGTAATCGCCGGGGTCGCTCGTCGGAAGCTGATAACGCAACCCGTCCGCGCTAATGACGATCTTCTCGGACTTCGCCACACGCTCCTTCAAGACCGATTCATATCCGTAGCTGCCGTTTTCCTTCTTCGCCACGACCGAGACGTTTTCCTGCGCGATCACATCGAGCGTGACGTTCTCGATGGCGATGGGTTTGAGTTGCGGATCGACCGCGAGCAAATCGACTGTGCGCGGCGTGTTCGCGTTGATGTAACTCAGATTGCCGTCGCTCTTGTAACCGACCACATAGGGCAGCGTGGAGACGAGCACGGACGCCTGGCCGGTGATGCTGCGGCCGCCTTCGCCTTCGAATGCTTCGGCGAAGAATTGCATCGAATAGGTGGCGTCGGCGAATCGATCGAGTTGCAAGTCGAACTCCGCGCCGCCGTCGGCGTTCGTCGTTTGTTCGCCGAGGTCCACCGTCTCATGCTGCCGTTCCTTCTTCTCGTCGAAGAGCGAATCGTAAAAGCTGTAGTCGCGGAATTCCGGAAACGAAAAGCCGGCCGGCGAAAGCTCGACGCGGCTCTTGACCCGCCTGTCCGAGGCCGGCGTGCCGTAAAGATTCGCAAGCGCAAGCGAAGCCCGCATCTCTTTCGGATCGACCCAGCCGTGCGCTGAAGTCTTCGAGAGCCGCGTCTCGATCTTCATGCGATCGGGCAGAAACTCCTTCACGTTTACCGTGGTTGAGCCGAGCAGCGTCGAGCGTTTGTCGTTCTTCACGAGATAAACATTGATCGTGTACTCGCCGGTCGGTGATTCGTAAGAGCTGGTGTAACTGACCTCGGCAAAACCGGTGGCCGGGAGTGCGAGCTTCTTCGTTTGCACCTTGAGGTCGCGCGCATCGATCACCTCCGTTTCCACGGGAAGGCCGGCGAGGTGTCCCTGCCAGTTCCGTTGCTTTATCACCAGGGCGATGTGCATTTCATCGCCGGGCCGATAAACGCCGCGGTCGGTGAAAACGAAAGCATCCAGGTCTTCCGCCAGGACTTTCGTCACGCCGTCGACATCGAACCGCGAGAAATTGAGCATGCGGTCGTCCCGCGCATACGGAATGAAGCTGATGTCGTCACCCAGTCGCGCGACATAGACGACCGGCTTTTTTTCGTGCTCGTTCTTTTCGACCGAAGCGAAGGTGACCCGCCCGTCGGCGGAAGTCTTCGCGCTTTGCACCGCGATCCCGTTCCGACCGAGCAGCTCGACGGTCACTCCGGCGACTGGCTCGCCCGTTTTGATCGAGGCGACGAAAACATCGCTGGTGTGATCTGCGTTCTTCTTCACGAGCAGGCCCAGATCGCTGACGAGGATGAAGCGGCTGGCCGTCGCCGACTTGATGTATTTCTTCGTGACCGGATCCCAGCCTCTCGCTTTCACGAAGAAGAGCCCGCGTTCGGTGCCCCCATCCGATGGCTTTTGCAGATACTGAGAGAAATCGAAAGCGGAATAGTTGGCCTTCCATTTGTTTTGCAGGCTGATCGTTTGGTCCTCGCGTGCGATGCGCGAGATATTGTCCTGGTCGAAGGAGCCGTGCTTGAATTCCGGAGCCTGAAATTCGCCTTCGGTTTGGCTGACCAGATGGTTGATCTGGGTCGATAGGACCCGATCGATTTCAAACTTGATCAGCGGCACGCCGCGGGACCGGATCGAGAGTTTGCGTTCGCCGCTCAAGGCGAGCAACCCGCCATCACCCTGGATGTCGATTTCCTGAGGCAGCTCGGGCGCCGAAAAGACGTTCGTGAAATTCTCGGCGAGGTCGTATCCGCTTCGTGCGCGCAGACCTTTGTCGATCCTCACGTAGAGCTGCCCGTCGCCTTCGAGCTTGAATTTGAAATGATGGTCGCGGGAATGTTCCTTCTCGGTTGGGATCGCCGTGAACTTGACGACGGTCGCCTGCTCGAGGATTTCGTCGGTGACCTCCTCCGCGTTTGTCCATTTCGTCTCGCCGGACTTCTCCTCAGTTTTTTCTCCATCTTCGTCGCTGCCACTTTCTTCCTCGTCCGACTTCGCGGTCTCTTTCTCCGCGCTTTCATCAGTGGTCGACTCTTCGCTCGAGGTATCGGTGCTGGATTCTTCCTCCTTCGACGCGGCGGTTTTTTCCGGTTCACGCTTTGGCAGGAGGTAGATGTGCAGCGCCTTCGTCAGCTCCGCCGTGCTAATGTCACCGCTGGTTTCGACATTGAGGATTTGCTCGGGCTCGCCCTCTTTGTTGCGAACGATGCTGCCGTCGATCGACTTGATCTTGAAGGCGGTCTCCTTCGAGGGCACCAACGTCTTTTGCTCGACGGCTTCCTTCATTTCGGCGCCGCCCAGCGCTGTGTGGAGATCCTTGTTGATCGTCACCCGCATCCAATCTTCGTTGGCCGGCAGTACGATGGGCGAGCTCCGCAGGAAGGCCTGTCGATTGTGCAGCCCGTAGACGATCGAGAAGTGCGGGGCCGGGTCGTTAGGCGCAAAAACGTTCGAACCGCCGACCATATTGAGCGCGGCGTGTTTGTCGAGCTCGCCCGGCTCGACGGCGTGCGTCAGATCAATGGTGGCGATGACACGCTGAACCCCCGGCTCCTTGATGTCTTCAGAAAAAACGACGCTCTTGATCTCCACGCGAAACGGAGGCGTGGAGGCTTTATACTCAAGCTTGTCCATGCGGACATGCGACGGAAAAAGATCCTTATCAAAAATGATGCGGAACTTGCGATCCGCGGGCCAGTCTTGCGTGGGCGCAAAGGCCAGCTTGCGGTCGTTGATCCACTTCCAGGTGCCGGGCATCGCCGGGTCGAGTCGCACATGTTGCAGCGCGGGATCCTTCAGATCCTCCAACCGCGCGGCCGACTCAGTGAACTCAATGGAAAGCGGCGGAAATTTCAGCTCTTTCTCGAGCGGCGTGACGGGAATCGGCGCGACCTCCGCGTAAACTTTGTGCGGCTTCGGCTGCCGCTGATACCAACGCCATGTCCAGAGCGATCCGCTCGCAAGCAAAAATACAAGGAGGACTCCACTCGCAACGAGGAGGGGATGTCCACGCCGGAAGAGGACGATTCGGACGATGCCCCGCTGCAGCCAGTGAGGCGGCGTCCAGGAAAGCTGGCCGAAGAGGATGCGAGCAATCTTTCTCAACACTCGCGCGAGCCAGGCGAACGGGCGAATTAACGGCCAGAAGAATTGGAGCATAGATGGCGACCCAAGGCGCCGACATAGAGACGTTCAGTTCGCGTGGGCTTGCACGCCTTCGTGAGAAGCTATCGATCCTTGGAAATCAGTGGAAGAATGAAATGTCATCCGACACGGTGGATTGGCTTTTTTTGAGGGCGAGTTAGCTTGGGAACGATGAATAAGCTCCGCGGGAAAAACATCATAATTACTGGCGCGTCCCAAGGGTTGGGGCGAGAACTAGCTCTCGCTTTCGCGCGGGAAGGGGCGGCCGGCCTTTCGCTTGCGGCCCGCCACGCCGACGCCATCCAGAGCGTAAGCGACGAAGTTCGCAAGATCGCCCCGGATACAAACGTCCTCGCGATCGAAGCCGATGTGAGAAAACCGAGAGACATCGAGCGGTTGATCGCGACGACGCTGGATGCGTTTGGCGGGCGGCTCGACGTGCTCGTCAACAATGCATCGACCATCGGCCCTTCGCCGATGCCGTACCTGCTCGATTATCCGTTGGAGGATTTCCAAAACGTGCTCAACACGAATCTGGTCGGTCCATTCCTGATCACGAAAGGCGCGTTACCCGCCATGATCGAAAACGGTGGATCGATTATCAATGTGTCCAGCGACGCGGGCTCGACCGGTTATCCAGGATGGGGCGCATACGGCATTTCTAAATTTGGGGTGGAAGGGATGTCGCAAACGTGGGCCTCGGAGCTGGAAGATACCGATGTGCGCGTGAATTGGGTTGATCCCGGGAACATGAATACCGCCATGCACCGTGCGGCTGCGCCGGATGAAGATCCGACCGAATGGGCCGACCCGGCCGCCGTGACGGAAGTTTTCGTCTTTCTCGCCAGCGACGAATCGAAGGAGATCACCGGCAAACGCCTGCAAGCGCAGGAAAATTGGCGGGCCGAGCTCAAAAGTTGACCCTGTCGCGGAAACGCACGCATGTCCGCGCCTTTCAGTTTTACACTGCCGGATGAGCTGAACGCGAAGGAACCACCGGAACGCCGTGGTCTCGGTCGCGACAAAGTGCGGCTGCTCGTGATCGATCGGGGGAGCGGCGTCGTCCAGCATGCGAAGTTCGAGCGGCTCGCGGAATTTTTGCGCAAAGGGGACCTGCTCGTTTTCAATTCCAGCCGCACACTACCGGCGTCGCTGGAGGCGTGTTGCACCGCGCACGGGCCGTGCCTGCAAGTGCGCCTCGCGCAACATCTGCCGGACGATACCTGGCTGGCGCTCCTCGTTTGCAAAGGAGGTGATCCTTTCGGCTGCGGGTTGCGCGCGGGAATGCAGCTCGATTTTGCGCAGGAATTGACGGGCGAAGTCTTTGACCGTGATGCGCGAATTCCGTGCCTGTGGAAAATTCGCTTCTCGAAAACCGGGACTGAGTTGATCGATCTCATTTATCGGATCGGCCAGCCCGTGCGCTACGAATACGTCTCCGCGCCGTGGGACTTGGATTATTACCAGACTGTTTACGCGAAGGAGCCTGGCTCGGCGGAGATGCCGTCAGCCGGGCGCGCCTTCACCTGGAAGGCGCTCTTCGAACTGCGCCGTCGCGGAATCGATTTTGCGTATCTCGTCTTGCACACCGGCCTGTCGTCTTACCTCGATGATGAACTCGATCGCGCGCATCCCGCCTCCGAGGAGGAATATTTTTTAAGCGAAGCCGCCGCGGAGAAAATCAACGCCACGCGCGCGCGCGGCGACCGTGTGATCGCGGTGGGAACCACGGTGGTGCGCGCGCTTGAGTCGATCGCGGAAGCCAACGGCCGCGTGCAGCCGGCCCACGCCTACACCCGTTTGCATATCGCCGGCGGACATGAACTGAAAACCGTCGACGGGCTTCTCACGGGCCTGCACGAACCCGAAGCGAGTCATCTCGATTTACTGAGCGCATTCGTCTCGGCGGAAAAAATTCACGCGGCTTACAACAAGGCCATCCAGCAGCGATATCTCTGGCACGAGTTTGGCGATTTGAACTTGATCATTTAATTGTAGCCGCCGCCCTGTGGGCGGCGCGGGGCGGCGGTTCGCTGCGGGCGCTTCGCATAGCGAAGCGGCTACAGGCGACGAGTTCCGGCTTGAACGACTTTTGGCCGAACCTAAGGTTGATTTATGGAAGAAGCCGAAGTTCCGCTCGAGCATTTGCAGGAAGAGATTCATCACCACGCCGAGCATGGCGGGGCCCCTTGGATTTCGTGGGTGGCATTGAGCACAGCGATACTGGCCGTGCTCGCAGCGATCGCCGGATTGCTTTCCGGTAAGCATGCCAACGAAGCGATGATGAGTCAGATCCAGGCGTCGGATCAATGGGGCTATTATCAAGCCAAGAGCATAAAGGCCGCGATCTTGGAAGCGAAGACGACGCTCGCGTCTGAGGCGACGGCCAGGGACAAGGAAAAGGCGGCGCAGTATCAGGAGGAACAGGCGGAGATCAAACGCGAAGCCGAACACAAGCAGGAGGAAGCCAAAGCCAACTTTCATAAGCACGAAGTTTTCGCGCGGAGCGTCATGATGTTTCAGATCGCCATCGCGATTGCCGCGATTTCCGCGCTGACGAAGAAGCGTCGATACTGGTTTGTCAGCCTGGTCTTCGGCTTGGCCGGAGCGTTCTTCCTCGTGCTCGAGTGGATCGCGCCTTGATTCGATGCGCGTTCTCTCGATCGATGCTTCGCTGCGCCATACCGGCGTGGCTGTGATCGATGCAAATGGCGGAAAGCCGCGCGCGCTTTATTTCGGCGTGATTCATAATGCGACGGCGCTCCGCTCGTCCTCATGTCTGGTCGCGATTCGCGATCGACTCGCCGAGTTGATTCATACGCATGAGCCCGATTGTTGTGCGCTCGAATCGGTGATTTACGTACAGAGTTACAAGACTGCGATCCTGCTTGGCGCCGCGCGGGGTGCGGCCATTCTCGCGGCGGCGGAACGAGGGCTGCCGGTCTTTGAATACGCGCCGACGCGAATCAAACAGGCCACGGTTGGGCGGGGAAACGCGGACAAGAACCAGGTGGCATTTATGATTCGCGCGTTGCTGGGGCTAACCGAAACACCCACGGCCGATGCAGCGGATGCGCTCGCGATCGGACTCACGCACCTGCGCTCGCAGGAAGCCGCCCGGCTCGGAGTGCCGACTGGCGCGCGCATATGAAGGACGGTTCGGTTTCGCGCGCCGATTCCCACCGGAGGGACGTGCTTCCGCACGTCCGGGACATGCAGAAGCATGTCCCTCCGATAACGGCGCGTTGGCTCGGACGAATCGCATTCGCGGACGCGCTGGCGATACAGGAAAAGCTTGTCGCGGAAAAGCGAGTACACCACTCGTTAGGCGACGAACTGCTGTTGTTGGAGCACGAGCCGGTTTACACGATTGGCCGCACGCCGGATCAATCGAGTCTGCGGGGCGTTGCGCATCTTCCGCATCCGCTCTTCCCGATCAATCGCGGAGGCCAGGCGACCTATCACGGCCCCGGTCAACTGATCGGCTATCCGATCATCGACCTGCGCCAATGCGGGCAGGATCTCCATCGTTATCTGCGTTGGATTGAAGTGTTGCTGATGGAAACACTTGCCGAGGTCGGAATCGCAGCCTCTACGCGGCCAGGATTGACGGGTGTTTGGATCGAAGATCGAAAAATCGCCTCGATCGGCGTCGGCGTGCGGCACTGGATCACCATGCACGGATTCGCTCTGAACGTTTGCGGCAATCTCGCGCCGTTCGATCAGATCGTGCCCTGCGGAATCGCAGACGTGACGATGACTTCAATCGAAAGGGAAACTGGAACGGAACGGTCGGTTTTGGAAGTCGCCTCGCGAGTAGAGGAGATTGCGATGCAACGTATCGGCGATTTGAAAAGCCAGGCACTCCCTCAAATCGCCCCAGCCTAACTGTGGAGGGACACGCTCTGGTCGTGTCCCATTATTCTGGACGGAACCCGGAGTTGATCTTTCATTGACCTATGTCCATCCCGCTTGAAGACAACGTTTCTGACATCATCGGGAAAGCGCAGCGCGGTCTGCGCATTTCCGACAGTCAGTTCGCGGAAAGATCCGGGATCAGCGCGGAGAAAATACGAAAGCTGCGTGACGGAGATTTTGATGATGACGCGGTCGAGCGTGCCGCTCGCGTGTTGAAACTGGATGCCGCCGCCCTCCGCAAACTGGCCGCTGGAAAATGGAATCCAGAATCGATTGGCGAAGTCGAAGGTCTCGCACAATTCAACACGAACTATCACGACATGGCGGTGAACGCCTATCTCGTCTGGGATCCGGCCAGTCGGGAGGCCGTTGCGTTCGATACTGGCGCGGATTGCAGCAGCATGTTGAGACGAATTGAGAAGGAAAAACTGCGGGTGAAATTGATCCTCCTCACGCACGCGCATCCGGATCACGTGGCTGACTTGCGTCGGCTAAGGAAGAAGACTCGTGCGCCGGTTTACATTTCAGAGCTAGAAGCGGAAGAGGGAGCGGAAGCAATCGCGGAAGGAAAGCGCTTTCGGGCTGGATCACTAAAAATCGAGGCGCGACTGACCTCGGGTCATTCACCGGGCGGGATGACTTATATGGTCACCGGACTTTCCCGTCCGGTCGCGGTCGTGGGCGACTCGCTCTTTGCCGGCTCGATGGGCGGTGGGAACGTTTCCTACGACGATGCACTGCGAAACAATCGCGAGAAAATCTTGACGCTGCCGGACGAGACGATCATTTGCCCGGGGCACGGACCGCTTACGACCGTCGGGAAGGAAAAACGGGATAATCCTTTTTTCGCAATGCATTGGCGGTAGGGCGAGACTCTGTGGAGCCGAGAAACACGGTCGGCTCCGCGGAGCGTCGCCCTACCCAAGAACAAGGAACATGAACATCGGTTTCGTTGGTGTAGGCAGAATGGGCGCGAACATGGCGCGCCGCCTGAAAGATCGCGGTTTTCACGTCACCACGGTCTTCGACGTGAACCGCGCGGCGGCAACTTCGCTCGTGCAGGAATTGGGGTGTACGGCCAGCTCGACTCTCGGAGATGTGAGCGCCGGGGCCGACGTGGTCTTTACCATCGTAACGGATGACGCGGCGATGCGGGAAATTTTCACCGGTGCGGACAACCTTTTGGCTAACGCGGATGGAAAATTATTTATCAATTGCGCCACCGTCACGCCGGAGATCCATGTGGAAGTCGAGCGATTGGCGGAAGCCGCCGGGGCGGCGTCGCTGGAAGCTTGCATGGCTTCCAGCATCACGCAGGCACGTGAAGGTTCGCTTTATCTGATGTGCGGCGGCCGCGAAGAAAACTTCCGGCGCGCCGAACCGATCCTGAAGGAATTGAGCGCGTCGCTTCACTACATCGGAAAGTCTGGCGAGGCCGCGAGGGTGAAAGCGCTGGTGAACATGGTGATGAACATTAACACCGCGGGACTCGCGGAAGGGCTCGGCCTGGGCGACGCGCTCGGACTCGACCTAACGATGCTGCGTGAAGTGTTTTCGCAAACCGGCGCGGCGTCGCGTGTTCTCCAAACGGACGGCGAAGACATGCAGAATCGAGATCATGCGTGTTTCTTTTCCGCGGCGCATGCGGCCAAGGACAGTGGGATCGCGCTTCATCTCGCGGAGGAGAGCGGACTGGATCTCCCGCTGGCGCGCGAGACGAAGGCGCAATACGACCGCATGGTTGCGTCCGGTTTGGGAGACTTGGACAAGTCCGGCATTGCGGAATTGACGTTCAAGGCGCGACTGACCGAGCAGTCCGGGCCATAGACGTCACGGTATCAGCCGCGGTTCCGCGAGAACGAGTTGCGCCTCGCCCACGGCGATGGCGCCGTCGGTCAGGATCTGCGCGCGCAATCCTCCATTCCCTTCGAGGAAATCCTCTGTGCCCGGCGCAAATGCCTGATCCAGCCAATAGCAGGGTTTGCAATGACCGGTTCCCCGAAGGCGAACGCCCTGGATTGCAAATTCTTCGCCAATCAACTCGTTCAGATCGATGCCGGAGACGAGGACGTTTCGCCGCAGCACTCCGGGCGACTTACTCGTTGGGCCAAAATTCCGGACGAGCTTTTCGAAAATTTCGGAAGAGAAGAAGGTGATCTGTCCCTTGTAATTCTCCCTGTAGTCGTAAAAACGATCTCCGCGAATTCCATGACCGGCGACGCAATCGATCCGCGGTACTTCGACCAGTGCGTAGTCATCCGGCGCCCGCGCATGGTGTCCGAAATAGTTGTGCCCGCGTGAAATGAAAATTTGGCGAATGAACACGCTATTAAAAAGGTAGCGCTTATCCGACGCGAAATCGGATCTCGCGAATAATTTTACCCCCAAAGCGCTGTTTCAGTTTGCGCAGGATCTCAGCCTTCGAGATTTGCTCGAATTGATAGTGCAAGGCGGGCTGAAGCACTCGCACTGACAGAACGCCGCCACGCAAATTGACCGGAGATGAATGAGCCGCGATGAATTCACCGACGATTGCTTTCCAGGCGTCGATCACTTCAGTTTCGCGGAGGCGCTCACTCAAGCCGAGCTGCTGCATGAGCTTCGGGAGTAGATCTCCCGGCGCCTGCCAGCGATCGGGGCGCGTCTTGTTCGCCGGCAATCCACGCCATTCGGCAATGACGGCAGCGCGGAGCGATGCGTTCATGAAGAAACGCGATCTAGTACTTCCGCCGCATGTTGCTCGGCAGGATATTTAGCTCGGTGCGGTATTTCGCGACGGTGCGGCGGGCGATAGGAATGCCGCGTTCGCTCAGGATTTCGACAATTTCCTTGTCGCTTAGGGGCGAGGCCGAATCCTCGTTTTTGACCAGGTCCATGATCGCTTCTTTCACGCTGGTGTTGCTCATCGATTCGCCGCTGGAGGTTTGATATCCCGGCGTAAAGAAATACTTCATCTCGAAGACGCCCTGAGGCGTGGACATGTACTTTCCGGAGATGGCGCGGCTGACGGTCGTCTCATGCACTCCAACGATGTCGGCGATCTGCACCATGGTCATCGGTTTCAGATGGGCGGTGCCATGGTCAAGGAACTCTTTTTGCCGCAGGACAATCTGGTGCGCGATATTCGAAATCGTTTGTTGTCGCTGATGGATTGATTTGATCAGGAATTTGCCGCTGCGGATTTTGTCCCGGATGTAATCCTTCACTTCGCTGCCATTGCCGTCTTGCGACATGATGTCTTTGTAGGTGTTGCTGATGCGCAGGTGCGGGATTTGTTCGCCGTTCAGGATGACTTGGTATTGGCCGTCGATTTTCTCGACGGTCACATCGGGCAGGACGTAATTCTGCGGGGCGGCTGCGAAAATCTGCCCCGGCCGCGGGTCAAGCTGGGCGATGTTGTTCGCGCATTTCTGAATTTGCTCGACGCTGATGCCCATGCGGCGCGCGATCTCGGGAAAGCGCCGTTTGCCCAGGTCCTGCATGTGATCCTGGATGATCTTGTATTCGAGGCTGGCTTGTTTCCCGGCCCGCTTCAGTTGAATGAGTAAGCACTCGCGCAAATCGCGCGCGCCGACACCGGGCGGGTAAAAGCTCTGGATGAGCAGGAGCATCGTCTCGAAATCATCCTGCGCGATGCCGGTATTGAGTGACATGTCTTCTGGCGTGACCTGGAGGAAGCCGTTGTCGTCGATGTTGCCGATGATGAGCTCAGCCGTTTTCCGATCATCCGCGTCCAGCGCTGCCTGGTTGAGCTGACCCATGAGGTGTTGTTGAAGCGTTTCTTGCGTCGCGATGGAATCGAAGAAGAACTGGCGTTTTTCCTCATCGTCTTGCGAACGGGCGCTGTAGCTGCCCGATTGCGCCATGTAATCGCGCCACTCATCATCCAGTTTCGCCAGCTGATCGAACTCGGCCTTGAACTCCTCGTCCGCGGTCGGCGTCGGTGGTTCCTCGGAGCCATCCGCGTTCGGTTCGGTTGCGAGTTCTTCCAGAACCGGATTGGTTTCCATTTCCTGCTGGACCAGGTTGCGGAGTTCGAGAAGCGGCGCCTGCAGGATGAGCAGGCTTTGCTGGAGCTGAGGCGCAAGAACCTGCTGAAGCGAGAGGTTTTGCGATTGATGCATCCCGGGGCCGGCCATGGTTACCGACGCTAAGCGGTGGAAGGGCCTAAAAGCAAGCAATTACCGCGCCGCGCACCCTCGTGAAATGCTTTCTCGCCGGTACCAATTGCGGACGGAATACGACTTGCTCTCAAGAGAGGTGAACCGATTTTGCACCATGAAACGCCTTCCAGCTCTCACTGTCTTTTTCTCCTTGACCCTGCTCGTGGCCGCCCCCGCGGCCGAGGCTCCGAGCGCAAGTCAGCAACAGGAACAGCAAGTCCTCGCGGTCGCCAAAGAAGTGCAAAACCAGCAGGTCGCGATCGCGGAGAACCAAGCAAAGATTGATGCGAAGCTCGCCACGATCGTGGAATACCTTCGAGTGGCGCGAATCTACTCAACCAGAGCGGGAGGCAAGAGATAATATGCGCGCCATAACCTTGTCGATTCTGGCTACCTTCGCGCTCGCCGGCATGCTGCCTGCGCAATCGCCGATGCCAGTGATCGTCCCGGCTGCGACGCCAGCGGTCACACCATTGCGGGCGCCTGCGGCGCCCGAGAACTCTGGTTCAATTCAAGCAGCGCTGAAAATGTTGCAGGAGATGAAGGCGGCGAATGAAGAAACGCTGCGGAAACAAGCAGCGACCCTGGAACAGTTGGACGAATTGGAAAAAGCGGCCGACCAGATCAGAATCTATACGAAACGCAGTTAGCGTCCGATTCCTTTGCCGGCTCGTCAAAGCCCGGCCAGGTCCCACTTGCGGATCGTTTCCTGAATTAGTCGCGTCAGTTTCTCATTAACTTTTGCGAAATAGGTTTTCGCCTTGGCGAGGTCGAATTTCAGATAACCCTGCCCGTCCTTGTAAAGCGTAATGCTCGACGGATTCGGGTACGCGCTCCACGTTCCAGGCGAAGGGTTCGCCGTCACCATGTCCTTATTGTAGCGCTCGGGATGAACGAGTGACGGATCGATCGCCATGATGAAGGCGTTCTCGTTCTCGGCCGCGTGACCTCCATCTTCGCCGAAGACTTCAACGGTTACGTCGGAGCAGTATGACCACCAATTCACCACCAGCATTCGCGTACCCGTCTCCCGGCCGACGTCCTGTGCCAGTGCCGTTAGAATTGCGGTCTGCCCGCCGCCATGCCCGTTAATGAGAATGATGTTTTTGAATTTATTTTTCGCCAGCCCGACTAGGACAGCACGAACGTAGACGCGATAAGCGTCCTCTGGGACTGTAAAGCTTCCTGGGTAGGCATCCATCACACCGGTAAATCCATAGGGGATGGCCGGAGCAATCATGGCGTTTAGCCGTGGTGCGATCGCTTTAGCGATGGCGACCGGAGCAAGAATGTCGGCACCATTCGCAGTGACTCCGTGGGGTTCAATCGTCCCGAGCGGCAGGAGGACGGTGCTAATCTTGCCCGGAACCCATTCGCGGAACTCCATCCAGTTGATGCGCTCCATCTCTCGCGTGCTCGGTGATGGCTGCTCCGCGGCGGAAACGCTGGCCGCGGCCAGAGAGCCAAGAGAAAGACAGAACCAGGCGAACCATGAGTGCTTAAGAGTTCGCGAAGTCTCGAATGCGATATCCATTTGGTCCGAAATTTTCACAAAGACCGTCCGCTGCCACGCCCGAAATTTGCCCAGGATTTTGGCCGCTGGGAACCAAGTAGAGAGGCTACTTTTTGTTCTTCGGTTCCACTTTCCGATAGAGCGTGGCCATGCTGATGCCAAGCATGCTCGCGGCCTTTTCGCGCGAACCGCCGCAATGGTTCAGAGTGGCGTCGATATATCCGCGCTCCTGTTGCTGGATGAATTCGTCGAGTGTTTGGCCGACCGGCATCGCGGCGATCGCCTGCTCTGCTTTCTCGCCTTGCGCGGCGGCCACAATTTGCGGCGGCAGGTCGGTCGCCAAAATAATGTCTTCATCGCATAATGCGCAAGCGCGCTCGATCGCGTTCTCGAGTTCGCGCACATTGCCGGGGTAATCGTAGTGGCAGAGAATATCGACCGCTTTCGGATCGATCTTCTTCGGTTCTCCGCCGGCTGCGCTCGCTTGTTTTTGCAAAAAGTGGTTCACGAGCAGGGGAACATCTTCAAGCCGCTCCCGCAGCGGCGGGATTTCGACCGGGATGACCGCCAGCCGGTAATAAAGATCCTCTCGGAACGAGCCGTCCTTCATCTTGCCTTGGAGGACCTCGTTGGTTGCGCCGACAACGCGAACATTCACGGGAATGCTTTTGTTGTCGCCCACGCGCCGGACTTCGCGTTCCTGCAGGACACGGAGAAGTTTTGTCTGCAACGGCGGCGCCATCGAGTTGACCTCATCGAGAAAAATCGTCCCGAGATTCGCTTCTTCAAACAGTCCGCGCTTATCGGCTACGGCGCCCGTAAATGCGCCCTTCTTGTGGCCGAACAATTCTGATTCGAGCAGGTTTTCCGGTAACGCGCTGCAGTTGATCGCGACGAACGGATGATGCTGCCGGTTGCTGTTGAAGTGCAATCCGCGCGCGACGAGTTCTTTCCCGGTCCCGCTCTCACCCTGGATCAAAACCGTGCTGTCGGTGTCCGCGACCTTGTTGATCAGGTTATAGACGAGCTGCATTTTCCGGCTGGTGCCGATGATATTCTCAAACCGATAGCGATTCTTCAGCTCCTTGCGTAGATAAACATTCTCGCGCAGCGCCGCCTGATAATCGAGCGCCCGCTGCACCGTCATCTGCAATTCGTCGATCTTGAACGGTTTGGTGACGTAATCGTAGGCGCCCATCTTCATCGCCTCGACTGCGGTTTCGACCGACGCGTAGGCGGTAATTAGGATGACGGCGGTCTGACGATGGTGTTCACGAATATGACGGAGGACATCGAAGCCCGTCATTGTCTCCATCTTGATGTCCGCGATGACCACCTGGGGGCCGATTGCGTCGAGCTGCTCGACAGCTTTGGTCGCGGAATTGAAGGGGAAAACCTGGTGCCCTTTGTCCCGGCACAGCGTCACAATGACCTCCACCATTGCGGGCTCGTCGTCTATAATGATGATCTTAGCCATAGTCGCAGGGCGGAGAATATTTCAGAATTGAGAAAAGGAAAGCAAAAACGAGAAAGCCTAACGAAGGGCGTTGGTGTCGTTTCGCATTATGGTTTTTCAGCCAAGGCATCGGCGAACATTTGATCTTCGGCCAACCGGCGCTGCCATGCCTTTTCTTTTTTCAGCATGACCAACTTAGGCTGCCAGTAGGCTTCGGTCATTTCCACGACACGTTCTAAACTCCAGGGCTTCTCTTCAAGCCCTGCCGCGACCGCTGGCGTTGTAGCGAGCGTAGCGTGTTTCCGCACGAAGTTATAAACGCCCAGTAAAAGCGCAACCGCGTGTTTGTGCATCGCGAGGTCCTTGCTGTAGCCAAGGTCCTTGCGCTGGAAACGTTTCAATTCCTGCCGCACGGTCAGAAATGCCCGCTCGATGTGGGAAGTCGTGAGGCTTTCTAAATCCGGCGAGCCTACGACCGCTTTCCGCTCCGCTGTCTGCATCCTGCGAACGCCCTCGTTCCGCGAAAGACGCGCTAGCGTGCCGTCAGCCAGCATCGGGTCGCCGAAAATCTTTGTCTTTGTTCCATATGAATATCCCTCGTACCCGAAATGTTGCCGAATGTGCCATTGATATCCCGGCAGTTGATCGGTCGCGATCTGAACTGGTTTGCGGACTCGCTCGCTCACATCTTTCACGAACATCCAGCCAGTTTCAGAATCACGTTTCCCTACCAGATGCGACAAGAGAAGTTTGGTGTCGGCATCAACGCCCGCCCAAAGCCAGTAATCACCTTTCCCCGGTTCTGGCACGCTCATCCGTCCAGCATGGCAGCCCACGTATTGCCACTGTTCGTCCATCTCGATTCGCAGGCACGGCAGATCGCGGAAATTCGCGTCCATATAATCCGCGAACGCTTCGCCCGTCTCGCGAATCACGCGGATAATGGCGTGCTTGCCGACCTTGAACATTCGCGCAGTCGCGTTGACCGGCATCCCTTCGCAAAGCGCCGCCAAAACCAAAACCTGCTTTTCTTTAGAGAGTCGTTTGTTTGCCATATGCGTGGTTGATTGCTTGAAAGAATATGTATATATTCAAACACGTCAATAGAAAAAGTATTTATTTTTTCAAATGGAAACTGAAACAAAACGGGGCGGGAAGCGGAAGGGATCGGGCCGCAAACCGATGGGGAAGGCCGTCTACACCGTGACGCTAACGAAAGAGAACGTGGACACGGCCAAGGGCCGAGAATCTAACTTTTCCGGTCTACTTGACCGACTGTTAACCAGTTGGATACGTAGCGGAAAATAAGGGTCTGCAAGAGGCTCACTCAAGCAAGACATTTGAATGTGATTTTTATTAGCAACTCATTTTCGCCTTGAGGTCGGTATCAACCCCGCTCACAGTTCCAGTCCCACATGCCCCTTAAATCTGAGCCCGGAGCCATCCCTGCGATTCTCATGTCCGACGCCTCCATTCTGGAGCAGGGAACGCAGAAGCGGTCTGTGGTCGGTATTTTCGATCAGATCGTGCTCCCTAAGGTTCCCGGCCCGTACGGACGCTTTTG
>DASVJK010000015.1:0-77509 GCA_036385955.1 Chthoniobacterales bacterium | reverse complement strand
CTCGCTCGACTCCGCGGCGTTAATCGAGCATTAAGGTGAAGCTTCATGCGCTGGGATTGGGTCGTTGTTTGTTTGCACGACTCCAGCTTCTCAATTCCCAGTCGCATGAACAACCTATTGAAACCTCACACGTATGGACGGCTCAGGGAACCGCCCGCGGGCGATTGAGGTCAACCCCCCCCTACCTGCGTTGACACTAAAGTTGCGGCGTCTAGGATGACGCCCGTGAGTGATGCCGCGCAGAAAAAAACGCCGCTCTACGAGGAGCATGTGCGGCTCGGCGCGAAGATGATCCCGTTCGGCGACTGGATCATGCCGGTGCAATACTCGAGCATCATGGACGAACACCAGGCGGTGCGAAACAACGTCGGCGTCTTCGATATTTCGCACATGGGCCAACTGGTCGCGACGGGCCCGACCGCGGGCGCCTGGCTCAACGAGATGCTCACCAACAACACCCAGAAACTCGAAGTCGGCACCGGTCAGTATACGTTTCTACTGAACGAGAGCGGCGGAATCATCGACGACCTGATCGTTTATCGTACAGCTCCGGAGGAATTCCTTTTGGTGGTCAACGCGTCGCGCACGAATGAAGACTTAGCCTGGCTGGAGCGACATCGTCCGAACGATATCTCTCTTTCTAATCGCAGCGCCGATTACGGTGGGCTGGCAATCCAGGGCCCACGCGTTGTCGATCTTTTCCATTCCATTCTTGGCGACGATGTCGATCTCCCGCCGCGCAACGCTATTGTCGATCTGGCACGCAAAGGAAAGGAACTTTTGATCGCGCGCACCGGGTATACCGGCGAAGATGGCGTGGAGGTTTTCTTCCCTGCGAAGGACGCCGCGATGGTGTGGAATGAAGTGCTCGACAAGGGAAAAGCGCTTGGCATTCGCCCCTGCGGTCTGGGCGCGCGTGACACGCTGCGTCTCGAGATGTGCTATCCGCTGAACGGCTCGGATCTTTCCCCAGAGCACAACCCGATCGAAGCCGGCCTGGGTTTTTTCGTCGATCTGAAAAAGCCGAAATTCATCGGCCGCGAAGAGCTCGTAAAAGCAAAGGAAACTGGAACAGCTAACCGGCTCGTCCCCTTTCGCATGAAAAGCAAAGGACCGCCGCCGCGTCCGCATTATTTGGTTTGGCGCGGCGGCGAACAGATCGGAGAAGCCACGAGCGGCACCCTATCGCCGAGCTTGAATCAGGGGATCGGGATGGCTTACCTTCCCACGCAGCACGCTCGCGTCGGCACGGAGATCGAGATCGAAATTCGCGGGCAGAAATTTCCCGCCACCGTCGAGAAGAAACCACTCTACAAAAAATCATGAATGTTCCCGACGATCTTTTTTACACTGAGTCGCACGAATGGGTCCGCCAAGAAGACCAGAATGCGCGTGTCGGCATCACCGATCATGCGCAAGCCGAGCTGACCGACGTCGTTTACGTCGAGTTGCCGAAAGTCGGCGCCCAGGCGGAGGCCCGCGGACAGATCGCGGTCGTTGAATCCGTGAAAGCGGCCAGTGACATTTACGCGCCGCTTAAGGGTACCGTCGTGGAAGTGAACAAAGCGCTGGAAGGCAACCCCGCCTTGATCAACACGGATCCATTCGGCGAAGGCTGGATCTTCGTTCTGAAGATGGATTCCCCGGACGACATCAAACAGTTGAAAGACGCCGCCGCTTACCGCAAGGCGATCACGTAGATCAGCGCCTGGGCCTAACGAGTCGCCCTGACCCGCACTCGAGCAGCCGGTGCAGCCGGCGCAGGATTCAACATTTCATCCACGTAGCGGATGAGGTCGTCCAACGAAACGGCGGTCGCGAGGAAGCTGTATCCGCTAAGGAATCCACCGGTCATCACTTTCTTTTCCGAAGCCGCGTTCCCGCTCAGAAAAAGAAACGGCGTGTCCTTCAGCGCTGGGTCGGACTTCAGCTGGCGATTTACGTCCTCGCCCTCCGACTCGGCCTTCGCCGCATCGAGCAAAATAAGATCAGGCAAAAACCAAGGCGCCGCGTGCAAGGCGAGCCGGCTATCCCGTTCGACCTTTATGAGATATTTGCCCGTGCTTTCGAGCGCACGCCTAACGAGCTCCGTCACTTTCGGCTCGTGATCGACCAGCAATATCTTTTTTAGAAACTTCATCGCGCGGCATTCACTCTGGAGTTGACCTAGCATCGGTTGTGCCAGAAGCGCCTGAGCGCGCGAAACGTGTCAGATCAGGGTTGAGATGGTGTTGATCGTCAGGGCAAGAATCACGGTATTGAATCCAAACGAGAGCATCCCGTGCAAAAGCACCAGTTGTCGCAATTCACGCGAAGTAATCTGCACGTCCGAGACTTGGAATGTCATGCCAATGACGAACGAGAAGTAAGCAAAATCCATGTAGTCGGGCGACCGGCCCCCAGGAAAATCAAGCCCGCCCGCGTGTTGCTGCGGCCCGGCCGGGCCATCAGGATCGCCATAATACGTGTGCGCGTAACGGAGGCCGAAAACCGTATGGACCAGTAACCAGGAGGAAACGACCGCGACTAGACTCATCAACAGGTGCAGAATGATGTGGGGACGTTGCACGCTCTTGTTGGCGAAAAAAAGAAAACCGACCGCGAACAAGCCGGCACACGCTGCCAGGACAACGAAAACAAAAATGACTGTGCGACTGACATCCTGCTCCTGCGCCCGCGAGCGAAGTTTGTGCGGCGGCGTGGTTATGATCGTCAGCCAGGACAGGACAAGAACGCACAATGCGAAAACGTCCCACGTGGCGATTGATTGGGTCGAAGGTTGGACCCGGCCATGCAGGCCAAACCAAACGAGCCCGGCGGCAAGGAGCGAAATGACGAGCCGATGCCGGGCATCTTGTTTTGCAATCCAGTTCAACGTTTTCGCCATAGATTCGAATTCAGTAATTCGCCTATCGGCGGATTCGCGCAAGCGTCAAGCGGGCACGAAATTCCGAGGATGAGACGGAGCTCGTCCCTCCAACAATAATTCGGCCGGAGCCTAACCGAAGATTCCGAGATTCGGATGAGCGAACCGTCCGATATTCGGCAGCACAGTCGGCAAGTCCGAACTGCTCACTCCGAACCATGTTGCCAGTGTCGCGGACAATTCATCCACCGAGGTTGTCGGGATCCAGCGGCCTTGTCCGGTATCGTCCGGTCCGTTGACGGCGAGTGTCGGGAATGTTCCAAACAATCGACCGCCTTGGACCGCGCCGCCGAGGACAAATTGATGGCTGCCCCAGCCATGGTCGGATCCGGAACCGTTCGTAGGGAAGGTGCGACCAAAGTCCGAAGCGGTGAAAGCGGTCACTTGCTGCGCGACGCCCAGCTCGGCGGTCGCGGAATAAAATGCGTTCAGGGCCTGGCTGAGTTCCGTGAACAAATTGGCCTGGCCGGTGAGCTGATCGCCATGGGTATCATAACCGCCGACCGAACAGAAAAAAATCTGCCGGCGCATCGCGAGATTGGTTCGCGCGGCAATGAGCCGGGCAACCATATTCAGCTGTTTGGCGAGCGCGGTCGTGGGGAAAACGGTTTGCAGCGGTGGGACACCGGCGAGAGCGGACGTGAGCAGATCGTTCGCGGCGATGGAACGCAAGACCGTGTCGGAATAAGCCTGCTCGAATAAATTGTTATGCGGCAACGCCAGGAGATCCCTGAAGGCTTGCAAACGCACGTTGGCATTCGCGCTGCCATCGAACCCCGTCAGGCCAACGCTTCCGTCAGACGAAACGTTGTATGGGATTACGGTGTTGCCGACTTCGAAAGTATTTGTCCCCGCGATCGAGATGGAGAGAGAAATATTTGAACCGCTGTTGAGCGACTCAAGCACATCCGCCATCCGTCCCCCCCAGCCCGTGCGAGATGGTTGATCAGGGACCGAGGTCTGCCACTGCACCGATTGGTCGGCATGAGAGAAGAGCTGCGGCGGAACAGCGGCCCCGCCAGAGAGATATTGTGCGCGGGTGATGGGCGCGACAAGCGTGCCCACATTCGAAACGATCCCAAGGTGCCCTTGGTTAAAAAGGGCCTGCAATTCCGGTAGGTTCGGATGAAAACCAAAGTCGCGGCCGTCGCCGTTTTGCAAAGTGAGTGGAAGAAGCAATGCCTGCGGGATCGCGAGAATACCTCGCGCGTCAGCGTAGGAAGCGTAACCGCTCGCATCATGGGGGATGATGACATTGTTCGCATCGTTGCCGCCATATAGGAACAGGCAAACCAGCGCCTTATAATCACCCGTGTCGGCGATCGGAGCGGCGCTCAGCCTTCGGAGATCGAAGACGGTATTGAGCAATCCCGAGGTGGTGAGCGCGGCGCAAGCAGCCTGGCGAATGAAGGTGCGGCGGGTAGGTGCGTACATAACTATTTGTCGATGGTGAATTCGGGCGAATTGATCACGAGATAGAGGGCGGTCTTGGTGCGCTCTGCGGGATTGTTCGCGGGGATCTGGGTAATGGCATTGATCAAAATGGTGCGCATCGCCGCAGACATGCTGCCGGCCATCAGCAAGGAATTGAGATGATCCACCAATTGCGTCGGGTTAGCGGCCAGCGCCTGTTCGTTCGAAAGACTTAACGTGATTCTGTCGCTGGAAGGCCCGAGTGAACCGTAGATCGCCGTTCTGAGATAATTCGCAATGGTCACAACTGTTGTCTCTGTTGTGATCTCGAATTCCGGACTTCTCAGACCGGCCTCTGCGATCGCGCCAGGCGCCGCATAATCGGGTGAAAAGAAATTGAAAACCGTGGGCGAATGCATCGCTTCTTCGGCGAAATTCGCATCCGCGTTCCGGATCGAGAATTTCCCATCGGGCGATGAGGCGTTGAAAGCGCGTAAGAGATTCGTCAGACGAATAACCGGCTCGCGTTGCTTGCCCGCTCCCTGCTCCGTCCTGGCGCTGCCGCGCGCGTCGTAATCCATCAGGATCGCGCGTACCACGGCCTTCAAATCACCGCGAACGCCCTGTCCGTTATTATTGAAAACCGAAGCGACTCGATAAACATAGCCAGGGCTCGGGTTACTCGTGACGAGCCGCTGAATCAACTCCCGGCAGAAAAAAGGACCGACATTCGGATGATTGAAAATTGTGTCCAAGGTCGTTCTTAAGTCCTGCGCGGCGGTTTGCCCGGCGGGAAGAGTGACGCCGTTCAAGATTGTTTTCGCGTCCGGGGAATGATGGCTTGGGACATTGACCATCGGATTACGCCAGTCTTGCACCCCGGGATAGAAGACGGGAGTTCCAGTCTGGTGATAAGTCCAGCCGGTGAAAACCGCCGCCGTTCCAAGGATCGCATCCTGATTATACGTCACGATCGGGAATCCACTCGAACTGAGCGTCAAACTTCCATCGAGATTGAGGTCGTAAAGACCGATAGAAAAAAGCTGCATGACTTCACGGGCGTAGTTCTCGTTAGGCCGTCTCGTTCCGGAGGCATTCGCCTTATCGTTCTGAAGCATGTTCAGATAGGCCCCCATCCCCGGATTCAAGGTGATCTCCTCGAGAAGCTGCCGAAAATTTCCAAACGCGTCTTTGACCAGCACGTCAAAGTAAGCCGGAAGGGCATAAGGCTTGTTTCCCAAACCGGCGCTATTGAGCGAGACGACAAAGTGTTCGCTCAAGGCGAAGGCGACTCGCTGCCGTAGTTGGTCGGGCGCAGAGATCGCGTAGGTCCACCAGGCGTCATTGGTTTGGGTGATCGTCGGGGGATTGACGCCCGATGCATCGACGAACGCCAGATGCGACGATATCGGCACCGCAAATTGTTGATTGAGGAAATTATCGAAACCCTGGCTCTGAACCTGGGAGATCAAGGCATCCGTGACGCCGAAAGTTGACTGAGAAAGGAACCTGCCCGCGTCTGCGGCGGCGGGGGTCCCGGAAGGCAGTGGCGGCGGCGGAGTCGGCGTCGGCCCAGGTTGACCACCAGTAAACAAATTAAAGAAGCCGCTGATTTCTCCCGCGGGATGCCCGGAAGTTTGGATCAGGAACGTAAGTTGCCCCGCTCTGATCGCCGCGATGATATCGGCCACCGTGTAGGTCCCGCGCGGTCTGAAAGTCCAGACGTAGGAACCGTCTGGCAGCGGCAGGGATACCGAGACATCGAAAAGAAGCTGGCCGTCCAAGCTGTAAATGCCGATGCCGCTGATCGGCGACGAAAGGTTTGAGTATTGGAAGGAAACAACGGCTGACAACTCGTCAGCGGCGAGACGCAGAATGGCGGTGCCCGAGCCGCCGGAGGCAACCCCACTTAACGGACGCAATTGCGCGAGATACAGCGTCGAACCGTCGGCCTGCGGCGGCTGGTCGAGATCGTACATTTCCAGCAGCGCGATGCCGCTGGTGTTATGCGCGCCCCGTACGATCGCTGTGTAATTGCCTTGCGCGAGCATGGCGATGAGCGCGGGTTCGCGGTCGTCCGTGGGGGCAAGAGTGGTCGCGTTGATTTCCGCTTCTTGCGTCGAGCGCCAGTTATCATTCTGGGCGATGAGCGTCCCGTTGCCATCGTGCAATTCGAGCATCGGGTCCGACAAACTGTCCGGGATCGGAATGCCGTTGAGGAAAATCGATGGACCTCTTGCGCGGATGATCATTTTCTTCGACACATCGCCACGCACGATGAAGCCGCCAATCATCACATTGTCATCCGTGAGGACATTGCCGCGGGTGGAAATGTTCGCGAGGCGAGACGGCGTGTCATCAGGATCAAGATCGTACAGCTCCACCAGCCCAACACCGGTCACATCGTTCACACCCTTTACGATCGCGGTGTACGCGCCCGGGGTGATTGTCGTGATGATAACGGATTCGAGATCGTTCGACGGCGCGAGACCTGCCGCGATGATTTCGTCTTGCTGAGTCGTGCGCCAGTTGTCGTTCGAGACAACCAAATGGCCGGAGGCATCGTGCAATTCAAGCAGCGGATCGCTCAGCCTGCCCGGAACCGGGAGCGATGGCCCCATGGCCCGCAGCGCAATCCTTTTCTGGCCGGTGCCATCAACGATGAAGCCGCCGATCAGGACATTGTCGCCCGTCTGCACCACCATGCGTGTGGAGAGGTTGACCGTGCGCGAGATGGCGTGAGCCGGCGCGGCGAACAAACACAACGCGCCCACTACTGCCGCCGAGCGTCCCGCGTATTGAAACAAACGCCTCATAATATTAGAGCCGCAGCCGCAGAAGAGCCTCAGTTTGCTGAGGAGGCAATAGATTCTGGATAAAAAACATGAGCAGGAATTGAACCAGTTTGTCAGTGCATTTCCCTCGGGTTTCTCCACCAGCAATTCGAGGAAATTACTGCGATGAAACACCCCGTTCTGGCAGAAGTCGCGCTTTTTATCCACCGTCCCTATGCTTAATTGCTTCAGCTTTCCTATGCCGACCGCAAAGAAAACCGAACCAGGGCAAAATTTCGAAGGCGCCATGGATCGGCTCGAGGAAATCGTAGAACAAATGGAGTCTGGTAAAATGATGCTGGAAGAGCTCATTGTGCGTTACGAAGAAGGAATGAAGCTGGTGAAGGTTTGTCAGGAACGCCTGGCCAGCGCAGAGCAAAGAATTGAAATCATCACCCGCAACACTGCAGGCAAGCCGATCGTAAAGGATTTCGAACCGACGGTTGAAAAAGAGCGCGTTGCGAAATCGGACGAAAAAGGAGAAACCGCAAATGACGAAGTCAGACTCTTCTGAGCCAACGAGCTCCACGCGACTGCTCGATGGCATCCATTCTCCGGCGGACGTAAAAGCTCTGCGCGAGCAGGATCTGCCGCAGCTCGCACAGGAAGTGCGCGATGAGCTGATAAAGGTCTTGTCGCAAACCGGCGGCCACCTCGGTCCGAACCTCGGCGTCGTCGAGCTGACGATCGCTCTGCATCGCGTCTTCGAAACCCCCAAGGACAGATTTGTCTTCGACGTCAGCCACCAGGGTTACGTCCACAAGATGTTTACGGGCCGTCTCGACCGAATCGGCACGATGCGGCAATACCAGGGGTTGAACGGCTTTTTGCTCCGGACCGAGAGCGAACATGATTGCTACGGCGCCGGACACGCGGGCACGGCCTTATCCGCGGGGTTGGGGATGGCGGTCGGCCGTGATCTTCGCGGCGGAAATGAGAATGTCGTCGTCGTGGCCGGAGATGCCGCCTTCACTTGCGGGATAAGTTATGAAGCGCTCAACAACGCGAAGTCGCAAACGCGGCGCTTCATCGTCGTGCTGAACGACAACGAATGGTCTATTGCCAAGAATGTCGGCGCGATCGCGAGTTACCTGAACAATATCGTCGCCAACCCGACCTACGCCGGCCTGCATGATAAAGCGCGGCGTTTCATCGAAGCGGTCGCGGGCCGCAGCGCGGTCGAGTTCGCGCACAAAGTCGAGGAGGGCGTGAAGAACTTGCTCCTACCCAGCGTGATCTTCGAGGAGTTGGGCTTGCGGTACTACGGCCCGATCGATGGCCATGATATTCCCCTGCTGACGAAGACATTCGAGTTTCTCAAGAGCCAGGACGAGCCGGTCCTGCTGCACATCCTGACCAAGAAGGGGAAAGGCTATCAGCCGGCGATCGCGAAACCCGACAAATTCCATGGTCTCGGAAAGTTCGCCCCCGACACTGGCGAAACCGCCGCGGCCGCCACGCCAACCTATTCGGAACTCATGGGCAAGACGCTGGCGAAATTTGCTGATTCAAATCAAAAAATTGTCGCGATCACCGCTGCCATGCCTAGCGGAACAGGTCTCGGATTTTTCCAGGCCCAACATCCAACGCGTTACTTCGATGTCGGAATCGCGGAGGAACATGCGGCGCTCTTCGCCTGCGGTCTGGCCACGCAGGGCCTGAAGCCGTTTCTGACCATTTACTCGACCTTCATGCAACGCGCTTACGACATGATTATCCACGACATCGCGCTTCAGAATTTGAACGTCGCGCTTTGCATGGATCGCGCCGGACTGAGCGGAGATGATGGTCCGACGCATCACGGACTTTTCGATATTGGCTATCTGCGGCACATCCCCAATTTCGTTCACATGCAGCCGAAGAATGAAGATGAATTCGTCGACATGCTCTGGACTATAGCCAACTACAATTCTGGACCGATCGCCATTCGTTACCCGCGTGGCCCTGGCACAGGTGCCGTCCCCAAGGCGTCTCCCAAACTGCTCGAGATCGGCAAGGCCGAGGTCGTGCAACACGGCCGTGACGTAGCCATTTTCGGATTGGGAAACATGTTCGAAGTGGCGGAAGAAGCGGCGCGCAAGCTGGAAGAAAAAGGCATTTCGGTCGCACTCATCAATCCGCGTTGGATCAAGCCGCTCGACACGGGAACCCTGGAGTTTTTTGCGCGCAGCGTCGACATCATCTGCACGATCGAGGACCACGTCTTGCACAACGGTTTCGGCTGCGCCGTGATGGAGCATCTGCACAGCCAGATGATCAATACGCCGGTGGTGCGGATTGGCTGGCCCGATCAGTTTGTCGAACACGGCACGATACCGATCCTTCGGAAGAAGCACGGCATTACGGCAGACGCGCTCGTGGAAAAGGTCCTGCCGCTTCTGAAGCGGAAAGACGCGAAAGCGCAATCGAGCGCCGCGTGAACGTCGAGAAATCGGCGGGCGGTCGCTCATGGCAAAGCACATGAGTGTCATCGAATCACGCGGTCTGACCAAGATATACCGGACCTACCGGAAGGAAAGCGGTCTGCGCGGGTCGATCAAAGGACTCGTTAGGCGAAAACATGAGGAGACCCGCGCTGCAGACGATGTCTCATTTACCATCGAAGAAGGTGAGCTTGTCGGGTTCCTGGGGCCAAACGGCGCCGGCAAAACAACCGTCCTCAAGATGCTGTCCGGCCTGCTCAATCCAACCTCGGGCGATGCGCGCGTGCTCGGTTTCATTCCGTGGGAACGGCGCAACGAAATGAAGCGTCAGTTTAGCCTGCTCATGGGACAGAAGAACGCGCTTTGGTGGGACCTTCCCGCGCAGGAATCGCTGGAACTCAATCGCGCCATCTACGGAATCGAGCGCGACCGTTTCAAGAAAGTGGTCGGCGGCTTGAGCGAGCTCCTGGACGTCCAGGACAAGATGAACGTAATGGTGCGCGAGCTTTCGTTAGGCGAGCGTATGAAGATGGAATTGATCTCGGCGCTCATCCACGAGCCCCGCGTCCTTTTCCTCGATGAACCGACCATCGGGCTCGATGTCGTGAGTCAGAAGCGCGTCCGCGAATTTCTGCGGCTCTACAACTCCGAGCACCGGATTGTGACGATGCTGACAAGTCATTACATGCAGGACATTGAAGAGCTTTGTGATCGCGTCATCATTATCGATCACGGCAAAATCTTTTTTGATGGACCGCTCAATTCCATCATCGATCGCTTCTCCGGGTACAAGATTATCAGCCTGACGTTTCAGGACGCCGGCGAACGAGACTTTTCGTTATTAGGCGAAGTCATCGCACAGACGCCGGTTTCCGTGCAGCTGAAGGTGCCGCGCGCCAAAGTGACTGAAACCTGCCGTCAGGTGCTCGAGGGGTGTGCCGTGATCGATATCAATGTCCAGGAACTCCCCGTGGAAGAGGTCATCCGCCAGCTTTTCGGCGAGCGTAATGCTTTGCGCGACTCCAAGGAGACCGCAGTTTCAGCCAATGCAAAAGGCTGAACCTATCGACGAAAAAGCGCCTGCTTCAATTCCAGCACGTAAGCCGGATTCAATTCGAACGCCGTGACAGGCATTTCTGCGATTTGCACCTCTTCGTAATACGGGACGCTCTCCACGTACCCGGCCGACATTAAGCTGTTGAGCGTGTCGGTCACGTCTTCGACCTCCATGTTGGTGTAATCGTGAATCTCCGCGCCCATCATCGCTTCGGTAAAGCCAATCGCGCGCACGACCGTCGCCTCGCGACCGCTGAGTTTGATGTGACGCATACGAATTTTTTCTGAGCAGCTTCCATACCGGCCCCGAGTGGCCGATTTTATCGCTCCAATCCGAAACTTGGGAGGACACTTTCCGTCATGGCGACGACAAAATTCGGGTAACGGGGCTCCCATCCGAGAGCGCGCAGCTTCCTATTAGATACTCGCTTATTACTGTCTCCGCGCTTCCTCCCGGCGGCGACCTTTCTCGTTGGCAAAGACCGCTGCAAGCTCGCGCTTAACCACTGGTAAGCGTCGCGCGCCAGGATTGGTTGATCATCCACCACATTATAGATCTGGCGTCCGAGATCGGCTCGCTGCTCCGCCAGAAGAAACAATGCTGACACGATGTCGTCGCGATGTGCCTGGTTGACAAAGCGATCATCTGCGTCATCGAGCACTGCTTCACCTGCGAGAAACTTGCGCAGAAGAAAAGAACGACCCGGTCCATAAATTCCTCCCAGCCGCGCCACCATTCCGTTGTGCGAAAGAACAAGCTCTTCGGCTTCGCGCAAAATCTGTCCTCTCTCGTGAGCAGGATTGGCCGGACTCGTCTCATCCACGATGTCTCCACGTTTTTGGGCATAAACGCTCGTGCTGCTCGTGAAAAGCAGACTGGTACGCGGGAAAGCGTGAAGGAGGGTCCGCGTCCCCTCCAAATAAATCCGACGATATTCTTCCGCGTCGCCACCGCCAGAGCTCGCGCATTGAATGACAACATCGAATTCCTCGCGAGCGGCTGATACCGCAGCGGGATTGGTGATGTCGACGGAACGGACGGCGTACGGCTTGGCGGCAAGTTGCCCGGACGATTGTGCGGAGGCCGTCCATCCCTCGACCTTCCATCCCCGCTCATGAAGAAGATCGGCGGTTGCTTGCCCGACGTATCCGCAACCGGCGATCAAAATTCGCGGCATGGGCTTCGTCCGTTTCGCTAGTTCGAGGTGGATGCGATCTCGATTTCGTCGAACGGATTCATTTGCGTGACCCAAACCTGTTTGAGACGAATCAATTCAAGCAACGCGAGAAACGTCACGACAATCTCAACCCGTGACGCAATCTCGGCGAACAGCTCTGAAAATTTCAACGCCACGCCACCCGAGACGCGCTGCAAGATTGAATCGATCTTCTCTGAGACGGTGAAATGCTCGCCGAAAATTTCGCGCAAATCTTCCCGGGCTTCCACCCGTTTGATGACGGTCTGGAGAGCGTTGATCAATTGGAAAATGCCAACTTCCCCAAGCGGATGAGGTGCAAGGATGGTTGCTCCAGACCCGGTTCCGGCGCGCTCGAAGATCCGCTCCTGTTCCAAGGCGCGCATATGTAATTGCGCGGCTGCTTCCTTAAATTTCTTGTATTCGATCAGCTGCCGAATCAGGTCCCAACGTGGATCATCCTCAGCCGCATCTTCGTCAGGGGGTTGCTGATCAACCGGCAAGAGGCTGCGGCTTTTCAGGTAAATCAGATTCGCAGCCATGACGATGAATTCGCCCGCGATGTCGATGTTTAACTCCTTGAAAGCCTGGAGATATTCGAGGTACTGGCTGGTGATCCGTTCGAGCGAGATTTCGTAAATGTTAATCTCGTCTTGCTTGATCAGGTAAAGCAGCAGATCGAGCGGACCTTCGAAAATCTCGAGCTTGACCTTGTAATCAGTTTCCATGCGGCGCCGCGGATTTTAGGGACGCAGACTGCGAAAGTAAACTGCGGGGCCTTGGCGCGGTCTCAGCTCAGCGCTCCAGCGCGTTTCGGTGCACCCAGACGCTATTCACGATTCCGAGGCCGAACATAATCATAAGCACGAAGGAACCGCTGTAACTGATCAGCGGCAACGGCACACCCGTGATGGGCAGCATCGAAATGGTCATTCCGACGTTCTGAAAAATGTGGGTGAAAATGAGTGCGGTAATTCCGATCACGAGAAGGAGCCCAAATTGGTCTCCGGCGAAAAAGGCGACGAAGAGACAGGTCAAAATCAGCAGCCCGAAGGCGCCGATCAGAAACATTCCCCCGACGAAGCCCCATTGTTCCCCGATGGCCGAGAAGATGTAATCGTTGTGCACGGCGGTGGCGGGGAGGAAACCGAGTTCGATTTGCGTATTGGGCGCCTTAAACCCTTTTCCGGACCAACCGCCGGAGCCGATGGCAATGAGCGATTGATTGATCGCCCACGACGCACCTCTCGGATCGATCTCCGGATGAACGAATGCGGTGAGGCGGTCCTGTTGGTACGCCTTCAAGCCAAGGTTCGCGGCCAGGGGAATCGCAGTCGCGACAATGAGCAATATGCAAATCAAATAGCGAAGCGGTATTCCACCGACGAATAACAATGCCAGCAAAACTGGTCCCCAAATGATAACCTCCCCCAAGTCCGGTTGCATCAGAATGAGAAGACACGGCGCCCCGACAATTACGCCGCAAAGCAGCAGCCGAAGCATGGGATGCATCTCGCGGAACTGACTAAGAAACAAAGCGAGCACCATAATTCCGGCGACGACCGCCAGCTGAGCCGGCTGAAAATTAATCGGTCCCAGATGAAGCCAGCTGCGCGACCCGTACACTTTCGTCCCCATGAATTTGGTCAGAATCAAAAAGCCCAGGCCCGCTAGATACATCGGGAGAGCGCCCCAGCGGATCCATCGATAATCAATCAGGCTTGTGACCATGAAGGCAAAAAAGCCAACCGCCACCCAATTGGCTTGCTTGCGCCAGAACTCAGCGGAGACAGAGTCTTCGCGCATATAAGTTGCGCTGTATATCGCGACAACACCGAAGACCGCCAGGGCCAGCATGTTCGCGAGCAGGAGCCAGTTAAGGCCAAGCAATTTTCTCAGGAGCGGTGTCATGTTGAGAGCGCGGCGGAGTATAAGCGCACTCTGGATTCCCGTAAAACGGGATCATCCTTGCATTCCTCGTCGACTCACGGCTTGTGCGTCGAATAGCGAAGTGGTCGACGCCAACCGGGCCCCACGGAAGGGAGAATTACAGACCACTTAGGCTTCGACGAAATCAACGCCATTACGCTGACCTCCAACGCTTTGTAGTCTTTTTCATAGCCGAAATGCCCAGCCGATTCTCATATCGCAGCTATTTCTCATAATTGCGAGATCCAGTGATATAACACACTGATTACCAATTATTTGAAGGAATGTATTAATTTTTCTACGCCTTCACTTGTGAACCCAGACGAAGCCCAGTAAAATGCTCGTAGGTTGGGGGTTATTTCAATCTAGGGAACGCATCATGGCAAAGAAAACGAAACGAAAAATAGCCCACCCGAAATTGCCGATGCAGCGGCAACTCAATCTGCAGCATGAAGGAAAATATTTCGATCTCCGCGCAATTTTCGATCGGCTGAACGAGCACCATTTCCGTGGTCGCTTACGCGGATATAAAGTGATGTGGGGCCGACGACAAAAGCGACGTCCAAAGGAATATTTCATCTTCGGGACAATTCAGGAAGAAGACCGCGTCATCCGGATCAATCCCCTTTTGGATCAGCCCTTTGTTCCGCTTTGGTTTCTCCAGTACGTGCTTTACCACGAAATGTTGCACTCGGTGGTGCCGGATGAGGTGGGGGCCGATGGCCGGCGACGGGTCCACACCGAAAAATTCTACAGCCGCGAACGCGAGTTCCCGAGTTACCGGCGGGCGCGGCGCTGGGAAGAAGAGAATCTCGCGCGTTTTTTGCGCTAGCGCTTCTCTGTCAGAGCGGATTGTCCCCCCGGCTCGTCAGACAGCGAGGGTGTCGTTGCTACGTTCTTTTTGATGAGGTACCAAAGGGTTGTCGCGAGTAGGAGGGAGATCAATTTCGCCCGCCAATTGTTCAGGATCAGTTTCTTCATAAGTGCCTTGCAGGAGAATCTCGCCAATGCGCTTTCGGAATGTTTCCGGAGTAAAATTGCGCTCGATCCGCCGCCGGTGGCAGATCGAAATCCCGCCGGTCTCCTCCGAAACAACCACCGCGATCGCATCTGATTCCTCAGTGATTCCCAAACCGGCGCGATGTCGCAGACCGAGGCTCCGATCGAGTGTTTCCCGCTGGCTTACCGGGAAGATGCAAGCGGCGGCGGCAATGCGTCCGTTGCGCACGATCACTCCGCCATCATGCAGGGCGGCTTTCGGATGAAAGAGCGTCAGGAGAAGCTCGACCGAAAAAACTGAATCGATGATCACGCCGGTCTCTTCGTAAACGCGAATTGAGGTATCGCGTTCAATCGCAATGAGCGCCCCGAACTGCTTGTTCGCCAGCTGGGTTACAGCCTCAGCGATATCGTGCACCGTCTCGCGCTTTTCACTCGTGAGGGAAAAAATTGGGTGTCCGCCCAGCTCGGCCAGGCCGCGACGCAGCTCCGGTTGAAAAATCACGACAAGGGCAACGGCCAGGAAGACGGAAAAGCTGCGGATGATCCAGCCAATGACAACGAGATTCAGTAGTTGTGAAATCAGCGTCAGGGTCAAAAAAACGATCGCCAAACCTGTGAGGACTTTGGCGCCACGCGTCCCGCGAAAGTAGAGATAGCCATAGTAAATCCCCACACTCAGCAGGATGATCTCGATGAGACTTCTCCATTTTCCAATCCAGAGCTGAACGATTTGCTGAGTCATTTAGCGGTTTCGAGAAGTCTTTCCGTGACGCGCAAAGCAGCCGCGTTTTCTTTGACGTCATGCACCCGCAGGACGTTGGCACCGCGTTCGCGCAGCATCGCAGTGAAAGCGATTGTTGGCGCAAGGCGATCGCTCATCTGGGCCGATCCAATCATCTTGCCGAGGGAAGATTTGCGTGAAACGCCGACCACAATCGGCCGATCATGAACCCGGAGACGTGGGAGGTTGGAGAGCAACTCGAGATTGTGCTCAACGGTTTTACCGAATCCAATTCCCGGATCAAACGCGATGGCCATGGAATCAATGCCGCACTCTATGGCGCGCGCATATTGTTGTCGAAAAAAATCAGCCACCTCAGTGACGACGTCATCGTAGTGCGGATTCGTTTGCATTGTTCGCGGAGTACCTTGCATGTGCATGACGATAAAGGCGGTTTTCTTTTCGGCCGCGAGCTTCATCATCTCGGGATCGGCGCGTCCACCGGTCACGTCATTGATGATCGATGCTCCGGCTTCCAGCGCTCCGAGCGCGACCGCAGCTTTGGTCGTGTCGATCGAAATAAACGCCGAGACCTTCTCGTGCAATTTCGCGATCACCGGCAGGACCCGCGCCAATTCCTCTTCTGCCGAAACCGGTTCCGCGCCGGGGCGGGTCGATTCCCCTCCCACGTCGATAATCCGTGCCCCGGCGGCGGCCATGCGCGAGCCATGTTCGATGGCCTTCTCGGTCGTGAAGAACTCGCCGCCGTCAGAAAACGAATCTGGCGTCACATTGAGGATCCCCATAATCATTCCTCGCCGCGAAAGGTCGATCGTCTGGCCCGCAATTTTCCAGAGCGTCGCACCCATGCAGGTGAGACTATCACACGGAACGGTTTATTCGAAGCTAGCGGCGACCCGCCGCAGTCTAAATCTTCAATAACCGCACCGCGAATTCACTCCCTATTTGCTTCGCTTCGCTTCGAGAGAATGCCGTTGTCCGAAAAGTCAGCCCCAGCGTTAACCGGTCGCGAATTGTGCTCAGCGTAAAGACGAGCGGTAAGAGCGGTCCGACGGGAGAAACGCGAAAGTAATCAACCAAGCGGGGAGAGCCATCCCTGAGTGCTTCGGCGCGGTCAATCCACGAACCGGTTAGATTGACGTTCGATATACCCGCGAGAAGCGGTAGCCCTTTTTGAAACAGCTGCGCTTTCGAGCGCGGTTTACGAAAAGCGTCCCAAGCGAGACGCGCGATGCGCAGGCTCAGGATGAATCGAATCGCGTATGCTTTCGACTTGATTGCGCCGGTATGATGCGCGATTGCGGCCACGAGTTCCGTTAATTGACGTCGCTCGGGAGAAGCTAGAACGACGGTGAAATAACTGAGAAAAAATCCGAAGACATCGTCGAGTGCCCCGCCCGCAAGCGGACGAAGATCAACCGCCGCCGCGAGACCGACGCGATCCCGTTTTGCGCGAAGACGTCGCTGCGATTTTCCCTCGCGCCCAGCCACGGTGCGTTCGCCAAGAACCTGCGCCGCGACCGCGAGAAACAAATCATTGACCGTGGCGTCGCATTTTTTCGCAGCAGCACGGATTTGGTGAATCAATCCATTCGGCAAACTCATCAAAAAAAAATCGGCTCGAAAATCGAGCGGATCGCGAAGTTTGACTCGATGCGCGCGCCGGTGTCGCAGGTAGTTTCGCACACACGCAAGAAACGCCTCGAAGCCGTCGAGAATGCCGTTACCCTTGCCAAAGGTTTCACCGGATTTTTCGGTGAAGTGAATTGACGGCAAACTCTCCATGCCGTCCCGACCACGATAGCCATAAAAAAAGCGCTGCATCAACAGGCGAATGGATGGGCTGTCGGCGAACCAATGATCGAATATCACCCCCAGGAAATGATCTCCGCTCGGATGCGTGGCTACGAACGCGCGAAGCGGGAGACTTTCGGCCGCAAACGGCATATTCAGTTCTTCCGCGATTTTTTGGTTCAATTCGAGCGAGCTGATCTCGATCGGAAAATCCTTCGGCACTTCGAGGCCGATTTCGCGCAATACCGCGATGATGGCGCCGCGCCAGCGCTCCAAATTGGCTGCACCGGTGATTCGCATGACATGGCCTGCGTTGTATGGGTGTAGCGCCGCCCACCGGCGCATCAATCTTTGAAAATCATTCAACCGGCGCCCGCAAAAAAACTCGCGATTGGCAGAACTCACGAAATGTGGCGCGGAACAAACCGGCCCACGTGTTTTTGATACTCCGCGTAGGAATCGCCGTGTCTTTCCACGAGATATTTCTCTTCACGCCGGGCTTCGATTTGCAGCAGAAAAATATGGACGAGCGCAGTCGTGAGCATCAGCGGTGTCGGCGCCGCCGCCAGTGTCCCGACGGCGAGAAGAATCGATAAGGAGTAGATCGGATGGCGCACGAACCGATACGGTCCGCTGAACACAAGCTTCGTTTTTTCATTCGGGTTGATGCCGAGCCGCCATGATTTTCCCATTTCCCGCCAGCAGGAAAACGACCCGACAGTAGCGACAACGCACAGCGCGGCGCCAAGAAATCCGACGATTGTCCATGCAATTCCCGCGGCGGGTTGGAGCCACCACGAAATTGGGTGTGTTCGCAGCGCAAGCCACGGTTGTGCGCACCACGCGACGACGACAGGAACCCAGATCACGCGCAACCATCGACCGGTGCGCTCGCGGGGAATGAGATTGACACCATGTCGTGCGCGACGCGCCTTGTTCACCACCGCGCCCCAATAAATCAGCACACAGCAACCGGCAGCTAGCGGCGGGAAACGCTCGATCATTCAGCGCGGTCGCGGCAAACAGGTTTTCGCAATTTCGGTGATGACCATGTCCTGCACGCCGGGGATTTTAGCGATATTGAAATGATCGATGATCGCGGTGGAAAATCCGACGCTCGCATGACGGAGATCAATGTTGGTCACACTAGTCCGTTCGGGATCGATCGCTCTGACTTTGACGCCGCGGAAGAACGGTATTGCGTCCATCCCCGGATGGCTTTTGTAAATATCCACACAGCGCCTGACGTTCGGGGGAATTGGGGGTGGCGTTGTCGGATCGACAAGAAGGAGCAAATCGACCGGGATGCCGCCGTGCTCGTTCAAGCGTTTCGAGACCCGAATTTGATCGTCGCAGCCATAGGAATGGCCAACAAGTACGATGGGGCCGGACCAATGGCCGGCCTTGTGCTCCGTGATGACATACTGCGCGAGCGCGGTCCATTCCTGATTCGCGAGTGAAGTGGCGTGAACTCCCAGCTCTTTGTTCGCGCGCTCCGCGACCGCGTCCATACCGCGGCTCCAAATCCCAAGCCAGCCGAGAATGCAGTAAACCTGGCCCTCACGCGGATAGCGCGTCTTGTCCGCGACGCGCATCGGCGAAAGCTGCGCGGCGGATCGGCCGGTAAGATCCACGCAACCGGAGAGCGTAATCGCCGCGGCGAGGGCGAGGAAATTACAAATTGGGAATTTTCGCGTTAGCGGTTTCACTTTCGAGAATTTTTTAAGGCTGCCACGGTAGATTCGTTCAGGCGAAGGCAGCGCACTCACGGAGCGGGACTGTTTAGCGAATGCCGGAACGCGCGTCAATGGCTGCGCGCGTAGCCACCCATCAGCTGACCCCGCGCGATGATGTGGCCGTGGATTTGTTTTTCGAGTTCGTGGCGCTTCGCGCCGCTTTTCAAATCGAGATTGAAATCAAGCGCGAAGATCTTGAAAAAGTAGCGGTGCGTTCCAGATGGCGGACAGGGGCCGCCGTAGCCCAGCTTTCCGAAATCGTTGGTGCCTCTTGCTGGCATAATGCGCGCACCGCCCTCCGGAATTTCATTTGTGTGCGGATCGATATTCCAGGCCAGCCAGTGCGTAAACACCCCACCCGGCGCATCGGGATCATCCATAATCAAGACGAGGCTTTTCGCACTCGCCGGCGCGCCTTCGATCCGCAGCGGGGGACTTACGTCCGCGCCATCGCACGTGAATTTCGATGGAATGTTGCCGCCCTCCTGGAACGCGGAGGTCGTAATCTTCATGTTTTTCCCTTCCTGCGCCGATGCTTTATCAAATCCTGCGTTGAGCAGCACAAGAATTGCCGAAAATAGCGCCGTGAACCAAACGGTTCGATGCAGATAATCTTTCATCGGACTAGAACAAATCTTTCCGGCGTTGGCCGGTCAAGCCAAACTAAGGCGCGCTCCATAACATCGCCCTCGTTTTTGCCCTCAAGTTACGCGAAGTTCCCGCTCCTGTGGCGAACGGACAGTGCGTTAAATGACAAAATCGAAGGAAGAACTCAAACAAAAGATTCTCAACCTCCTCACCGCGCCCAAATACCGCCCGCTTGATAAAGTGGAAATGGCGAAAGTGCTCGGGCGTAAAAGCGGCGTCCGCATGGGATTAAACGAAGCCCTGCGTGAGCTCGAACAATCGGGCCAGATCGCGCGCATTCGCAAGAATCGGTACGTCCTCCCGCAGGAAGCCGATCTGGTTACCGGCACGTTGCATGTTCACCAGGCGGGCTACGCCTTTCTTTCGCGGGAGAAGCCGGGAGAGCCGGATCTTTTCATCGCGGCCGAGAATACCGGAACGGCGATGCACGGCGACAAAGTGGTGGCGCGAATAACCCGCGATGAACGTTACTCACGCGCAAAAAGCGGTCGGGATCGCATTGAGGGCCGGGTGATTCGCATCCTCGAACGCGCGCACGATTCGCTCGTCGGAACTTTGCAGCAGTCGAAAAACTTCTTTTACGTCGTTCCGGATGATCCACGCATCGTCCACAACGTTTACGTCCAGGTTCCGCCGCAACCGCCGCTGCCTAAAACACCGGACCGCGGCGATAAGGTCGTCGTCCATCTCGAACCGTGGGAATCACGCCACGTCAATCCGGAGGGGCAAATCATCGAAGTCCTTGGGCCCAGTTCCGCGCCCGGGGTGGACATGCTGTCGATCGTCCGGAAGTACCATCTTCCGACCGAATTTCCGCGAAACGTCCTCGATGAAGCGCAGAAAATACCAGAGACGATCGGCGAGGAGATGTTCGAGGGGCGCGAGGATCTGCGCGACCAATTCATCGTCACGATCGACCCCGACGATGCGCGCGACTTTGATGACGCGATCAATGTCGAACGGATCCCGGGCGGCGGCTGGCGCCTCGGTGTGCATATCGCCGACGTTGCCGCATACGTGAAACCGGGCGCGGCGCTGGACCGTGAAGCCTACAAACGCGGCAACAGCGTTTATCTCCCCGATCGCGTCATACCAATGTTGCCGGAGCGGTTGAGCAATGGCGTTTGCAGTCTGAATCCAACAGTGAACCGCCTCACGCATTCGGTCTTCATTCAATTCACAAAAGATGGCCGCACGAAGAACAGCCGCTTTGCCAGAACGGTCATCCGCAGCACGCGCCGCCTGACTTATCGCGAGGCGTACGCCATTCTTCGCGCTGCGCCTACCGACCAGTTGAGCGAACGGCTGCATGTGGCCTGGGAACTTGCATCCCTCTTGCGCAGAAAGCGCTTCGAACAAGGGTCCCTCGACCTCGATTTTCCAGAAGTGAAAGTGCGACTGGACGAGCAAGGCAAGCCGATCCTCCTAGAACGCATCGAAAACGATGAATCGCATCAATTGGTCGAAGAGTTCATGCTCGCAGCGAACGAAGCAGTGGCGCGTGAGCTCAAGAACCGATCCATCCCCACGATCTATCGCGTGCACGAAAATCCTGAGCCGGACAAACTGGCGGAATATCGCGAGCTCGTGCTCAGCTACAATTACAAGGCAGGCGACCTGACAAATCGCTCAGAACTGCAGCGACTGCTCGCTTCGCTCGCCGGCAAGCCGGAAGAACAAGCGCTCAAGATCGGACTTCTGAAAAGTTTGAAGCGCGCACGCTATGCGGCGCAACCGCTGGGCCACTTCGGTCTCGCGAAAAACAATTACACTCACTTCACGAGCCCGATTCGGCGCTACGCCGATTTGATCGTGCATCGCGCTCTAGCGGAGCGCGACCAGGCCCGCCGTTCTCGCGCGGACATGGGGCAGATGGTCTCCGCCGCGGAGCATATCTCGATCACGGAACGCGTGGCAGCTGAGGCCGAGATCGACTCAGTGAAGATGAAGAAGCTCGAGTTCTTTCAGCGCCAACTCGATGCGCGCGATCCGCAAGTCTTTCGCGCGACGGTCATCGATATCCGGAATTATGGGCTCCTGCTCGAATTGCCGGACGTACTCCTGACCGGTCTCGTGCACGTTTCCTCGCTCACAGACGACTTTTATGTTTTCCACCCGACGCAGCGACGATTCATTGGCCGGCAATCTCGACGCCGATTTTCCGTAGGTGATCAATTGCGCGTTTTCGTGGCGCGCGTCGATATCTTTAAACGCCAGGTGGATTTTGCCATCGCGAACGGGGCGGCGCCAAAACAAGAGCGCACTCGGGGTAACAACCGGCCCGCGCAGGCGCGGCGTAGTTAGAAGCCGCTCCCGCCAAAGAGCTTGTGTCGCGGAACCGCGCAGAATTTGCTTCCAATTCTTCCGATGACCTCTGTAAACTCAGGTGGGTCTTCAAATGGACAGCATTCTGGAAGCGAAGGAAGTTCAAATCGAACGGAAGCGGTTTCACTTCGAATTCCGCGAGAACGAGCGCGGAAAATTCCTGCGAATTACCGAGGAAGCTCACGGCCGGCGGAACACGATCATTGTCCCGAGTACGGGGTTGAATGATTTTGCGGCAGCGATCGACGACGTTCTCGGGACCAGTGGCCACGCCCCGACGGCTTGAGTCGACGTCCCTCTCGACGCGCGTCCGTTGACACCTTGGGCACGGGACTTAGCTTTGCGTCCGTTCGGCTCCGTTGTTCCTCTTTTCAATCTGACCCATGGCCACCAAAAAGAAATCTTCAGCCCGCACGTCAGCGCGACGTGCGAAGTCCAAAACGACCTCCAGGAAAGCGAAGACACCGCGGTTTGTTTATTATTTCGGCGATGGACGGGCCGACGGCGCTGGAAGCATGAAGCCGCTCCTCGGTGGCAAAGGCGCAAATCTCGCGGAGATGACCCGCATCGGTCTTCCCGTGCCTCCGGGATTCACGATCACGACTGAAGTCTGCACTTATTTTTACGATCACAAGCGCACCTATCCGCCTGAACTCAACGCGCAGGTTGAGACCGCGCTGGCCAGGATCGAAAAATCGGTCGATAAGAAACTCGGCGATAAGGAGCGGCCGCTTCTTGTTTCAGTCCGCTCCGGCGCGCGCGATTCGATGCCGGGGATGATGGATACAATCCTTAATCTCGGGATGAACGACGAAGTCGTCGAGATTGTCGCGGAGAAATCGAAGAACACGCGGTTCGCCTGGGATTCCTACCGGCGCTTCTTGCAGATGTACGGCGACGTTGTCATGGGCGTGCAGAAACGGCCCGGTGAAGATCACGAGCCGTTCGAAAGTGCGATCGAGCATTTGAAAGACCAGCGTTACGGCAACCACCAGTTCGCCGACACGAAGCTCACCGCCGCCGATCTCCAGACACTCGTTAGGCGGTTTAAAGAGCTGATCAAAGAACGGACCGGAAAACAGTTCCCGCAAGATCCCCGCCAGCAGCTTTGGGGAGCGATCGGCGCGGTCTTTGGTTCATGGCATAACGATCGCGCGAACGTTTACCGCCGGAAGTACGGAATCCCGCACGAATGGGGCACGGCAGTCAACGTGCAGACAATGGTCTTCGGCAACATGGGGGAAACGAGCGCAACCGGCGTTGCCTTTACGCGCGATCCGGCCAGCGGTGAGAAAGTGTTTTACGGCGAGTATCTGATCAACGCTCAAGGGGAAGACGTGGTCGCCGGCGTGCGTACACCTCACCCGATCGCGCACCTCGCGAAAGAAATGTCGGCCGCGCACAAAGACCTCATGAAGGTTCGCGCGTTGCTCGAGAGCCATTTCAAGGACATGCAGGACCTCGAGTTCACGGTCGAAGACAACCGGCTCTACATCCTGCAAACGCGCAACGGGAAACGGACCGGCCTCGCGGCGGTGCGCATTGCCGTCGAAATGGTCGAGGAGAAACTGATCTCTAAAGAAGACGCGGTGAAACGCATCCCGGCGGATTCGCTCGCGCACCTGCTCGCGCCGATCTTCGACCGGAAATCAATCCGCGCCGCGAAAAAAATCGCGAGCGGCCTGGCCGCCGGACCCGGCGCGGCGTCGGGGCATGTCGTTTTCAGCGCGGAAGAAGCTGTGCGGCGCGCGGACAAAGGTGAGAAAGTGGTGCTGGCGCGAATTGAAACTTCCCCGGAAGACCTCCGCGGGATGATCGCAGCGGAAGGAATTCTTACTTCGTGCGGCGGCGTTTCATCGCATGCGGCCCTGGTCGCGCGGCAGATGGGAAAAGTTTGTGTCTGCGGCGCGTCCGGCATCGAGATCGATTACAGCAAGCGGACGCTAAAGGCTGGTGGCGCCCTGCTCAAAGAGGGCGATTACATTTCGATCGATGGGGCTTCGGGCGAGGTCTTTGCCGGCGAGGTCACGACTGCGCCTTCGGAAATCGTGCAGGTGCTGATTGATCGATCGCTCGACGGCAAGAAGAGCGCGACGTATCGCCAATACGAAAAATTGATGAGCTGGGTCGAGCGGCTGCGCAGGCTCGACGTGCGCACGAACGCGGACACGCCGGAACAGGTCGAGCACGCGCTCGCCTTCGGCGCCCAGGGAATTGGTCTGTGCCGGACCGAGCACATGTTTTTCGAAGGCGATCGTATCGACGCGATGCGCGAGATGATTTTAGCCGAGAGCAAGGAAGACCGCGCGAAAGCGCTTTCGAAATTACTGCCCTATCAGCGTGACGACTTCGCCGGAATCTTTAAGGCGCTCAAGGGATTGCCGGCAACAATCCGGTTTCTTGATCCACCGCTGCACGAATTCTTGCCGCACGATCACGCGCAACAACTCGAGCTCGCAAATAAACTTGGGGTAAAGGTCGAGAATATTTCCCGTCGCGTGCGCGAGCTGCACGAATTCAATCCGATGCTCGGACACCGCGGCTGCCGCCTCGGTATCGTCTATCCCGAAATTTCCGAGATGCAGGCGCGCGCCGTTTTCGAGGCCGCGGCCGAGGTCCAGAAGAAAGGAATCAAAGTCCGGCCGGAAATCATGATTCCGCTCGTCGGCTTCCCGCGTGAGCTCAAGCTTCAGATCGAGATCGTGCATCGCATCGCCGCAGAAGTGGCGAAAACGAAGAAAACGAAATTTAACTATCTCGTCGGCACGATGATCGAGATCCCGCGGGCTGCGCTCGTGGCGGATGAGATCGCGTGCGACGCGCAGTTCTTCAGCTTCGGAACGAATGATCTCACTCAGACGACGCTCGGCATGAGCCGTGACGATTCCGGGACGTTCTTACCGGCATATGCAGAGCTCGATATTGTCGCGACGAATCCCTTCGCGTCGATCGATCAGAAAGGCGTGGGGCGGCTGATGGAAATCACATGCGATCTGGGCCGCAAAACGCGGCCCGACATCAAGCTTGGAATTTGCGGCGAACATGGAGGCGAACCGGAAAGCGTGAAATTTTGCCATCGCCTCGGGTTGCATTATGTCAGTTGCAGCCCATTCCGTGTCCCGATCGCACGCCTTGCCGCAGCCCAGGCGGCGCTAGCGGAGCAGGCGCGCTAAAACAAGCTGTAGATGAAGGGCGCGAGGGCCGAGCCTTCGGTCACGACGAGAATCAAACCGAGCGTTAGCAGAAGTATGACGATGGGCGCGAGCCACCACTTCTTGCGGACGCGCAAGAAGCTCCAAAACTCCCGCAGGATAGACAATTTCCCGTTCATCCTAGAACTGCTTTTCGTAATCTTCCGGCATCGGACGCACCGTTCGTGCCTGCCAATAACTGGTCGCATCCGCCTTAAAGGCAACTTCAATCGCGCGCTTTCCGAAAAGCCGCTGCAGTAAGCCGATCGGTGTTACCACGAGAAAGAAGACGATCGTCAAAAGAATCCGGGTGACGATCCATCCGAGCGCGAGCGAGACAATCATCCATGGGCCGTGAACCCATTTCAGCCTCGACGGAGCCAAACCGGCGGCAAGGACCAGGACTGTTCCGATCGAGATCAGAGGCCATCCGGCGCCACGATGACGCCACAACAAAACACAACCCAGGAACACAACTACAAATCCGACCGTGAACCCAAAGCGTCGCAACGCACGCGGCGAACGGTCGAGTTTCTGATATTCGTCGTTAATCCAGGACATCGACGGTTTCGCCCTTCACGACGTTCGCAAGGTCTTGCTCTGCTTTATCGAGGAGGAAATTTCCCAACACGAGATAATCCATCTCCGTGCGCATGAAACATCTGAAAGCCTCAGCGGGCGTGCAGACCGGCGGCTCGCCGCGAACATTGAAGGAGGTATTCACCAGCACCGGGCAGCTGGTTTTTCTTTCGAACTCGCTGAGCAATCGGTGAAAGCGCGGATTGTCTTCGGCGGTGACAGTCTGAACGCGCGCCGAATAATCAACGTGGGTTACAGCCGGAAGAGTCGAGCGAGGCGTCTTCAACCGAACCATAAAATCGCCGCCCGCACCTTCGCTCTGCCCGTTTAGCCGAAGCGACTCCTTTATGGGCGCGACCAGGAGCATGTAGGGACTTGCCTGGTTCAACTCAAAACAATCACCGACGCGCTCGCGTAAAATCGACGGCGCGAATGGGCGAAAGCTTTCTCTAAACTTTATCTTCAGGTTCAAGGTTTCCTGCATCTCGGGCGAACGCGCGTCACCGAGAATCGAGCGGTTCCCAAGCGCGCGCGGGCCGAATTCCATCCGTCCTTGGAACCATCCGATCACCTTTCCCTCGTCGAGCAATCTCGCTACGCGCGACATCAACTCGTCTTCGTCCATTTCCTCGTGCGGGATCGCAGCGCGCTTCAGAAATTCGGCGGCATCGTAGGCCGGGCCGAGAAACGAACCGCGTTGCGCGTCGTTATAGCCGGAAACTTTTCTCGATTGCTTGTGGTAATGATGCCAGCCGAGCAGCGCAGCGCCGAGCGCGCCACCTGCATCGCCCGCGGCAGGTTGAATCCAAATTTTTTCGAAAGGTCCTTCGCGGAGAATTCGGCCGTTTCCAACGCAATTGAGCGCGACGCCGCCGGCGAGACAAAAGTTGCGCGCGCCGGTGAGCGCGTGGGCGTGGCGCGCAAGACGCAACATCACTTCTTCCGTCACCGCCTGGATCGAGCGCGCGATATTCATATGGCGCTGGGTAAGCTCCGCTTCCGGTTTCCTCCGCGGTCCCCCGAGCAGTCGATCAAACGCTCCATTCGTCATCGTGAGACCCACCATGAAATCGAAGTAGCGCAGGTTGAGCCGGAAGGAGCCGTCGTTCTTGAGATCGATTAGCTCCGACAGCATCAGGTCGCGGAACGCCGGTTCGCCGTAGGGGGCGAGACCCATCACCTTGTATTCGCCGGAGTTGACGCGGAAACCGAGATAGTAAGTGAAGGCGGAATAGAGCAAGCCGAGAGAATGCGGGAATCGCAAATCGGCGAGCAGCTCGACCCGGTTCCCTTCCCCGCGACCGACGCTCGTGGTCGTCCATTCCCCAACACCGTCAATCGTCAGCACCGCCGCGTTTTCGAAGGGCGAAGGAAAAAAAGCGGATGCGGCGTGGGACTCGTGATGCTCCGGGAAAATGATCGGGCCTTCAAACCGAAGCTCGTTCCGAATGGTGTCCTTGATCCAGATCTTCTGTTTCATCCAGACCGGGACTGCTTTCAGGAATGAGCGCAGCCCGAATGGAGCGCAGGCCAGATAAGTGGAGAGAAGCCGGTCGCATTTCAAGAATGGCTTCTCGTAAAAGGCGACGAGATCGAGTTGGCTGCCGCCGGCCAGGCCTGCCTCCCGCAGGCAATAATCGATAGCGTGTCCCGGGAACCCGGCGTCGTGTTTTTTTCTCGTAAAGCGTTCTTCCTGCGCGGCAGCGATGATGATGCCATCACGCACCAGACAAGCGGCGCTGTCGTGATAGAAGGCCGAGATGCCGAGAATGTTCATGGTTGGAGCGCGAAAAATTTTGCCAGCTCCTGTGCGGCGACTTCGTGCCCGGCGGCGTTCCAGTGGCCATCGTCGGGAAAATAAACTGCGCGACCAGCTGCTGCGTTTTGTTCCAGCGCGGGGGTCAGATCGAGGAACGAGATTTTAGCCTCGGCGCAAAAATCGCGGAGGAGATCGTTTTGCGCGAGACGGTTTGCCTGAATGTCAGCCGCCCGTAGCTGCATATGATTGTAGCGGCAGGAGAAGTCGATGGCACGCTGCAATTCATCCGCGCCTAACGAGCGTTCGATCAGCGGCCAGTAGACCTCAGCCTTGGCCGGAACAAACATGACCGTCAATCGGCTGCCGGTGCGATCACATGTCTCTTTCATCCGCAGAAGAGTTGCGCGCGCGACCTCCCATCCCCGGCTGCGCTCAAATTCCTGGCGCGGACTTCCGAGCTTTTGCAGATAGGGCGGCGTGACCGCAAAGCGAAGCATGCCACTTCCCGAAACGGGGATTTCATACATGCCACGATCGAAGCGAGGCCCGGAATTTCTGTTCTCCGGTGCAGGCGCTGGGGTTCCTTGCGGAGCAACAGCCGACAGAGCCGCCTGAGCCAGCGTCGTGAGGAAAAGCGTTTCGTAACGCCGATATCTTTTTTCGAGACGCCAACCCGTCGTCTCTTCGCCGGGTTTGTCTCCGGCCCGCTCCCAACGATCGAAGCACTCGGCGTCAAAAAGATCGTTCCCGGCAAAGAAGGCGAGGACGACGCTGAGCGGCTGATGTTGGATCGCGTAATCCTGCAGAACATACAATTCCTGTTGCGGGCCGAACGCGGAGGTCCCGTAGTTTTGCACTTTCTTCCCGGTGATTTGTTCGAGGCGCGCGGGCCATCCTTCTTCCACCGGCGAAGTCATGGCATCGGTGAAAGAATCCCCTAAAGCGGCTATGTCGATCTTCGAACGGACAGCTGGATTTCGAAAACCTTCGGCGTCGGTCTGAAACGTATAACGGTGATTTTCGCCGTCAGACAGTTCCGGTGGGATGAATCCCATCCGCACGATATCGCCAAATTTCCATTCGCAAATGGTATTCAAGTTCGGACGCAGGCGCTGCTTGTACCGCGGTGAATCGATCCAGCGTGGGTCAGGTGCGGACAATCCCAGATCGTGGCGGGCGATCAGCACCGCGGGGGGGAGCTTCAACGCGACACACCGCAGAACAAATTCAATCACCCCGAGACAGACGACCGTGCTCGCGACGAGAGCCAGCCAGTTACCAATGCTCACGTGAGTGGCCGGTGGCGCAGGACGGCTTTTTTTTAACGCAAGCATTAATGCGATAAAGACACCGAGATAAACCGGCCAGAGAAAGAATTTCCGCACGAGAAGCGGGTCGAACCACGCGATGCGTCCGTGAACTACAAATTGCAACTCCCCCTCGCCCGCAGGCAGCGAAATCTTTTCGGAGGTAGCACTGGTGATCTTTCGCCCTGCAATCTCCTGTGACGTCTCTCCGCTTCGCAGAATAATCTTGTACTCCGCGTCTCGTTCCGGATGCGCCGTGAACAACAGCCAATGAGGCGTCGCCAACGAAACGGGGAATACGAATCGCGCTTCGTCGCGGCTGATGATTTCCGGCACGACGTCATTCCCGCGAATTCCGAAATGCTGCCAGACGGTGCCCTCCTGCCGGTTCGCGGCGCTATCTTCGTCAACGTAAAGACGCACTGTGCCGGCCGTGAACCAATCGGCCGCCGCGCAAAGACCAAGCGCAAAAAGCGCCGCAAAGAGCCAGACCGGTCGCGCCGACGGTTCACCGCGCGACCTCGCCATCCGGGGAGGACGAGGCAATGTCTGGACGTTGCCGTTCATTGCTTCCTGGCCGTTTGAAATTTCTCCCACGCCTTCCATGCGAGCTCCCAGTTTTCTTTTGCGGCCCACGCTTCCGCCTCGAGAAAATGAAAGTAACGCGGGCAACTCGCAAGCTCGGTGAAGTGCCGCGCCGTCATGAGCGCTTCATCGATTTTTCCTTCGCGCATCTGCTCGCGGTAGAGTTGATAGCCAACTCCGTAATTATCCGGCATTGCATGGAGCGCTTGCCGGAGCTGGTCGATCGAAGAGCCGGCGGCAGCTTCAGGCAAGGGCGGCGTTTCTCCAAAACGCCGGACGATCTCGAACGCGCTGCGAAAATCATTTCGGCTCGCGTGATACTTCGCCACCGCGCGCCAGGCGTGACTCATCCAATCCGGATGCGTCTCGACCCCGCGCGCCAACTCGTTGAGATCGCCGCGCTCCGCCCAGAGCGAAAAGAACTTGATCTTCTCTTCGCTGGAAAAGGTTTGCAGGTTCGGATCGTGCTCGAGAAAGCGATGAAGAGCGGTCATGAAGGCGTCACCAGCAGCGCGCTCGAAAAAGATCAGCGCCAGATCGTGGTGAACCAGGCCGATCTCTTCGAGGCCTCGACGCACAGTTGGACTATGTTGGGAGGCGAGCGCGAGCATGTGCCCATAGATTTCGAGCCGCTGCACGCCAACACGTCGCAAGGCTTCCTGCCATGCCGTGATTGCGAGGGACGGTTCCGTAGCCAGCCAGACGATTCCTTCCTCGTAGGGAACTTCGTAAGCGTTTGGCTCGAGAAAACGCGCGCGCCGAAAATCATCGAGCGCGTCGGACGGCGGTCGTTTCGCTCCGACCTTCCCGAGCGCACGCGAAAAGTAGAGCTGCCACTTGAGCGGCGCCCAGTCGAGGGCGCGCGTCGTGCGTTGAATGGTTTCGCCGAAATTTCGGCCCTGACTCGCGGCCGATGCCTTGCGCATTTCATTCTCGGCACCCACCGCTCCAGGTAGAGGCATTTCATAACGGGTCGCAACAAGCCAGGCGATCCCGGAAGTCAAAAGCAGAATCCCCATTAAACGAAATACTCGAGGAATCCAGGAACTGTGGTGCAGTTGCGCCGGACGCCGAAGCGCCATCCCAAGGAGAAAAACGCCCGAGAAGGCGGTGCCGACGCGATGGCCGGAAACATCCACCAGTCCATGAAACACAAAGAGGACCGCGGCGATCCCGGCCGCGAGGCGGAAGCGCTGATTCGTTCCCTCTTGCAAAGGAAAAACCCGTCGAACAAGGAGCGCGATCCCGGCGATGGCCAAAAGGACTACGGGCCATCCCACTTCGACCCAGAGCCAAAACCAATCGCTCTCTGGATGAATCGTGCGGGCGCCGGTCAGAGATGCGTCGCGAAAGATCGCGAAGACTCCATCGAAATTTCCCAGACCGATGCCGCACGAAGGCGAAGCGCGAATGAGTTGGAGAGCATCCCGGAAAATTGCCCAGCGAAGATCCGTGGCCATGTCTCCCGCATCGCCGGCACGGAGATGAAAGCGTTCGAACGTTTGCCCGCCGAAAACCAGCATCACCGTCAGCAAAATGAGCAACGCGGAAAGGCCGAGCGCAATCCGCGCTGCCGAGCCCTTGCGCAGCGCGAATACGCCGAGCCAGAGTGCGCTTCCGGCCACAAGAATGAGGATGCCTGCGCGCGAGAAATCGAGGACGATCGCGGCAACGACGATAGCGAGTCCGAGCAGCCAAACGATCCAGCGTTTTCTGCCGTGCCGGATATCATCCTGGCCGCACGCCAAGATCACGACCGCCGTGAGACCGAAGAGATTGGCCGTTTGATTGCGATTTAAAAAAGGCCCGAACCCACGCTGGTTGTGCCAGAAAGGAAGGGCGGTGTGAGCGGAATGGAGAGCGATGCAAAGCGCGGCGAGCAGGACGATGCCAGCAGCGAAAAGTCGAAGCTGTTGGCGCACTTCCCGCAGCTCCAGATCGAGCGCGCTGACGTAGTAAAGCCAGCTCAGGCCGGCCAGAAAACTGACAAAGCATCCAAGGGAAATCCAAGGCTGCGGTGAAAGTGTGTCGGGGAGGCCGATGCCGAAGTCGTTCTCCAACGCAAGACGCCACGCCGGCTGCAGAAACCAGCTCGCAGGCAGAAATGCCGTGGCCACACATGCGACGGTGGCGAGCAAGATTAGGTTCAAACCCCGTCCAAGCGAGAACCTTGGGGGATCAGCAAGCAAGATGAGGCCCAGCAGAGCGACAACAATGCCTTCACTCCATTTCTCGGTCGCGCCACCGAGGAAACAGGCGAGCACGGGGAGCGTGGGGATCGCAATATTCTTCCACCACCGGGCGGGAGCAGCGGTGAAACTGGGGCGTATCCTGGATCGCTTTTTTTGCATTGGCCGCGGGCCGGTTCTTGGTATGGGAGTAGCTATTTAGGAAGCGGGTGCATGGAGCGCTCTCAAAGTCATATGGACGCGCCGGTTTTACCACGGGTTGAACGCGGGCTGCCATCGCGTACTCTCATCATTGGCTTCGGGAAATAATCATGGTTACGCAACGCACGCAGGGTCTGTATCGCGTTTTCCTGCTCTGCCAGATCGTGCTCGTGGCGGTCCTCTTCTGGTTCGGCGTCTGGGTGATGGTCACCTTTTATTCTCCAGGAGCACAACTGACGTGGCGCCGCTATAGCATTTACTGCGGGTTGCTGGTTTTGGGAATGACGGTCGAGTCGTTGAGCCGCGACGGCTCGAAGAACTATTTCCTCCAGAACGAACTGCTGCGCCAGCATCGACTGAGTTTGCGGCAAGTGTTCGCCAGCATCGGCACCCTCGTCCTTTATTTGATTGCGACCAAGGACGCCTTCATCTCGCGAATCTTCTTCTTTAATTTTGTTCCATGGCTCTACGTGGCCTTGCTCTTCTCGCATCATTATCTGCCTTCATTTCTGGCCCGGCGAATCTTTACCGGCGCGCGCGAAGAAAAAACACTTCTCGTTGGATCGACCGAGAAAGCCGCGCAACTGCGAGGCTGGTTGCGTCGCAAAGCGGATATTGGGTTGCGCACCGTCGGTCTCGTTTGCGACGAGCGAATCGACAAGACTGAGGACGGCATCCCCGTTCTGGGTAATTCCGATGATCTCGAGAAGATCATCGTCGAGCGCGGCATCACGCAAATCATCATGCTGGAGTTTCCGCTCTTCACTGAGATCAACCGCCATATCATCAGCATTTGCGATCATCTTGGTGTCCGGCTGCTCATCGTCAGCGATCTCGAGGAGAAATTGCGCCATCCCGTAACGCACTTTGAAGATGATGGCTTTCGCTTTATCGGACTGCGGGAAGAGCCGTTGGAAAATCCGCTCAACCGGTTCTTCAAACGCACAATCGACGTCGCGATTTCATTGCCTGTAATCCTGTTCATTTTTCCCGTTCTCACCGCCATTGTCTGGATAGCGCAACGTCTTCAATCCCCCGGGCCCCTTTTTCATGTGCAGACGCGTGCCGGCATGCAAAACCGGCAATTCAAGATTTACAAGTTTCGCACCATGAGGCCCGATCACCAGGAGGTCACACGCCAGGCGCGTGACGGAGATGAACGGATTTATCCAATCGGGAAATGGTTTCGCAAACTCAGCATCGACGAAGTCCCGCAATTTTGGAACGTGCTCATCGGCGACATGAGCATCGTTGGACCGCGGCCACACCTGATCGAACATAACAAACAATTCTCCCAATTGATGGCGAACTATCACGTCCGCGCTTTTGTGAAGCCCGGGATCACCGGCCTGGCGCAAGTTCGAGGATTTCGGGGCGAAGCCCGGAATAGTTCCGATATCGAAAATCGCGTCGCCTGCGACATCGAGTATCTCGAAAACTGGAATCTCTCCCTCGAGTGCGGAATCATCCTGCGCACTTTCGTGCATCTGGTGATTCCACCGAGGAGCGCTTATTGAACGGCGCATCTTGGCTGAAAGGTAGATCGCGCGCGGAGCGCACGATCCACCTAACACTTGCCTAACGACTTAAGTTCTTCAGCGAAGCTTTGGAACACGCAACTCTTGTCGAATTGCTCGACATAGCGGCGGCCGGCGGCGCCGTAGTCCGCAAGACGCTGCGGATCCTGCGCGAGAACTTCGAGAAGATCAGCCAACTTCTGCGCATGACCGGGCGGGACATTTTCGCCGAACTTTCCTTCCGCTAACGACAACGCCAGTTCACACTCCGGCGCTGCAACCGTGACAACGGGTTTCGATTCCGCGAGCAAACCAAGAAGCTTGCTCGGGAAAAAAGAATTCCCGGCTCCGACTTGTTGCGTAATGAAGCAAACGTCCGCATCGACGAGCAAGGCGCGATAATCCCGACCAGCCTGTAATGGAAGCATACTGATACTCGGAAGCTTCAGTTCGCGCACACGCTGCGCTAGCGACTCGCGCTGGGCGCCGTCACCACAGATCAAGATTCGAATGCGCGGATCACGCAGCAACGGCGCTGTTTCCAGCAACACGTCCAAGCCTTGTTTCACACCAAGATTCCCAGCGTAAATGGCCAGAAACTCTTCCGGCGCGAACCCATGCCGGCTTCGAAATTCACCGCATGCTGGAGGCGGCGCCGCGTCGTTCAACGCAATCGCGTTTGGAAAATAGACGAGCTTCGATTCGGGGACTCCCTTACCGTGGAAACTCTTGAGCATGCCATGGGTAATGCCGGAGACGCGGGCTGCATGCCGATATGCGAACGATTCGAGCGCATACAACGCCCGCGTAAACCAACTCGCTTTCAGCATCCCGAGCCCGACGGCGGCGTCCGGTTGCATATCCTGGACATGAAAAACAAAAGGCGCGCTTTTGATTTTTCCGACGAGCCATCCCGCGACGCCAAGCAACAGTGGAGGAGAAACGAGCACATAAACATCGGCGCGCGGAAGAGAGAGAGCGCGCAAGGTGGAGGTAAAGACAAAACTCGCTTCGTGAAAAATGCGTTTCAGAGCAGAGACACGCGTCGGGACAAACTGCCAGCACCGATGCACCAACACTCCGTTGATTTGGTCGGTGCGATAGACCTGGCCGCAGTCTTCCGGCCGCTTTTCCCACGAAGGGTAATAGGGAAAACCGGTGACCATCAGCACCTCATCTCCACTCGCGGATAGGAATTCGCAAAGCGCGACATTGTGCGGCGCGATTCCCGTAAACTCCGGCGCGTAGTTAATTCCCCAGACAATGGCGCGCATCGGGTCTACTCGTGAGGCGCCCGATTCGTCCTGGTCAGCTCGTAGGTTTTCGCGACGGAGAGGAATTCGTACACGGCGTGCATTCGCGCAAAATAATAACCCTCTCGACCGTCGAGAAAGCCCTTCTGCCAAACATAGATGTAGAGGAAACGCAGGAGCGGGCGGCAAGGCAGGTATTGCGAAAGGAGCTTCAGTTTTCGCCGCCGTTCCACTGGGCCACCTCGGATCGGGGCGGCGCTGCCAGAGAACCAGCGATCGGCCGAGACTCGTGCTTCCCAGTTTGAATACCGGTTATGCTTTTCCACGAAAACTTCCACTGACGGAAAAGCGTAGTGATCCATCTCACAACGCAGACGGCCGGTCTGTCCCTGCACGATCACATGCTCGTGTACTTCGTTGTCTCCGCTGTGCGTATTCGCGTCGGTCAGCTTTTCATATCGGCCTAACGAGTGACGAAACAAGCGGAGATTCCAATTTGGATAATACGAATGCCGAAGCCATCGGCCCATGAACATGAAGCGCCGGTTTATCCAATACCCGGCGGTCTCACCTGCGTTCGCAATCGCGCTGGCAAATTCCTCATCCGCTCCCGGCTGCAACACTTCGTCGGCGTCGAGAATAAAGACCCATTCGTTCCGAAAAGGAAGATTCTCGAGCGCCCAATTCTTTTTCTTCGGCCACGTTCCCTTGAAATGAAACTGCACGATATGGGCGCCGTGTTCCTGCGCGATCTCGAGCGATCCATCCGTGCTCTGCGAATCGACGACGAAGATTTCGTCCGCCCAACGGACAGATTGGAGGCACCTCTTAAGATTGTCCGCTTCGTTCTTGATCGGCACGATCAAGGAAACGGGCACACGCTCGCCGTCAGCTCCCATGGTTCTGGCAAAGGCGCAGCCGGTCGACGGCGGGCAGGAACTGGTGGCGCATCTTCGTAATGCCGGAAATTACGATCGAATCAGTATGCAAGAATTCCCCAAAAGTTCGTGGGCGATTTTCTCCCAGGGAGACTTCTCGTGCGAAAACCGCGAACGAATAGCCCGGCATCGTACGCGCGATCGGCCATCCAAACCATTTTGGTGGGTGAGAGATGAAACGCTGGGAGAGCAAGCGATACCCAGGAATTACTGGCGGAGATAACGATCCTCGCTGGGTTTGTTGCAGGACCATTAAATCACCTGAAGCGGTGCCGCGTTCGACGATGCGAATCCGCTCGAACTCACCGGCCAGGACCCAGAGAGATTCCGATACGGAAATTACCTGATCGGTCGAGCGCACCAAATGGTCGAAGTCCTTCTGCGCATCGGCGAAGGAAACGCCGTCAGTCCTATAATCAATAAAGAGCGCAATATCTCGAGCCAGGCAAAGGCTGAAGATGCTGAAAAACGCCGCCAATATCCAAAGCGGAAGAGCCGCTAATCGCCGATCATGGGTCCCGCTGCGAAGGTCAAAAAGATAAAGTGCGCCTGCGGCGAGGGCAGGCGCGAGCATCATGAGATAGTAGCTCGCGTTCGGCCTCCGAATCGAAAAAAACCAGAAGGCGGATGCGGTCAGGAGCAGAGCGGCAAGCCGCGCCGAACGCGTCATTCGATCTTCTGCACTGCGCCAGAAACAGATGCCACACCAAACGAGAACCAGCGAAAGGCCTAGCAGGTAGAGGCCCGACCAAGGTGCGAGCTTGAGGTAAAAGGCAGCCAGGGACAACCGATAGTCAGGCGCATTGGCCAAAGCTGCATGCCTGGAAACCGCGTGGAGCGTCTCCTCGACCGGATACGGGCTCAAACTGAGAAGAATCCAAAACAGCGGGAGCGCAATAGCTGCCGCGAGCATCATTCTGCGGATAGCCTGCGGCACGGTAGCGGTGAGCAAGAATACCATCACCACCAGGCAGGCGATGAATATGCCGTGCGTGGGATGAATGGCGGCTGCGACGCCGATCGCAATTCCCAAGCAAACCGGCCAGCATTTCTGGGGCAACCAGATTACGACGGCGATCGCCAAAGAAAGGATCAGCGTGCTCAAAGCCTCCGGCCGCCCCCCCGCATCGATGAAGATCAAAAAGGCGAGCGAGAACATAGAAGAGACCAAAACGACAAAGCCCGCGGCCGAGGCGATCAGCTTTCGAGTGAATTTCGCTGTGCATAAGAATGCTGCGTAGAGCGTGAGCGTGAGCGCATTGAAGATGGCCAGAACGATGAAAGCGTTTCTTGTCTCGGACTTCCACATGCAGGCCGACACCACCATCTGAAACAGGAGCGGGTGTTCCAAGTAGCGATGCTGACCCGTGGGATCAGGGTGCACCTCCCACAAGGAATTGGTCAACCCACGTCCAGCTTTCAGATTGATCGCAGCAGGCATGAAGACGGCCGCATCACCTGCGGGAACCGGGTACATTACTGCGGACGCGAAGATATGATAAGCACCCAACGCGACCGCGCATGAAAGCAGAACCAGGCGTCTATATCCGAAGGCAGGCGCAGAGGATCCATTGTTCATAGTCGCGTCGCGATCAGCTTTTTCCCTGTAGGGCTCATCTCGTTCAGGCGCGAGGGTGAAGCACCCGGCAGGGATTTCCTGCCGCGACGGTATCCGCCGGGACGTCCTTCGTCACGACTGAGCAGGCGCCGATGACGCTTCGCGCGCCGATCGTGATTCCGGGCATGACGAACGTGCGCGCACCCACAAAAGCGTCTTCACCGATGGTTATCTTGGCTGTGACGAGCGGAATTTCCGGTCGCGCAAAATCGTGCGTGCCTGTGCTCAGATAAACTTCCTGAGCAACCGTCGCGCGCGCGCCGATTTCGATTTCGCCCAGCGTGTAAGCGTTGGAACGGTCCCCGAGACAGGCGCGATCGTGCAGCGTCAAGTTCCACGGAATCGCGATCCGCGCGCGCTGATGCACAAAAGGTGCGCCATGGATTTTCGTGCCGAACAAACGAAGCCAGAAGAGGCGCCACGGATTCAGCGGCTTGGGAGTCCATTCGCAGAAAACAAACCAGGAGAACTCCCACAACAAGCGAAGCACCCGGTCCTCGGCCGGCCAGGGCGATTCCTGGGCCGAGGATTGGCCGGGCTTTACGAGTTTTTTTTCCTCCATGGCGAATCTCGAGTGATTAAAGGGCTATGATTAAAAACAGATGAGAAGCCACAGATGAACACAGATTCTCACAGATTAGGAGCGGCGATTTCATTTGCTGCACCGTGGCGCTCTCCGAGGACCTCGAGCAGGGAATCCGTCGCGCGGCTGATCTCAAAGCGTCGAGCGAAGCATTCGGTCGCATTCTTTTTCATCGCGACGCGAACATCCAGCGCGGTGTCCACCCAGCGTTCGATCAGGCGCGCGGTCCCCGCGAGATCATCATTCTCCACATATCCCGCTTCGTCCGCGGCGATTTCGCGCCAGATGTTTACCTTGTTCGAAATGAGGACGGGAGTCCCGCAGGCGAGCGCCTCGACCACAGCGATTCCGAAATTCTCCTGGTGCGAAGGCAGAATGAAGGCATCGGCGGCGCTGAGCGCGCCCCATTTTCGGCCGGCCGCCAGCATTCCGGTGAATGTGATCGCGGACGCACTCTGAGCCCTGCGTTCCAACTGGTGCTGGTATCCTTCATCGGCGCACGGGCCGGCGATGACAAGATGCAGCGATTGATCGGCGTGCATGGAATTGCGTGTAGCCACAAACGCGTCGATCAACAGTTCGCAGCCTTTCTTTTCGTGCAGACGGCCCAGGAAAAGCAGGAACCGCTTGCCGCGGAGTGGAGGGAAGTTGCTGAAGAAATCCTCGCGCGCGCTCACAAGATCGATTTCAGGCGCGGCGGTCCCGTAATTCACAACCACCTCGTTGCACCGATAGAGCGGAAAGGATTCGCGAGCCAAACGCCGTTCTTCGTCTGAGGTGAAAAGGACAGCCGCGGCATCACGCAGCACGCGATATTCAGCCCAGGGCCAGTAGAGCAGTTTCTTCAGGTGTTTCAGCGGATAGGTCCGCTTAAACCACGGATCGAGCATACCGTGCGGAAAGACGAAGTAAGGCGTTGGAGTTCCGCGCAAGGCGCGCCAGACGCCGAAACTGCTGTATTGCCAGAGGCCCTGGACAATGACCGCGTCGTAGTGTGCGTGCCGTTCCCGGATCCAGCGGGAAAAACGCGGGGCATATCCGTAGCTGCCGCGGCCTGGACCAAGCGCATGCACTGGCATCGGGCAGTCTCGCACCCACGAGTCCGTCGGCGCATCCAGCGAAATGATCTCCACGTCATGGCCCCGGCGCGCGAGAACAGCGGATGACTGCTTGACTGACTCAATCGGGCCACCGAGGGCCGGATTAACTGAGTGAATGGATCGGAGTATCTTCATCCGGAGAGCGAAACAGTTGCGATCGCTTCGCGAAGTGGCCCAGGACAACGATGCTCCACACACGCGTCCAGTGCAGGCGACCGCGCTGAAACGCACCGCTGATTTCGTTAACCAACGCTTGAGGGAGCAGCCGGCGTGAAACCGTTTCGCGCAGTCCCTCCTCTACGAAAGAAGCGAGCGGCCCAAGCATCCAAACTTTCATGGGCAAGACGAAGCCTGCCTTCGGGCGGCGGTACACAGAAGGAGGAAGAAGATCGCGGCACGCCTCCACAAGCAATCCCTTCGGTCCCGGATATCGTTTCTTCGCCGCCTCCGGAAGTCCGAGGACATACTCGACGAGTTCGTGATCGAGGAACGGGACGCGCGGTTCGAGGGAAACGGCCATGCTCATTTGGTCTGCATCGCGCAGCAGCATTCGACGCATATAGCCGGTCAGTTCCGCCCAACTCACGCGCGCGTAATCGTCCGGCAACTCGACGGGGCATTCGAAGGGGGCCGGCGCACTTGGAAGTCCCGCGCGGCGGATTATGTCATCGGTGAAAAACCGCCGGCGCCACCTGGCCAATTCGCCTGCGCCGGGATTGTCGGGAAGATCTGCTAACCGGTCGCCGAGTCTGGCGACGCTCCCGAGAATCCTCCGAAGGGGGCGCGGTAATCCGGCGATTAGCTTGAGTCGAGGAACATCGCGGAAACTTGGATAACCGCCGAACAATTCGTCGCCGCCGAGACCCGACAATGCCACTTTCACTCCGTGCCCTGCCACCGCGCGTGAGACGATGTAGGTGTTGATCGCGTCGACCGATGGCAGATCGAGCTTCTCGACCGCTTCCGTGACCGAGTGAATCACTTCCTCTTCCGAAAGTTGGATTCGATGATGTTCGGTCCGGTAACGCTCTGCGATCTCTTGCGCGATCGCGGTTTCGTCGAATTCGGCAATGTCGAAACCGACGGAGAATGTCTGCAGCTTTTTCTCCAGTTTTTGCGCGGCCACCGCGGTCACGATGGACGAGTCAATCCCGCCGCTGAGAAAACTGGCGACTGGGACGTCGGAGAGAAGATGTTCATCCACGGCCTTGTCGATCAGATCGCGCACTTGGCGGAGAACGTTATCCGTCGAAGAAACAAAGACTTTACGCGACGGCCAATATCTCCACGTCTTGATCTGTCCCTGACGCGCGATCGTCATGGCATGGCCGGCCGTCAAGGCGCGGAGGTCCGAGTAAAGAAGATTTCGTTCGGGGCAGGCGCCCCATTGCAGATAGCCTGAAATGGATCGCCCGGTGATTCCGCTCGATCCGGCAACGACGAGCACTCTCACTTCCGAAGCCGCGCGGAGGCCATTCTCATCCATCGTGTAGTAGAGCGGCTTAATTCCGAGACGGTCGCGCGCGAAAAATAATTCCTCCCGTGTGGCGTCGTAGATCGCGAAGGCAAACATTCCCTTGAGGTGGCCGAGCACGTCGTGGCCCCAGCGCGCATAGCCTTGCAAGAGTGTCTCCGTGTCGCTCGTGCCCTTCCAATCCACATTCGGACCCAGCTGCGCGCGCAACGCCCGGTGATTATAGATTTCGCCGTTCACCACAATTACGTTGCCGGTGGCCGGGTCTGTCATCGGTTGCGCGCCGGAGGGGGAAAGATCGACGATCGCCAACCGCGTGTTGCCCAACCAGCATCGGCCATCCGGGGAGGTCCATTCTCCTGAAGAGTCGGGGCCACGATGTCTGATCAACTGAAGATCCAGCGGCTTCGCGGGGCCGTTTAGACTCAAGTGAACTGCAATCCCGCACATGTTGTTTTATCCCGAGCGCGGTTGACGTGCCGGTTACCAGACGAATCCCTTGGTGCGGCGGAAATATTCCATGTCTTGCGACAGTTCCTTCAATGGTTTCGCCGGAACGCCTCCGTAAAGGCGATGAGGTTCATCCCATTTCTTGTTGAGAAGCGATTGGGCCCCGAGCACTGAATGATGCGGCAGACTGCTCCCACCCAGCATCACACAATTCGTCCCGACAAAGCAGTATTCTCCAATGTCGATTGGCTCCGCTGATTGCCGGCCGGCTTCGAGATCGATGCTGTGCGTGATAAGCTGAGATCGAAATCCGCCGACGGTGGCGAACGCGCCGATGCGCACACGCGCGGTGCAGTCGAACAAATGCCGGCTGCTAATCCCGGCATGGGTCTCAACGATAAGCTCCGGGCGCCGGTCCGTTTGATGTGCGAAATGCCGGCTCGTGCCCGTGGGGAAGCCGGTGATCCAATTCAGGTGTCCGATGATTGCGTGGGCCCCGAGATGCAACAGGTTGATGTTCTTGCAAACGGTAAGGTGCCCGATGCGAGAGTTCTCCTCCATGATCAATCGCCGTGGAAAAATCCAACAGAAGCCGATGTGACTCGTCGGATGCAGCGAATAGCCGAATTGCCTTTCGAGATAGCGACGCCGAATGCTCCACGGCAGGAGCAGACTGAGCAGCATAAAAACCTTCTTCATGGTTGCGCGGGCGAGGCTACATTCTCGAATGAAGATCTTGTGGGACGCCTCACGGGATGGCGAGAAAGTTGTCCCCGTTATGCGCGGAAGCCAGGTCGGGATCGCGCTCGAAAGTGTATCCGCGCGCTCTCAACCACGCGATGGCACGAGCTGATGAGTCGCCATATTCTAGCGAGAGCTCGATGTAAACGACCGGGCGATATCGTGCGACAACCTCATCCGCTCCCGCAAGCACCTGATCTTCGAAGCCTTCTGTATCGATCTTCAGGAAGTCGACTTTGGGCGCGAGCGGAAGAATCACGTTGTCGAGCGTATCGATCTCAATGCTTATCTCGCGGCATGCCTCTGCAAGGTGCACGCCGCTCCGCCTGATGGTGGCGTTTCCAGACGAGGCTGGCACAAGGAGCGTTTCCCGTCCCCGCGCCCTGCCACAACCGAGATTGAAGCATTGCACGTTGTCCAGTTGGTTCTTTTCTACCACCTGCAGAAGCTTCGTGTAAACCGGCGGAGACGGTTCGAAAGCGTAGATCTGCCCGCCTGGTCCGACGTGCTTCGAGAACAACAAGACCGTGAAGCCAAGGTTCGCGCCAACATCGATGACAACTCCACCTTTCGGCAAATACTCGCGCAGACGCTCCGTTTCGTACTTGAACCACAACTCGCCGTCGAGCTGATACTGGATTTCCTGAAGATCGCCATCGGCGTGGAACGGCAGCCAATAGCCGCCGCGTCGAGTCCAGAGGGTTCCCCCTTTTAGCCGATGCAAGAGCTCGAGCCTCCAGCGATTCAAGGTCAGGGAAAAACGCACGCGGCGCAGCAAGGCCGCAGGATTCGTTAGCCAACTGACCATGCGGCTGAGAGGAGGTTTCGCCGTGTTCAGATTCTTGCTCCGCTTCTGTGGTAAGCGGAGATGTACTCCGCGATCATTCCTTCGGTCGAAAAGCGTTGGGCGTTATGTAGACTCTTCGCACTCCAGCACGCGCGTTCCTCAGGATCGGTCAGGCGAATTACCTCGGCTGCAAACGCCTCCTCATTTTCCACCGGGTGAATCAATCCAGCATCGCCTGCTACTTCCGGGAGGGGGGCGCAATCGCTGCAGATCACCGGGCAGGCGCAGGCCTGCGCTTCGATAATCGGCCAGCCGAAGCCCTCGAAGCGCGACGGAAACAGGAAAGCGGTCGCGCAATTATAAAGCGCTTCGAGCAATTCGCTCGTCGCATTGGGGACCTCAACGACCCGATCCAGGACGCCCAGGTGCCGGCCTAACGAACGAAGCGTGTCTGAGAGCGGTTCTCCGGCAAAAACCAGAAGCCCATTCCATTGCTCTTTGCACCGCGCAAAAATGCGCAGGACACCTTCGCGATTCTTCCGCCGCAAGTTCGAACCGACGTGCAGCACGAACGGTGTGTCTGACCCGAGAAGCGAAAATCGCGCAAGGCGTGCATGAGCTTCGTCCGCCGATAGCCTTCGATATGGGTAGCTCAGGCCCAGCGGGATCAGTTCCAGCTTTGGCTTTCCATCCCTGCGCACGACGAGCCGGCGCGCGTCCTCAAGCGTCGCCTTTGAGACGCAGGCGACTACCGTCGCCGCGCGTAGCCCGGCAACGATCCAACGCTGAAGCAATTTCCCCGTGAGACTCGCCGGACAATCGGTTTGCTCGCCAAGCGCACCGCGAACCGCGAGCAGGTCGTGGCATGACGCGACGACTGTCACTCCGCGAATCTGCTTTGCGTACATCGCATTTGAATGATCGCAAATATGAACCAGCGCAGGCGCAGCCTTTAGTCGACGCCGCAACTGCAGTGGGAAAAGGACGAATTTGTCGATGTAAGCCAGCCACTTCGCGACGTATTGGCCCGCATATCGAAAGCGCCCGAAAAACGGCTGCGGCTGGATCAGTTCCGCTGGGACGCCCGCAGCGGTCAGGCCATCCAGCATCATCATGGCGAAGCGATGCATGCTTTGCTGGCGATCGGGCGGGTAGTTACCGATCAACAGAACCATTGCTTTGATCACGTGGAGCAGCGGGACCATGCATACGATCGGCATAGGCCGAGCGGCGTCCCACGACTCGCTCGCTCGTTCCTTCGCTTCTTACGTGGGCAGGGGCCGCAATCTCGCTCTCGTCGTCAGCATCTCGCGCCGCCAAAGCGAGACCTGTGGTAAAAACAGCGAAGCCCAGAATAGTAGGTGGACCTAATTGCCCGTTCATCAGCGGCAAGCCACTCGAACTAAAAAGCAAGAGCGGGAGGATATTGCCCCGCCGCACTGATTGCAGACAAAGCAACCCGATGCGGACCACCACACCGCAGCGCCAGAGCACAAATGCGAGGCCAAGGACTGGTCCGCTCTCGAGAAGGATGCGAGCCCACTCGCCTTCCGAAAGAAGGAATGTGTTTTGGCTGTTTTGGCTGGTGACGATCTTTGCGCCTGCGTTGGTGCCGATGCCCAGGCCGTAACCAAAAAACGGCGCATTGGGAAACACGCGGACACCTTCCGAGAAACCTTCAAAAACCCGCGAGATCAGACCGACCGCGATTGATTGCTCTTCCGATTCGGCCACGTCGCTAAACCGCGTCGTCAAGACGTTAAGACCCTCCTTGAACACGGGCGTCTTCGTTACAATGAACCCGAGGACGACTGTCACGAGTAATGCTTGCCCGAAACGAGTGACCGCGCTGGGGCGCAGAAGGAGAACGAGCAGGAGGGACGAAACCACCACGGCACATGCCCCTACCACCGACCGACTGCCTGAAACAGAGACCCCAATGAGGAGAGCGATACCCGAGGCGAACAGCACCCAGTTCCTGTAGACGCCGCGCTTCAGGGCCGCCCAAACCAGGAAGCCAGTTGCCATGGCGAAGTAAGCGACCACTCCCACAACAAAGGAGAACGTTCCGGCCGTTCGAACTTTTCCCAACCCAGCCGTGATCTGTTCGCCCTCCCCACTGGCGGTTCGATTAAGCAATGAGTCGGGCGCCGCCTGAAACTGCGCGACCATGAGGAGTGACATCGGCACAACTAGAAGCAGCGCCCACCATCCGATCCGCTTCACATCTTCCGGACGCAGCACGCGCGGCATCAGAAAGATCAGCGGCAGATGAAGGAAGTTTGTGCGGCAACCGAATATACTTACGAGGGCGATCTTGCTCGGCTGGAGATAAGGCCAAAGCGCGATGAAACTCACCGCCAGCGACAAGAATCCAATAATGGCGAGCGAGAACACCCAGGCATTGCGCGGAAACACCCGGGCCCGAATCGCGAGAACGTAAATGAGCAGGACGACCGGATCGCGGATGATCAGCAGTGGATTCGAAAGTTGAGGCAGGACCCATTTGCGCAAGGCCCCCTCGATCAAGAGCAGCCAAAAGTACAGCCAGATGAGCCGGCGGATGGTCCGGATCGTCGGGTTTTCAGGACTGTTCGGGTTCATTTGCCGGTCAAGGATCGGATCGCGGCGAGGACCTTTTCGCCGTAACCGTTCCAGGTAAGTTCGCTCGCCCGTCTTTGGGCTGCAATCGCCATGCCAGAGATGCTCGCACGGTTCGTTGCGTACCAGTCAATTTTTTCCGCAATTGCCTCGGGCGCGCGAATCGGCACGAGAAAGCCTGTTTCCCCTTCGGCGATCAAATCGTCGCCCCCGGCATTTTTTGTGACAATCAAGGGGAGGCCGCACGCCATCGCTTCCTGTTGCACAAGGGCGCGGCCCTCCACGATCGAGGGCAAAACAAGAACGTCACAAGTCCGCATCAGGCGGAGCACATCGCGATGCGGACGCGGTGGTTCATAAATGAAGCGGGGAAATTGTTCGCGATACCAGGCCAGCGGACGCAAGAGCGATCCCATAACGACAAGCTCGATCTCTTTCGAAGCGACGAGCTTCAGTGCCGCGAAAAGATCGGCCAGGCCTTTCCGTTGCGTGAGCGCGCCTGCGAAAAGGACTCGCATCGGTCCCTCGTTCGGCGTGGGTTCAGCGGGCTCGACCTGTTCGAGAGACGGTGAGCCGAACGGTGCCACCACGCATAGCTTGGAAGCCCGCGCGCTTTCCGGCAGCGAATCGAGAACGAAAGCGCTCGGACAAATGACGAGTTCGGCAAGATCGAGCTCACGCGTTTTGCGCGCAAGCTTTTCTTCGGAATCACGCGTGCCGCCCAGCGTGGGCTCCCACTCCGGATAACGCTGCGCCTCCTCTTGCAAGAGACGCTGGACGGTTTGCCAGTACGCGATCGGCAAATCGTAGATGCGCCGAATTCCGAGCTCGGTCGCCGTTTCAAACAATCGCTCCGCGCAATCTTCATACGCGTAAACAGCACGAATGCGTTGCCTCTGATGAGATTCACGCAGGGAGTCGGCCGCGAATTTGTCGAGCTCGCGCCAGACTCGATCAATGCTGGCCCATCCCCGCTCGTGCTCGACCAGCCATCGTTGGCCCATCTTTTGAGCGAGGAGCCGGACGATCTCACGCGCCGGGAAAATCTTGATTTTGTAATGTGGCAGCTCATAACCGCGACGCGCCATTTGGGAGCGCAAATTCGGCGGAAGCTCACGCACGAGCGGCGAAGCATTTGACCAACCGAGCGCGGTTACGAATTTTGCGAGCAGTCCAGCCTGGTCGAGGGCGTTTAAGACCGCGCGCACGTTCGCGTTTCCAAAAGGATGCGCGAGCAGAATCATCAGACTCCTTCCACCGGCTCGCCCTGGAGGATTCGCCGATAAGCACGCGCGTAAAATTCCATCGGTTCAAGTTCGGTCGCGAGCTCTTCCCGGGTTCGCTGCGCGCGTTCCGCATATTCCGCTTCGCCCATCTGCGCCGCTTGTTCGAGCAACTTCGTCAAACCCGTGACGTCGCCCGGTTCGCAGATAAGCGCCTGCCGACCGCCCGCCTCCGGCAATCCGCCATCACGCGTGATGATACAGGGTACGCCGAGGTGACGCGCCTCGATTGCGGTCAGCCCAAAATCTTCTCTGGTGTTCGGCGGAACTACGGCCCAGCGCGAATTCTTCATCTGTTGCGCCTTCGTTTCTTCATCCACAAAACCGAGGATGCGAATGCCAGTCACACCCCGCCTTTGAATTGCGTATTCGATTAGGCTGCGCATCGGTCCGTCGCCCATGAGAACGAGGGGCCATTTTTCGCGGTCGAGTTCCGCCTGCGCGTACGCATCGAGGAGCGTATCGATTCCCTTGTTCGCAATCCAGCGGCCGATGAACGCGAAGCCCACACGCTCCTCCGGCGGCGTCCATCCTTCGGGCAATTTCGATGTCGTCGCGACCTTCCGGCTGCCTGGCCGCTTCTTATCTCCTTCCCAAGTGTCCCAGACAAACTGCGAATTATACCAGCGCGCGTCCGCAAATTTCGCGCTCAAGCGCCAGAGAATCCGATGCGCATTCAATTCGCGCGACATGTAATTGTGGATCGTGAGCACGAGGCGCTTCCGGAACAGCTTCGCCAAAGCAACAACATCAGGCGACGCATTCTGCAGATGCACGACATCCGCCCATCGGATCGCTCCGGCCAGATCTCTGTCGGCGCGCTCGCAAAACTCGACGGGCTCACCTGCCAACATCGCCTTGAGACTGGGTTGCCTGGCAAAATGCTTTGTTTTCTTGAAACAGACACGGACCTCGAAATCCGGTTCTTTTCGAACCGCTGCGGCGACGGCGAGGACGAAAGCTTCAATGCCGCCGTATGCGCCCTGACACGGACTAACGAGAAGTAGCTTGATCGGTTTCACACTTCCAACGATCGAGCGATTTGATTGGCGATGTGTGGCCACGCCGAAGTTCGGTCCTGCCATTGGCGAAGTCTTTCGCCGCGCGATTGCAATTCCATGTAAGTGACGCCTTTCATCAACTCCTCCGGTGAGGTCATCAGAGAAAGAGGCTCCGGCTTCGAGGCGTCCGCGGAGCACGAGATAATATTCAAGCCGTGAGTCGCGGCGGCCATGAAAGTACCCGATTTCGTAATACTAAGTTCGTCCTGTGCCGAGATTGCAAACTCGCACGCCAAGAGCAGTTCGGAAATTTTCTCCTCCGGAAGCGGTCCTCGTTGATCGAAGCCTTCGATCAACTCAAGCTCCATCAAGAGCGCGAGTTCTTCGTCATCTCCCTCCCGCGACCGGCCCGCACCCGCAGTCACGATTTTCCGGATTTTTCCAGCAGCACCAAGCGACTTCAGCTCCGGATGCATCTTTCGCAAAGTGCGAAGCCGCGAACGTTGCAAACCAAAGAGCACCGCGAGTCCTGTCTCCCTTTCTCCCTCTGTTGCCCGGACTCGACGAATGTTTGAGCCCACAGGCAAGACGTGAATTGGGCATTGTGGCGAAAGGGCGGTGAGATGCGCTGCCTGACTCGACGTGCTGGTAAAAACTGCGTCCGTCACGCGCAAGAGTCGGCGGAGATTGCGGCGATGAAGTTGTTGCAGAATGTAGTTCTTGTTCCAGATCGGCCAGAAAGCCCAAATCTCGTGAAACATGATCACGAGGATGCCTTGCGATTCCTTTTTCCAGTCGAGCAACGCTTTGATTAGCCAGCGCGGATAACCAAAACGATCGAAGCCATAGGCGCTATACTGGACGAGCACCTTTCCGCCACGCGCTGGCAAGCGAGCGCGAAGGTCTCTGGCTGTGCCGTCAGTCTCCTCGACTGGATATTGCTCGAAAAGGCGCGCCGGACGGTTTCCGATTTTCGGAATGATCAATCGCAAACCCGCGACGCGAGGCAAGTTCTCCAGCAACCGCCGCGTGTAATCGCCCACTCCACCCGAGGCGAGTTCGGGACAAATGATAACCGGTTCCCCAGTCACGATACCGGCTCCTTGGTTTCCGAGAGGGCGGCGAGCCGTTTGGCTGTCACATCCCAATCGGCGTTTTGGTAATACCAGGCTTTGAGGGAAACGGTTCTGCTCGCGAGCTCCACATCTGAAATCTTCTCCACCTCATTGGCCGCGATTGCATAAGAAAGCGGAACACATTGCGTCTCTCCCCCCTTGATGACGGCGGCGCAACCGGTCGCCGCGCACGCCATGAACGCGCTCGATTTACTCCACGTCTCAGGTGTTACATTGGTCAGGGCGAACTGGGCGCGGGCGAACAGGCGCGAAACTTCAGCGTTCGGCAACAATCCGTGGCGCACGGCGACAGCGGGCTTTGGCCATCCGTCCATCAGCTCATTCGCCTGTGCTGTGAATTTTTTGTCCTCGGGACCAATCAGGTGAAGCACGGTCAAACGTCGACTCGCCTGCCAGCTGCGGATCTCCGAGTCGAACCATTGCAGGGTTTGTAATCGCCCGAAGGGCAGGCCGAATATGATGAATTCCGTATTTATACGCGGCTGTGATGAACTCGCGACCGGCTCGATGTTCGAGCCGACGGAAATGCAATGGATATCGTCGCGACCCGATAGTTTGCGAAGTATCGCGACCTGATTTTCGGTGTTTGTGACCAGCACGTCAGCCACGGCGGCGAGCTGGCGGATGATCCGGGCGTTCATTTTCCCCAACAAAAAATGTCGCGACAGCCGCGGCAATTTACCGGGCACTTCGTGGAAAAAGACGGTGAGACATCCGTGCGGAAATTTTGCCTTCCACTTCGCCAGGACACCCGGCATCCAGGTCGGGCATCCGAAAGGCTGATAGGCCCGGCCGGCATAGTGGAGGAGAACATTTACCGGACCGGCGCGGTCGAGCGCTTGCCCAAGCTTCCCCGGATCTCCGTTGAAATCGGTGATCGCATCCCAGCCCAGCAGCGCGCGAGATTCGGCAGCGCCTTCCATGACGAGAAAGTCGGCGGGCGATAAATCGTTAGGCCGATGTTTGTGCGCGAGCCAGCTATAGGTGCCGATTCCGCAGGTCTGGGGAGGAAGGCGCGTCGTAATGATGACAAGCGGGCGCGCACTCATGCTCGAGAGAGTGTCTTCGAAAATGCGCCCCAAAACTCGCGCGTCTGATCAACGAGCATGAACTCGCGCTCAGCGAGCGCAAGCGCGTTCACGGCAATATCTGCTCGCGCTTGCCCAGTCAATCCGGCAAGCGTTTGAGCGATCTCGTCCGGCGCCAGGCTGGTGAGCAAAACCGCCGCGTTGTTCCTGTTTAATAAATCGTAAGCCGCGGAGTTGGCCGGGCCGTGATACAAAATCGGAACGCCGCTGCCGGCATAAGTCACCATTTTTGTAGAGAGACTATACCGCGCGAACTTCTCGTGCGCCGCACCAAAGGGGATGGGCATGTACAGGAGATCGGCGCTCTCCATATCCCGCCTCACCTGCGCTTCGTTCGCAAAGGGCAGAACGGTCACTGCTTTCGCACCCTTCACGACCTGCGAGCGAATGTGTTCGCAGCGGCACGTCAGACGGACGCTGATCGATGGGTGCTGGCGCTCTAAAATGCCAACGCCATCGAGCAGGGCGCGGAGGTTGCGCTCATACGCCATGTGAAACAGTCCCATGAAGTAAATTCTTAACTCGCTCGAATCGGTGTCGACCCGAGGCGGTGTTAAGTCGCTCAGACCGTCGGTGACGACATGATAATGACGCGCGCCGTATCGCTCACAATATTCGCGGCCCAATGCTTCGGAGATAACGAAGCGGGCGGAAGCATCACACCAGGCGTTACGCATGGCCATTTCGCGGTGTTCGCCCCGGCCCGCACTCGCCGCCGTGTAGGCAATGTCGTCATGCAAACTGATGAAAAATGGGAGCGCCAACTCACGCGCGACTGCGTGGACCTGCGCAAAATCAAGTCCCGCGTGCGGCACTGCATGGATCGCGCGCGCCCCCAGTTTCAGGCACAGCTCTTTCAATCGCCGGCGAAATATCGGCGCGAAAAACCGCGCCGTGAATTTCGGAATTGTGGCGAGCCGACTGTGTTCAATCCGCCCCCAGGCGGGCCGGCTATGCAGATACATTTCATTTGCCCAAGCTTTTGGTCTTTCGGGTGAAGTGCAAATGCTCTGCCACGCCAACGGAGCGCGCTCGAGCAACGCGCGCAAGATGCGGGCGCCGCCGCCGGCCGATCCGAGGCTGAACGGTTGCACGAACAAGATCTTTCCCGCGGAGCCGCCTGCAAGCGCGGTGCGGTAGGCGCTGAGCGTTGCTTGCGCAATCACAGGCCAGGAAAACTCCGTAGCCGCTTCCGCGCTGCGCTCGAACAATTTTTGATAACCATCGAGATCGAGTTGCAGGATCCCGCAGATTTTCTCGGCGAACGCATCGATATCGCCTTTCTGGACGAGAAGTTCGGGCAAACGCCCGCCAAGCAGATCACGCGGTCCGGCGGTGTCGTAGGCAATCGTCGGGATGCCGGCCGCGAGTTGCTCCAACACTGCCAGGCCGAATCCTTCGGCGTAGCTCGGAAATGCACCGACGGTGCAATCCGCCAGCAAACCCGGCAGATCGTCGGGTTGATAGTCGGAAATGAATTCTACGCCTTCCAGCCTATCGAGCCGGAGGTCCGGGAGGATCGCCTTCGAATCGACCATCGTGCCGAGAAACCGAAATTGGGCCTTGGGAACGCGCGCGCGAATCCGTCGGATGATCCCGGACCAGTCGCGCGCGCCCTTTCTCGCACCCCACATTCCGATGAAACAAATTCTCCGTTGCGCCAGACGGATCTCCGCGGCCGCCGCGGCCTGGAGAAAGGCCCGACGGCGTTCAACGGTCAATCCGTACGGTTGCACCAGGATGGGAAGATCCGTTCTTGTCTCCTGGCGCAAACAAACAGCTTCCTCTTCATTTGGAAGATTGATCAGGTCGGCATGACGGACCGCTTTGTCAGAAGCATGGAGCAACCGCCGTCGCGTGAGCGCGTAGAAAATTCGCCCAAGAAATTTGCCCTTCGGCCGGCCCGGCCATCGCTTCTCGACGCTCCGATCGAATTGCTCGTAGAGCCGGTACAAACCGACTGAACGCGCGACGAGCAAACCGTGGAATCCAAGCTTTCTCTTGGAAAATGGGAGCACACCAATCAGCGCATCAACCACGTCAAAACGCGCGCTGTTTTTCCTGACGAAAGCCGCCGTCTTATAGGAAAAGAGAAGCTGTCGAATCGTAAATTTTGCCGAAGAGGCGCGGGCATCGGGAAAGGCGTCGGAAAGACTGTATTTCTCAACTACGTGGCCGGAGGCCCGCCATTGCTCGGCGAGTTCCATGTAGATGCGCACGGCGCCGAGACGGGAATCCCATGGGAGATTTACCACCACCAGGATACGAAGCGGATTGTCGTGGGGCTCCATTATCAGTGGCTCCCCCGGGCTATCGTTGTCCAAAACTTGTGCCGCACGGGATTGACGTAGTGACGCAGCGCCAGGTCGCGACAAGCGTAACGATCTCGGTAAACGAACTGATCGTCCAGCTGCAGAACGTACTTCCGGTCATCAAGCGGCGACGCGCCATTCGCGTGCATCGTCAGATGCGTCATCGTTTGGTTCGTGAAAAAATCCGGCAATCCCTGAAGCTCCAGGAACCGGCGAACCGCCAGCGCCCAGTCGAGTTTTTCGAAAAGGAGCAAAACGCCGGTGTTCACCGATTGCGCTTTTTCTGCGTCGCCGCGGAAGAGGCGTTCGTCAGCCGAAAGTCGACAGTCGGCGAGATAGAACGCCGGCGCGCCGCCGCCTTCCGCGAGCCGAATGAGATCCCTCGCGCCGGGGAAAAAGAGAACGTCGGAATCAACATATAAAGTTGGCCCATCGACGGGCAGCGACATGATCAAGGCCAATTGTTTGCCCGTTGGATGGGTGGTGAGATATGGATAAATCTTCGTGGGAAGGTCCTTGGGCAGCCATTGTGCGGAACCGGAAATTGAGATCACAGAATCGAGACTCTTCAGGATGCCGCTGCTGCGGCCAGACAATGTTCCGTCAGAAACAACTGTGAACCGTCTTGGCCGTCCGACATGTTTCAGGAAAGAGCGAATGGAGGCGACCTGCTCTGGCAAGGTGCTCTCGCCGGAATAGGCGAACACGTTGAACGGAACTTCGGCGCCGCCCGGAATACGACGCCGTGCGATCGATGGCAGAAGCGCGCGATAAATCGTTCGTGCCGCGTTTCCTTTGGCCCGGGCGAGGTGATAGCCGTAATTTGGCATTGGTCATTCCGTCACGAGCGCAGGCTGCGAAAGCCGCGGCAGCTCAGGACAAAGTTGCTTGTTGCGAGCGATCCGCGCGCGATGAAGCGCCCGCTGAATGATTGGAGCCGAAGTCTCGTCCAGCGGTGGCAGCGAAATCGGGCCGAAGAAGCTCATCGGTTGATTCCGCGCCCGCGTCAGGCCGCTCGAGATCGCGGCCCGAAAATTGAGGCGCGCGCTACGAGGATTGAATCTGTTTCGGCTGAACGTGATGCGATGCAGCGATCGCATGTTCCTCAACCGGCGCCGGCGTGTTGTAGTACTCCGAATACTGGTAGTAATAATATTCCGGCAGCGACGTATCGACGTAGTTCAGGATGACGCCGGGCACATTGACCTGACGATTGTAGAGCAGCTCGAGCGATTTTCTCGTCAGGCGCGCGGAAGTGTAGGAGAGCCGGACGACGAAAAGTGTCGCATCAATCTTCGGTGCGAGACTGGTGGAATCATCCGCCGCCAAGACCGGCGAGCTATCGATGATGATGTAATCGTAATGATTGTAGAGCTCCTTCAAAAGCTGATCCGTGGAATCTCGCAGGAGATGTTCACTCGGCTGCCCCAGCGTTTTGCCACGTGGGAGCAGGAACAGGCTCGGGTAGGAAGTCGGCACCACCACTTCGCGCCAGTTTACCTCTTGTTTCAAAACTTCCGAGAAACCGATCTTCGATGAGATGCCGAACGTTTCCCGGAGGGCACCACGGCGGAGATCGCCGTCAATAAGCAGGGTGCGCGCGCCTGACAGTGCCATCGTGATCGCCAGATTGGAGGAGATCGTCGATTTGCCTTCGTTCGGAACAGAGCTGGTGATCAGGAGGGTCTTCGGCCGCGGTCCTTCGTACGGCATGAAGAAAATAGAAGAACGGATGTTACGATACGATTCGGCGATGACGTGCCGCGCATCATCGGGCTGAAGCAGTGTGACTCTGCCCTTGGTCTTTTCCTTCGGGATCTGGCCGAGAACGTTTTCAGAGAACTGGTGCTGGAATTCGCCAAAGGAAGCCATGCGATCATCGATCCGGTCGAGCAGCAGCAGGATGCCGATGCCGGCGATCGCACCGCAGCCGAGACCGATAAGAAGACTCTTGAGCAATCCGGGGCGCACGGAGATCGGTGGGCCCGCCATTTCCATGATGGAGATCTGATCGCCGCTATCGACGCTTTGCGAAACGTTCACTTCCTTGAGGTTATTGGTCAGTCGGTCATATAGCGTTTTCAGCCGATCGACTTTTCCTTTAACGCGATTGAACTGCGCGAGCCGCTGACTCAAATCGAGGGCTTTGCTCTCCCACTCCTTGATGTTGCTTTGCAGGTTCTCCATCTGTTTGCCGATGGACTTGCGACGGGTCTCAAGTTTTTCCACGGTGTCGGCCCGGTAAAGCTTGATCAGGTTTTCTGACTTGGCGATCTCATCGTTGAGCTTGATGATTTTCGGATGCTTGGGGCGCAAGTCCTTGGAGAGGGTGTCCTTTTCCGCCTTGAGTAATTGCAACGCCTGCTTCGCTTTCAGGTAATCGGCCTCAGGCCCGACGTCGGAAAAAGGCATTCCGCCGCTTTGATCGTCCGCTGGTTGCGCCCCGGCGGAGGCATCCGGTCTGGTCTTTTGAGTCCGATCCAAATTCTGGTCGAGATCAAGCAGACTGAGGAGATCGTATTCGGTTTTGAGGGAGGCGAATTGCTGGTTTAACCGCACGAGATAAGCGGCCGCGCTGTTCCCTTCTTCCTGAATGAAGCCAATATTATTCTGCTTCTGAAATTCGAGCATTTCATCTTCGCCGTTGCGCAAATCTTTTTCCACCGAGATGAGCTGCTCGGTAATCGCGGTCGTGACGTTATGCCCCTGGTCTTCGCGCATTCCTTTTTTGAAATCGAGATACTTCTGCATGAGCGCATTGAGGTAGGCTTGGGTGTACTCCGCGGTGCTGCCAATCGCTTGCAGGTCGAAAATCGAAGTGCGCGGCTTCTGCGCGACCGTGATCTCGACCAGCACCGGCTGCATTTCCGGGTGGGTCGAGCGGACGAGCGCTTCAGCGCTGCGTCGCACTTCCGCGCTCTGCATGAGCTGGATCTGAGTGCCGTAAAAATTCACGTTGTCTTCGCTATAGACCGCGCTTTGGCTGATATTCAATTTGCCGGCAAGCATCATCTTGCTCGCGGAAAGGAAGGATGGCGGCGTCTGGTAAATCAGCCAGGCCTGCACAAAAAGCCCGAGGCAAATCGTCAAGACCGGGATCCACCAGCGTCGCAGGAGCAGCGATTTGTAACGATGGAGTCGCGTGATGAACCCAGTGCTCCAGGATGCGGAGCTAGGGCGATCGGGGGCGGAGGCTTGCATAAATTACATGTTGATCAGACGCTGCGGGACGTAGATCTGATCGTCCGGTTGCAGGACCACATCTTCTTCCGTGTGGCCTTCCTCGATCACGCGCTTCAAATCCACGACATAATCTTTGCCGCCTTTGCGCGTTAGTTTCACTTTTCGCTTGTTGGCAAAATCGCCGAAACCACCCGCGCGGATGATTGCTTTGCTGACGGTGTAAGATTCGTCGGCCGGAATTTCCTGCGGCCCCTGCCCCTTCACGGAGCCATAAACATAGATCCTCCCGCGAGACTTTTCGCTGATGTGATCGACCGCGATGATGACCGTGGCGTGGTAATAATATTCACGCTCGAGCGCGGCCTTAACGGTATAAGCCAGCTCCTTGCAACTCTTGCCCGCCGCCTGGACGAGCCCGACATAAGGAACTTCCAGCTCGCCGCTGTCATTAACGCGCAGATGCTGGGATTCGTTGTCGCGATCCTCGACAACACGGAAGCTGACGTAATCGTTAGACCCGAGTTTCTTTTTGTCGTCGAGCACCGCCATGGAATTGGTTCGCATGACCGTACTGGTGGTCGGAAGTTCGACCGCAGCTGCTTTGGGAATCGGAGGCGGCATTCCGGGACTGGTCTCCTGCGCCGCGAGCGGCATCGGCCCCGCGATGGAGGCAGCAGCGAGGAATGTGAAAGCCCATGTTCTCATGCAATTGCAATTGTCTCCTTAGAAGCTGTAGGTGCCATCAAACGAGACACGATTCTGGCTATAATCGCGTAGCACCTGATCTGAATCTTTCTGTGTGTATTGATAACGAAGTCCGAGCGTGACGTGCTGAGTCAGCTGATAGCCAAGGGTGAAGGCGCCGCCGTATCGGTGGATGTGTTCCGCGACGAAAGGATTGAAAAGAAAAACCCCGGGCGCGGGAACAAAGAGCGGGCCGCTCCCGCCGGAATCGTCCGCGTCCTCGTAAAATAATTCCGTCGAAAGCAGGGTGTGATAAAGAATATTCCAGTTCGCGGTGTGCCGAACGTAGTTCAACTTTATGTAGTTTGAATTGATGCCCAGTTGCGTTTCGTGCCCCGCGGAAATGTTCTGGGTGAGCACGGAATTGACCCGGTGAGAGAGCAGCGCGTTTGCATAGTAATCGTTGAGGTCATGCGGATCATTGACCAGGCCCGTATTGTCGAAATTGATATTCTGATAACCCCCGGCGACACGCAATTTCAGATAGCTCGTGATCTGCGTTTCAAGAAAACCGCCTACGCTATATGTTTTCGAATCATTCAGGATATTCTGGTCGTAATAAGTGTCGACGAAGGCCGCCTCGGGCCCGACGCTCATCGTCGAATTCGGGGTGAAAGCAATCGAGGCGTTAACCATCTCCGCGTTGCGATCGAGATAATCGAAAACTGAAGTGGTCGAGATGAAATTGTAGTGGTCGTAACCCAGAGTCACGACGGCTGCATTTAAATCCCACAGGACCGAGATACCAGCGGTGTTCTGAAAGCGGCCATAATCGGCGACGTTACTCAGAGCCACCTCGGCCACGGGATCCTGTTCGAGCGAAAAACGATCATGAAGATTGATCCGGAAATCGCTCACGAAAATGTCGAATGCAATCTGGGAGCCCGGGTTCACAAGCACGCCGTTGGTATTGTAGTTCGAGTGATCCATGTAGAAGGCGTAGCCGACGCCCAAGTCCAACTTCAGGGTGTTGAGCTGCGTGATGGGCCAAAGGGCGTTGACGTTCACCTGCGGACGTATAATGAAATCACTCTGCTGCTGAGTAGTCACCAGAATGGGCCCCGTGGGGCTCGGGAGGAAGGCGGTGGCGTCTTCCGCCAGATTGATGTTGTCGTTGTACTCGAAGCCGATGGTCGCGCTGAACCGCAGCTTCATGGGTCCGAGTTGTAGATTATAAGGAATCTTGTCAATGGATTGACGGCGCGCCTCGGAGGCCGCTTCGCCCGCAAGCGAGGGGCGAATGGCGTCCTGCGCCCGAACGATCGGCGCCGCGAAGAGCAGCAAAACGAGAAGGGCGAGGCAGATTTTTCCGGCAGAAAACGCGGGAGAGTTAAGGGTTGCTTGACGGCTCATAGGGTGTCAATTCGGTTTAGGATTAGCAGATGTGATACCAAACGTTGGGATTGCAAATCAGCGATCTCAACACCTCGGACATGTCGGCCGAGATTGATTTGGAATAAGGATTTGTTGTTTCAGATGTTTCTCAGTTAACGGCGATTTCTCTATCAACAGAAGCGAGCCACAGCAAGCAAAATCGCCTGCATTTCTCGATCTGGATGCGACTATCGCATAAATCTAATTCGCTCTACCAGAATCGGGTAGGATGCGGCCAGTTGAGAAGCCTTTTGTAAAAAATCTAAAAGCTGGCGCGCTCTAAGCTTGGATTGGGAGCCATTATGAGTCGGTTCTGTCCAATCAATTTCCGTCGCATCGTTCTGAGCACTCTCGGCGCGCTCGCCTTTTCCGGCGGCCTGATCCAGCCGAGTTTTGCCGCCGGCGCCGCCCCAGCCGCGGAGGAGAGCAACGCCGCGAAAAATCTCGCCCGGATGCATTGCGGCGCGAAGATCGATTGCATCACGCCGGATGGCCGGCTCGTCGCCGTGCCCACTGCGGGCGAGAAGAATTCAAGTGCGGCGGCGTTGATAATGGATGACGACACCCTCAGTTGCCCGCTTCAGGAAGGCGAAACGACCTTCATCATCTCAATCCCGAAAACGTCGCTGCTCGACCGCTTCACTTTCATAAACGAAAACGCCGAGGTGCAGGGCGAGATGAAGATCGCCGTCTCCAATTACCGGTTGCCTGCCGACAGCCCAAAATGGACCGATGTAAGCGGGAAGACCGCCTTCACAAGCAAACGGCTTTTCAATCTTTCGATGGTCGGAGTGGAAGCGCGCTACGTGAAGCTCTCTTTCCATGTCGAAAAAGGGGGCCGTATCGCGGCGCTGCTCAACACCAGTGAAGTGCCGGATGTCTACGCCAGCAACTCCACGGGAATGCGCCTTCCTAGTGAAGGCGGACCCGATTTTAGCAACAAGCTCGGGACGCTCGCTGACCCGCCGGTGCTCCCGATCGTCAGCCAGTAAGCTGATCGATCCAGACAATTTCGTCCGGGGTTTCGCGGCTACTATCCCGCCTCAACCGCCCGTTGCGAACCCGGGATAAAGCGTCATCCCGCCATCTACAAACAACGTCGTTCCCGTCACGTAATCGGAAGCGTCCGAAGCCAGCCAGACCGCCGCGCGGCCAATATCCTCCGGCACGCCGGCGCGACCCTCCGGAATCAGCTTGAGCAACTCCGCCTCAGCTGCCGGCGTTTCCCACGCCGCCCGATTGATCGGCGTTTTGACCGCGCCAGGCGCAATACTGTTCACACGAATTTTTTTCGGCGCGAGCTCCTGCGCCATGCTTTTCATTAACTGCATGACGCCGCCTTTCGAGGCCGCGTAATTGACGTGGCCGCCCCAAGGGATGACTTCGTGGACCGAGCTCATGCAGATGATCTTGCCCGCCGCGGTCGAAACGTCCGGAACGACACCGCGCCGCAGGAATTCGCGCACCGCTTCGCGCGCGCAGAGAAATTGGCCGGTCAGATTGATCGCGATCACCGTGTTCCATTGTTCGAGCGTCATGTCCTGGAAGCGGGAGTCGCGCTGCAGACCGGCGTTGTTCACGAGGATATCGATCGTGCCAAACTCCTTCAGCATTTCGGCGAACATCGCCTGGACTTGATCTTCCCGGCTGATGTCAGCTTGAAACGCGATCGATCGAGTCCCGTTCTGACGTATGCTTTTCACGACGCGCTCCGCTTCTTCCGGACGGGAGACGTAATTGATAAGGACATCGGCTCCCGCGGCGCCGAACGCGAGCGCGCACGCTTCGCCGATCCCCGAATTCGCGCCAGTGACGAGAGCTTTCTGATTCTTGAGAGGCTTCAGCGGATCCGGCGAGTTGTTCACGTCGATGAATTTCCTTCGCATGGTCATTTTCAGAGGTCGCAAAGGCAAGCGCTTTCGATTCATGCGACCGCGCCCCCAAAGGCATAGAACTAGCTCTCCATACGCATGGGTCCAAAACGACCTGAAGATGCGATTAGCGACCGAAATTCAGGGAGACGAGACATCCGCGCAAAATCCAGCCCGAAGCGAAAATCCAAGCTCCAGGAATTCCACTCAAAAACATGAAACTCACCATGAAATTCCGGAAAGCCGCCCGATTGAGAGCGCGGAACATTTTGCGATCGTTGCCCGGGCTACGAATGATGCTGTTCGGGATTGGAATGTAAGAACCGGCGCGCTTTCCTGGCCGCAAGGTCTCGAAGCTCTGCTCGGATATAACAGTTCCACCGCGAGCGGAGACATCGGCTTCTGGCAGAAGCAGATTCATCCCCAGGATCGTGCGCGGACGGCCGGGAGCATCCGCGATGCCCTCGCCGCCGAGGGCGACCATTGGACTGGAGAATACCGCTTTCGACACTTCGATGGGTCCTACCTGGATTTGCTCGAACGCGCGCTGATCGTCCGCGATTCCGCGGGCGCAGCCATTCGCTTCGTGGGGTCGCTCATGGACGTGACCGCGCGGAAACAATTGCAGGATCAGCTCGTCCGTTCGCAGAAGATGGAGGCGTTTGGCCAACTCGCGGGTGGAGTCGCACACGACTTTAATAATTTTCTTACGACGATCCTCGGCTACAGCGATTTGCTTCTCGATGAGCTCGGCATGAAAGGCGAGGTTGCGGGCCACATTGGCGAAATCCGAAGTGCGGCAAGCCGGGCCTCTGTCCTCACGGCTCAATTGCTCGCCTTCAGCCGGAAGCATCCCCTCGCCCCACGCGTGATCGAAGTGAATGCGCATCTCACAAATCTCGAACGCTCGTTACTGCGCCTCCTGGGCGAAGACATTTCGGTGCAGTGCCATTTCGAGCGCGGCCAAGACGGCATGCACACCAAGGTGGATCCCGGCCAGCTGACGCAAATCATCTTGAACCTGGTCGTAAATGCGCGCGATGCGATGCGAAACGGCGGCCGCCTCGCGCTGGAAACGGCTTCGCTCACAATCGACGCATCCGAGGAGCACGAGATCGGCTCCGAAGAACTCGAGCCGGGCGACTACGTTCGCATCAGCGTCACCGACAACGGCGTAGGGATGAGTGATGAAGTGAAACAACATTTGTTCGAGCCATTTTTCACGACCAAAGACGAAGGCCGCGGGAGCGGACTTGGACTCGCCACGAGCTACGGCATCGTGCGTCAAAGCGGCGGCCACATCTGTGTGGAAAGCGAACTCGGAAAAGGCACAACCGTGAAAATCTTTCTTCCCAAGGTGCCCGCTCCGCCCCCGCCCTCCTACAAGCGACCCGGTGGAAACAAAATGCCCGCGGGCATCGAGAGCATTCTCGTCCTCGAAGACGACATCAGCGTGCGCCACATTTCCGTGCGCGTTCTGCGCAGCCTTGGCTACGACGTAATCGAAGCCGCGAACGGCGATGACGCGCAACAGCTGATCGGCGAACGCGGGGACAAAAAGATCGACCTCCTCATCACGGACATGGTCATGCCGCAGATGAGCGGACGGCATTTCGCTGACTGGCTGCGTAAAACCAGTCCGCAAACAAAAGTCGTCTTTATCTCCGGTTACCTCGAGGAATCGCTTCATCCCGGCGACCGCCGGGGCCAGGAAATGTTTTTCCTGCCGAAGCCATTCGATCCCGAGCAGCTCGCTATGAAAATTCGCGAAGCGCTCGATTCGGGAAAGACGGGTTAAGTCGTTGAAGGGACCGCATTCCCGACGGCCTTGACGATTCGACGTTTTAGCGATTCAACACTTTCACGTAGCAACCGTGAGGTATACTAAACCTCGCGTGATCACGTTGAAAGACATCGAAGACGCACGGAAGCGGATCGACGGCGCCGTTTACTATTCTCCCTGCCAGCCTTCGATTCCGTTGAGCGAGATCGCGGGCATGGAAATTTTCTGCAAGCTCGACAACTTGCAGCGCACCGGCAGTTTCAAGGAACGCGGCGCACGCAACGCTCTTGCGCAATTACCGCCCGAACAACAAAAGCGCGGCGTGATCGCGGCCTCCGCCGGCAATCATGCTCAGGCCCTCGCCTATCAAGGCAAGTTGCTCGGCATTCCCGCGACGGTGGTGATGCCGAAATACGCGCCCCTTATTAAGATCGGCAACTGCCAGAAACTCGGCGCCACCGTCGTCTTGCACGGTAAAGATTTTGCGGAGGCGAAGGCCCATGCGCACGACATCGGCGAAGAACGCGGGTTCGCTTACATCGATGGCTACGATGATCCCGCGATCATCGCTGGTCAGGGCACGATGGGGCTCGAAATCGTTGAGCAAGTACCCGATCTGGATGCCGTCATCGTGCCGGTGGGTGGCGGAGGTCTCCTCGCCGGGGTCGCGCTTGCGGTCAAGAGTTTGCGGCCGAAGGCAACAATCATCGCCGTGGAAGCAGAACACGTGGCAAGTTTCTCCGCGGCAATCCGGGCGGGAAAACCAGTCCGCATCGACACCCAGCCGACGCTGGCTGACGGCCTCGCCATCGCGCAGGTCGGGAGCAATGCATTCGAGATCGCCGCGCCGCGGGTGGATCACACGGTTACTGTCACGGAGGAACAGATTGCCGTGTCCATCCTGCGCATTGTAGAATTGGAAAAGGGGGTCGTTGAAGGCGCGGCCGCAACGCCGCTTGCCGCCTGCTTATCCGGTCAGCTTCCCGAGCTGGCGGGAAAGCGGGTCGTGCTTCTCCTCTGCGGAGGAAACATCGACCCGAACGTTTTGAGCCGAGTCGTCGAACGCGGATTGGTCGCCGATGGTCGTCTCTGCCGTTTCACCGCCGTGATCAGCGATCGACCGGGAGGATTGGCTGATCTCGCCGGGCAAATCGCCTCGACCGGCGCCAGCATCAAACAGGTCGTGCACGATCGCGCCTTCGCCGGCTCCGATGTCTCCGCCGTGCATGTCGTGTGCACGGTTGAAACCCGCAACCAACAACATCTCTCTGAGTTGCGCGCCCTGCTCAAGGAGCACGGTGTCGAGACTTTCGATTCGCAATAGCGCAAGACACCCGGAGGTTCAGGGTTTCTGATGAGCGGTGAAAACAAGCGCGCCTTTGATCCACTCCGGCTCTTCACCAGGCTCAAGCGTTCCATCCGCAAGCACGCACTCTTTCGCAAATTCGGCGAAGAGTGGAACGCAAAGACTGATGCGTTCCAAAGCCGAAGGTACTGTTCGTACGAAGCATATCTCGAACACCAAAAGGCCAAGCTCGAGACACACGACTTCGAAAATTACGATACCGAATTCCGGACGGCACTACGCGAACGGTTGGCCGTACTGGACGTTGCCTGGCAGGGCAGAACCGTCCTTTGCCTGGCGGCACGGATCGGCACCGAGGTGAAGGCTTTTCTCGATCTCGGCTGCTTCGCGATTGGGATCGATCTCAATCCAGGAAAGGAAAATCGATACGTAGTTCAGGGCGATTTCCACGATTTGCAATTCGCGCCCAAATCAGTGGACGTGGTCTACACGAATTCGCTCGATCATGCCTTCGACATCGATCGAATCGCGACGGAGGTCTTGAAAGTCTTGAAACCGGAGGGGCTGCTCATTGTTGAAGCAGTGCAAGGCCGCGATCAAGGCGTGACCCCGGGATTCTTCGAAAGCTTCTTTTGGAAGAACATTGACGAATTGATCCGCGTTTTTGAAAAGGCAGGCTTCAAAGTGACTCGCCGCACTCCCATGACCCATCCTTGGCCCGGAGAAGCGATTTGTTTCCAGCCGACATAGCGCCGCTGGCGTGGGATCGGCCCGCCAAGCGGGTCATCCCGAGCGCAGCGAGGGACCTCGCACATGTTCGTTCGCGTCCTACGACTGGAACGTCTTCCTTGCAGTTGTGAGGTCCCTCTCCGTCTTCGCGCCTCGGGATGACGGCGATATTCTCCGCTTGCGACCTCTTCCGGCAATGAAACTCCGCTCTTTCGCTTGAACCGCCAAAGCCACTCCGTAGTTTTGCGGATGCCCACAGCCGAAACGGACTTGCCCGCGAAAAACGCTGAATCTGGAGGCAAGCAGCGCACCGCTCTTGCGCGGGAAAAAGACCGCGTCGATTCCTTCGCGCGACGGCACATCGGCCCAAACCAGCAGGTGCGCTCGGCGATGCTCGCGGAAATCGGCTTCGAGAATCTCGACGCGTTGATCGACGCGACCGCTCCGAAAAACATTCGCCTGGATCGGCCGCTGAATTTGCCCCACGCGGCGTCGGAGTGGGACGCGCTCGCCGAACTTCGCGAACTCGCGAAGAAAAATATCGTCGCGCGTTCGTTTATCGGCGCCGGCTATTCCGACACCATTACACCTCCCGTGATTCAGCGAAACATTCTCGAGAATCCCGGTTGGTACACCGCCTACACGCCTTACCAGGCCGAGATCGCCCAGGGCCGGCTCGAAGCGCTCTTGAATTTCCAAACGATGATCACCGATCTCACGGCGCTCGACATCGCGAACGCGTCGCTCCTCGACGAGGCCACCGCCGCCGCCGAAGCCATGACGCTGTGCCACGCGACTGCAACCGGCCGGAAGACTTTCTTTGTCGCAAACAATTGTCACCCGCAGACGATCGAGGTTGTTCAGACCCGCGCGAAGCCTCTCGGCATCGAGGTTGTCATCGGCAATTTTTCGCAGTTCACATTCGACGACACTATTCTTGGCGCTCTCGTCCAATATCCCGCGACCGACGGGGCGATTTTCGATTACGAATCTTTCGCAAGAGCTGCGCACGACGCCGGCGCTCTGCTGGTCATCGCGGCAGATATTCTTGCGCTAACTCTCTTAAGGCCACCGGGCGAAATGGGTGCCGACGTCGCTGTGGGCAGCACCCAACGCTTCGGCGTTCCGCTCGGCTTTGGCGGACCGCATGCCGCCTACTTCGCGACCCGTGACGCCTACAAACGGCACATGCCGGGACGGCTCGTCGGCGTTTCACACGACACCACCGGGCGGCCGGGCTACCGGCTGGCGCTTCAGACACGCGAACAACACATTCGGCGCGACAAAGCGACGAGCAATATCTGCACAGCGCAAGTACTCCTGGCGGTGATCGCGTCGATGTACGCCGTTTATCACGGACCACGCGGTTTGCGGGCGATTGCAGAACGCGTCAATCTAATGGCGCGAATTCTTGCACTCGGTCTGGAAAAGCTCGGACACCCTTGCCTGCACGACGACTTTTTCGATACCATTTGTGTTCACGCTTACGGTGATGCGTTCGTTGTAGCCGATGCGGCCAAGAAGCGTGGAATCAATCTCCGTCCACTTGAGCATCCTTTTTTAAGCGCTTCAGTCGACGAGACCACGACTCTTGGAGATCTGCGGCGTATCTTCGACGCCGTCACCGACGCTTATCCGGAACTGAAAAAGGTAGAAATCGATCTCGACGAACTCGCCACGACTGCCAATCGGCAATCAGCAATCGGCAATCGCAAATCCGAATACTTGACCCACCCCGTTTTCAACACGCACCACACGGAGACGGAAATGCTCCGATATCTCCGTAGACTCGAATCACGCGATCTCTCGCTCACGACTTCGATGATCCCGCTCGGATCTTGCACAATGAAGTTGAACGCGACAGCCGAAATGTTTCCGATCTCGTGGCCGGAATTCGCAAAGCTGCATCCCTTTTCACCCGATGAGCAAACAATCGGTTACCGCGAGATGTGCGATCAACTCGGAAATTGGCTTGCCGAAATCACCGGCTTTGCGGCGGTATCGCTGCAACCGAACGCCGGATCGCAAGGTGAATACGCCGGGCTGCTCGCGATCCGCGAGTATCACGCCTCGCGTGGCGAAGGGAACCGCAAGGTCTGTCTCATTCCGACTTCCGCCCACGGGACCAATCCGGCGAGTGCAATCATGGCGGGATTCAAAGTCGTGCCGGTGGCCTGTCTGAAAGATGGCGACATCGATCTCACCGATCTGCGCACGAAGGCGGACACGCATAAAACCGATCTCGCCGCGTTGATGGTTACCTACCCGTCCACGCATGGCGTGTTCGAAACGACCATCCGTGAGATTTGCGAAATCGTTCACGCGCATGGCGGCCAGGTTTACATGGATGGCGCGAACATGAACGCCCAGGTTGGTCTCTGCCGCCCAGGCGACATTGGCGCAGATGTTTGCCATCTGAATTTGCACAAGACCTTCTGCATTCCTCATGGCGGCGGAGGCCCTGGGGTCGGACCCATCGGCGTCGGCGCGCATCTGGTAAAGTTTCTGCCGGCTCTCTCCGCAATCCGAAATCCGAAATCCGCGATTCGAAATGGCGTTGGGCCAGTGACCGCTGCTCCCTACGGCAGTGCCAGCATTCTTACCATTTCGTGGATGTACATCCGCATGATGGGCGGCGAAGGACTGACCGAAGCCACCAAAATTGCGATCTTAAACGCGAACTACATCGCGAAGCGGCTCGATCGATATTTCCCGGTTCTTTTCAAGGGCAAGCGCGGTCTTGTCGCCCACGAGTGCATCCTGGACTTGCGCCAATGGAAAAGCGCGGGCGTCGAAGTGGAAGACGTGGCCAAGCGCCTGATGGATTACGGATTTCACGCGCCGACGGTTTCGTTTCCGGTGGCCGGGACGATGATGGTCGAGCCGACCGAGAGCGAGTCGAAAGCGGAGATCGATCGCTTTTGCGACGCAATGATTTCCATCCACGGGGAGATCGAGGCCATCGCCTCGGGGAAGGCGGACCGCCAGAATAATGTTTTGAAAAATGCTCCGCACACCGCGCAGCAAGTCATAGCGGATAAATGGGATCGGCCGTACTCGCGGGAACAGGCCGCGTATCCGACACCGTGGACGCGCGAATACAAATTCTGGCCAGCCGTCGCCCGGATCGACAGCGTTTACGGCGACCGCAATCTCATGTGCTCCTGTCCGCCGATGGAAGCGTTCACCGAGTAGTGAATCGCGTGCGGTAAGCGATATCTGTCATCGCGCGCCCTCGAGCGGCGGGGCTCCCCGCGCTACCCAGTCTGTTCGGACGCCAACTCCGGCGTGCCCGTCACACGAGTCGGCACATGACGAAGCGCCGTTCCTTGCGTTTCTTCGACGGCAGCCTCACCGGCTTCGTGGTATTCGGCGTCGCCGTTCACCTGCCAAAGATCGTAAAGCTTGGTGTCGGCCAGAATATTTTCCACGCACAACATCGCGGTCATCATGGCATGATCCTGATTGTTGTACTTGTGCATGCCGTTGCGGCCGACGAGATGGAGGTTCGGGTAACGCTCCTCGATTTCGTCGCGAATCGTCGCCACGTGCTGCGCGTAATGGTCATCGTAAACTGGATAGGCTTTCTTCTGCCGGACAACGCAGCCGTCGATGACATCGCCTTCCTGGGCTAAACCGATTTGCATCAGTTCCTTTTTCGCGAGCTCAATCAGGTCTGCGTCAGAAGAATCCCAGAGTCCGTCGTGCTCGAAACAGAAATATTCGAGGCCGTAACAAGCTTTGTCCGGGTCTGGCACCATCTCAGGTGACCAGGATCGGAAGTTTTGGATCCGGCCGACCTGCACGCTCGGGTCGTGGATGTAGATCCAGTTGTCATCGAACCTGTGTCTCTCCTTCAAAATCAACATCACTGTGAGGAAGTCGCGATACTTGAGGCTGTCGGCGGCATTCTTTGCCCGCTCGGACACCGGCGGGGTCAATCCACGAGCCAATTCGCGCATCGGCGCCGAGGAGATCACATGCTCGGCTTCGATGGTTTGCATAATGCCGCGCTGGTCCTGACAACGAAGCTGCCAGGTTTCGCTTTTCTCGTCATAAACGCACCCGGTCACTTTGCTGCCCATCGCGATCTGGCCACCCATTTCTTTCGTCTTGCGAGCGCACGCTTCCCACATCATGCCGGGTCCTTTGCGCGGATACTTGAAGGAATTGATCAGCGTCTTGATTACCTTCGTTTTGTCTTTCGGCTGGCGCCGCGGGAAAAGCGCGTTCTTGATCGCGCTGCCAAGCGATAAGCCCTTGATGCGCTGCGCCGCCCAATCAGCGGAAATGTCTTTGCAGCTCATGCCCCAAACTTTCTCGGTGTAGCTCTTAAAGAAAGTGATGAAGAGGCGTTTGCCGAATTGATTGCTCACCCAATCCTCGAAGTTGTTCGGATTGCGCACCGGGAAGAGGCGCGCCTTGAGCCATGAAAGGACGCAAAGGATCGACTTGAAGACGCCGAGTTTGGTCAGCGCCTCGAACGCTTTCAGCGGATAAGCGAAAAACTTTCCGCCGTAAAAAATCCGAGAGGAACGCGGCCGATCGAGCATGTCGCTAGGTAGAATCTCCATCCAGAAATCCTCGACGGCTTTCGATTTCGAGAAGAAGCGGTGCCCGCCGATATCGAAGTGAAAACCTTTGTAGGTGGCGGTCCGCGAGATACCGCCGACATAGACCGGATCGGCTTCGAGGACAGTGACCCCCAGATTGTTCTTCGAAAGGAGGTACGCTGCCGTCAATCCAGCCGGGCCGGCGCCAATAATCGCTACGTCAGTTTTCATGTTTTCTTAAGCCACCCAGTTGCCCCGAGTAAAATTCCAGACGTACCAACTTTGCAGACCAAGTCCGGCGGCACTGAGGAGCCCAACGGCCGCCATGCCGAACGCACGCACCAGCGGCGGCGGAGTGCGTAATTGATGCAAAAAATGCACAAACGCCAGCACGATCAACGCGTGCAGGCAAAATTCGTAGCGCAGCATGCTCTCCATCTCCACGCACGCCACGCCGCTGACCGAGATGTAATAAATAATCGCGCCGCAGAAATAGAAACCGATTCGCGTCGTCCAGGTTGCGCTGCGCCGGACCACCGGCAGCAGCTCGCAGAGCACGACCGCGACGAAAAGCAGGGCCCCAAGCGTCATCGCCATCTGGCTCGCCTGGGTCGGGTCCTTGAGGGCGGGAACGAGCCAGCGGTAGCTCTCGCCCTTAAAAACGGCAAGATAATCCGGCACAACCCCCCACCCAGCTTGCTGCGTGAGCATGTAGAGATCCCAACGACCCCAGCGCACAAGGCAGTAGAAGAAGAAGCTCATAGCTCCCAGAGTCGCGCCCAGCGTCACGGCAATGGCCGGAGCAAATCGCCGCGGCCAGGAACGAACGTCGCGCAGGCCGCGCCATCCGCTCTGGAATACTGCGCGCACGACGGGAAACGCCGCGCAGGGAATGCCCACAATCCGCGTGGCCGACATGACAAAGCCATGGAGCGCCGCCAGAAATTTCGCGGCGCGGCCTTCAGCGCTGCTCCAATATATGAAGCCAAAGAGCGCCATCATGAAAAGCGACTCCGAATAACCGGCGACAAGAAAAAAGGCCGTCGGATGCGTGACGACGGCGAGGGCGCCGAAAAACTGGAGGAGCGGCGAGATATTCCAGCGATCGCAGAAGAGGAAAAAATAACTCCAGAACCCCCAGGCCGCGGTCTGGGCCGTGATGAGCAGCGCGTTGTAAGTGCTCAAGTGCAGGCCGTAACGGAGCAGCGCCGCGAGGGCGGGATAAGCCGGGAAAAACGCCACATTGGAAACTTCCAGCATCTTGTGGCTGATCGGCGGAACGGTGGTGTCGTAACCGCGGTCCACGATATTCGCGAACCAGTAGCTGTCGTGCTGGATCAGCGTGTCGTAACGAAAGGAAAACGGGCCCTCCGGGGCGAGGACCACGACGGCGACGAAAATCTGCGCCAGCGTAACAACCAACCCCGCCAGCAATGGTCTGAGTGCGCTTGGCTTGGGATTCATTACGACCGGCTGCGGAACCGCAGAGGAGATACGAAAGCTCTCGCGATTGCAAGGCTTCGTCCTTTGGTCCGCCAGTGTAGGCTGGAATCGTATTGGCTCCAAAAGCTGGACGCTGGTTTCTGTTTTCAGAGCAAAGTTGGACGGGAGACCCCAGTGTTTATTCGGGTAATCGGAAAAGACGTTAACCTGCGCCAATGATGTGGGCGTGATTAACTGTCATCCCGAGCCGCGCAGACGGCGGGGGACCTCATAACTGCAAATTGCGGGCACCCTCAATTCGAACGCGTGTGAACTCCGGTTGCGAGGTTCCTCGGCTTCCGTAGCGGCGGCCTATGACCGCCGCATAATTCCATAACACGCGCGTTTCTCCGGCGGAGATAGACCGCCGATACAGTTTCAATGCCCGCCACTCACCGTATAGCCTTCGTTCCGCAGGTCTTCCGCAAGTTCCAGTTCCATTTGCAGTGCGCCTTCGTACGGCATCGGGTTGAGATGCGCGTAGAGCTCCGGCATTAACCGAACGCCATATTTTTCCACCACCCACGCCGCCTTGTAGCCGTGCTTATGATTTTCAAAACGATGTTCGGGCGGCAAGCCGCTCATTCCGACATACACGCACGGTTTCGCTGGATCGCGCTTCGGATTCGTCCGCAGAATCGACCGATGCCGCGCCGTTTTCGCGTCGAGCAGAATCACGTAAACGTTGTGGTGGAATTCCGTTTTCGTCTTTTCTGGCTCAGGCTGGCGCTTGTACCTGAGGCGAGCCATTTACGGAGGCTGCTACTCTAAGCAGCTCGCGTCAGATCCAGCTGCGCGTAGACGGCCTCGTAACGCTCCGCCACAGCTTGCCAAGAAAAATCACGCGATATCGCCCGCTCCACAAGCGTTGCCCACAACGCTTCGTCGCGGAAAATTTCGCGAGCCCGCTTGATCGAATCCCAAAATGCGTCTGGCGTATTCTCGTAGCAGAGGAATCCGAAGCCGTTGTTCAACGTTGGATCGTAATCCTCGATAATTTCCTGAATGCCGCCGGTCGCGCGGGCGACCGGCAGCGTTCCATACTTCAAACTGTACATCGCACTCAAGCCACTCGGCTCGATCCGCGACGGGATCAGCGTTACGTCGGCGCCAGCTTCAATCAGATGAGCCAGGGCCTCGTCATAAGTTCTGCGATAAGCAAACTTCGACGGGTATTTTCTGGCCGCGATGGCGAGCGCGGTTTCATATCCCGGGTCGCCTTCCCCCAGAATAATCAACCGCACATCGTCCGAGAGCAGTCGATCAAGCAACGGCATGAGCAGATCGAATCCTTTTTCCGGGACAAGGCGCGTCACCATTCCGAAAACTGGTCCTGCGGGCGCGGGCGCGAGCGCAAGCGCTTCGAGCAGCAGGTCGCGACAGACTGCTTTACCTTCGAAGTGACCGGATCCGAACTGTCGAGGCAACAAGCCGTCCGTCTCCGGATTCCAACGTTCGTAGTCGGCGCCATTCAAAATCCCAACGAGCCTATGCGCGTGTTCGCGCAGAACGATATCGAGCTCGAGCCCACCATCGGAACTCAGCATCTCACGGCGATACCGTTCGCTCACGGTGGTGATCTTGTCCGCGAAGAGAATTCCGCCCTTGAGCAAGTTCAATCGGCCGAAGAACTCGACGCCGCGCGGCTTGAAATATTTCTCGGGAAGATTGGTGAGGTCGAAATCAAGCCCCCAGAAACTGCCCTGCTCCTCCAGGTGATGAATCGTGAGCACGGTGGCGAAGGGCAATTGCTGGTTGCGCACCAGCACAGGAACGAGCGCCGACGCCCAATCGTGGACGTGCAGGATCTGCGGAGTGGGAGTCATCCGGCGCGCCAACTCCAGCGCCGCTTTGCAAAAGAAAATGAACCGCGTGGCGTTATCTTCGTAGGGCGCGCCGTGCTCCCCGTAAATGCCCGCGCGATCAAAAAACTCATCGCAACGCACGAAGAAAGTCTGGACGCCACCGGCCGTTCGGCCTTCCAGAAATTCCGCCACGTAGTTCTTTTTGCCGACCCGGACGTCCACGGTGACTCCCGTGTCCCTTGCTGCGAAGTCGCCGTTTTCTCGGATTTCCCGGTAGTACGGCATCGCGATACCGACCTCGTGCTTCCGAGCGCGTAATTCGCGAGGCAACGCTTCCAGCACGTCCACGAGCGCCGTCGCGCGCGCGAGCGGCGGCCCTTCGGCGCTGATCATCAAAATTCTCATGAGAAGATGAAAACGAACGTCCAATTCCGAAAGTTATTCGCGAGCCGGCATCCAACTCCGAAAGTATTGCGAGCGGGCGGCCAACGTCCAACGTTCAATGGAAGAAAGTTTGCGCGATGAGAGACGTCGGTTTGTCATCCCGAACGCAGTGAGGGACCTCGCAATTGCGTTCAGCGCGCCCACCGATGGAGGAAACGTCGATTGCAGTTGCGAGGTCCCTCGCCATCTGCGCGGCTCGGGATGACGCAAATGAAAGGTTAACGACGCCCTTCTCCTTCCTCTTCGTTGGACGTTGGATATTGGACGTTGGGAGTTGGACGTTTGTTTTTTCCATCTTGACCCAACGAGTACTCCCGCATCAACCACTCCAGCGCTTCCTCCCGATCGCGCAACGCTCCTTCCAGTTGCCGCGTCTCCACCGCCTCGAGAATCTCCCCGATCTTCGGTCCCGGCTTCAATCCCAGCGCGAGCAGATCATCGCCGCGCACCAATGGCGGCGGAATGATCGGCTCATTCGCGAATTCTTCCCGCTTCTGTCGCAGAAAATCATAATTGTCCATCATCCCATGGCTGCTCTCGCAATCCACGCGATGCAGCTCCAGCTCGTCTGCAAATGTCGGCCGCGCCATAAAGCGCTTCAGTTTCGCCAGGCGCATGTTCGGCACGTCCTTGAACACCATGTGCTGGCGGACTGCTTCCACTGTTGCGTCAATTTCGGCGCGGGAAAAGCGCAGGCGCTGCATGACCGCTTCTGTCATCTCGGCGCCGATGCGATCATGCCCGTTGAAACGGATGCGGCCGTTCTCATCGACAGATGAGGTCGACGGCTTCCCGATGTCGTGAAATAATACGCTGAAGACCAGCGGCAGCGAAGCTTCGCCCAGCAACAAGTCGAGCATGATTCGCGTATGTTTGGATACATCGCCTTCGGGATGGAATTGCGGTGGCTGTTCGCAGCCTTTCATCGCCTCGACCTCCGGCAAAATCGCCCGCATCAGCCCACTTGTGTCGAGCAGATCCCACCCGCGCACTCGCTGTGGCGACATGAAAATGCGCAGCAGCTCTTCGCGGATTCGCTCCGCGCTGATCTCGTTAATCGAAGGCGCATGCGCCACGACAGCATCCCACGTCACAGGCTCGATCTCGAACCCGAGCACGGTCGCGAACCGGACTGCGCGCAGTATCCGCAGCCGATCTTCCGCGAAACGTTGCGACGGATCACCGATCGCGCGGATCAACCGCGCGTCCAGGTCCGCGCGTCCGCCCACGAAGTCGATGACTTCACTTGCCTCAGGATCGAAGAACATCCCGTTGATTGTGAAATCACGGCGCGCCGCGTCTTCTTCCGCCGTCGCGAAATGTACTTCGCTCGGACGCCGGCCATCGAGATAAGCGCCGTCTGAGCGGAAGGTCGCAACCTCGAATTGAAATCCATTCTCGAGAATGACGATCACACCAAAGTGCGCGCCCACCGCGTACGTCCGCGGAAACATTTTCTGCACATCATCCGGCCGCGCGTCCGTCGCGACATCGATATCCTTCGGAACCTGGCCGCGCAAAAGATCCCGCACCGAGCCGCCCGCGTAGTACGCCACATGCCCGGCCGCGCGCAGCTTGCGAACAATCCCGTGCGCGGTGCTCTCCATCATCGAATTGGCCTGCTTCTCCATCTTCATTGGGCTCCTTTTATTCTCGCCGTTGCGCTGCACGCTGTCGAGAATCTCGCCACACCCGCGGGCTGCGTGCGATCCGAAGTTGTGATGCCGTGAATATGAAACCGTCGCTGAACTGGCTTCTCATTTTTGTCCCGATTGCCCTTGTCCTGCGCTTCTGGCCGAGTCTCTCAAACCCGACCGCGCTCTTCGTTTGCTCGGCCATCGCCATTGTCCCCGTGGCCGGTTGGATCGGACGCGCCACCGAAGAGCTCGCGGCACGAGTGGGCGAAGGGCTGGGCGGATTGTTGAACGCCACTTTCGGGAATGCCGCAGAGTTGATCATCGCCGGCGTCGCGCTGTCCAAGGGACTCACCAGCGTGGTCAAGGCATCGATCACCGGATCGATCATCGGCAATATTCTGCTCGTGCTCGGTCTCTCCATCCTGCTGGGCGGCGCCAAGCACAAAGAGCAGCGCTTCAACCAGGCCGGAGCGCGCACGTCCGTGATTTCACTTTCGCTCGCCGCGATTGCTCTAATCATCCCGACCGTTTTTCACATGTCCGCCGCGGCGAGCCCAGGCGGTTGGAGTCCGGACGTGGAACACCAGCTCTCGCTAGGCATCGCGATTGTCCTCTTCATTACCTACATCTGCGTGCTCGCGTTCACGCTCAAGACGCATAAACACTTCTTCATCGGATGCGAGCGAGAGCTTGAAGCAGAGGTTGAGCACTGGACCGGAAGCAAAGCCATCGTGATCTTGTTGATCGCGACCGGAGTCGTGGCGCTGCTTTCGGAGTTTCTGGTTGGGACCATCGAGAGCGTGCACACCTCGCTTGGTGTCACCGAAGTTTTTGTGGGCGTGATTGTAGTCGCGATCGTTGGCAACTCCGCCGAGCACTCGACTGCGATCGTGATGGCGTTGAAAAACAAGATGGATTTGAGCATGGGGATCGCGATCGGATCCAGTCTCCAGATCGCGCTTTTTGTCGCGCCCGTGCTTGTTTTTCTTTCCTACTTTCTCGGGCGACCCATGAATCTTGAATTCTCGCTGCCGGAGATTTTCGCTGTAGTGGCGTCGGTTTACATTATCTTTCAGATCAGCGGCGACGGCGAAACGAACTGGATCGAAGGCGTTCAACTTCTCTCGGTTTATCTGATTCTCGGAATCCTGTTCTTCTACCTGCCGGAAGCACAAGGCGCGCGCTGATAGTCGTGCGATTACGAAACTTCCGGCTTCGTCTTCTCCTTATCTTGCCGGAACGAATGGAAAATAAAGCAAACGACCGCGATACAGATGCAGGAGTCGGCAACGTTAAAAGCGGGCCACGGGCGGAAGATCCGAAGCGGGATGTGCAGATCGAAGAGCAAGAAATCGATGACGTGACCGTGGATGAAGCGATCGGTGAGGTTTCCCATGATGCCGGCGAGGAGCAGGGCGAGCGAAATGTCGCGCAACGCGTCGGGTAAGCGTCGCCGAAGGAGCAACGCCAGAACAACAACAAACGCTACGCAGGACAGGACGATAAAGAACGCGTTGTTGTTCTTGAACGATCCGAAAGCTGCGCCGTTGTTCGTCACATTCACGAGACTGAAAAAATCGGGAATGACGGGATAGGCTGCGTCCTCCGGATGGATGGTGCGGAGCACGAACCATTTGGTGATCTGGTCCAAAGCGTAGAGCGGAAGCGACAGAAGGAGGATGAATCTCATTTGTCGAATTAACGATTTAGTGACTTAGCGATTGGGCTTCTCGAATCTTGTTAATCCTGGCTGCTTCTGTCCTTAACGACAGCCTCGCAGCGGTCACACAATTCCGGATGCGACGCGCTCTGCCCGACCGTGGGCCGATGACGCCAGCAGCGGACGCATTTTGCGTGGGTTGTCTTCGAGATCAACGCCACCGGTTCCTTCCCCGACTCGATTTTCAACTCGCTCAGAATAAAAAACTCCTCAAGCTGTTCGTTCGGAATTGAAGAAATCGCCTCCTGTTCGCAACGCAAGACAACCGCAGCTTCCAGTGCGTTGCCGATCAGTTTCTCCTGCCGCGCGCGCTCGACCGCCTGGCCGATTACTCCCCGCAAACTCAACAACTGCGCGACCTGATTCTCCACCGTGGGATTCCGCCATTCAGCGTTCTGCTCAGGAAATAATTGCAGATGGACTGATTTCGACGCGCCGAGATAACTCCACGCCTCCTCGGCGGTAAAGACCATAATCGGCGCGAGCAGCCGGCAGAGCGCGTCGAAAATTCGATGCATGGCTGTCTGCGTCGCGCGGCGGCGCGGCGAATTCGGTGCGTCGCAATACATCCGGTCTTTTGTGATATCGACGTAAAGGCTGCTCAGATCGACCGCGCAGAATTGGTTGAGCGTGTGATAGACCTTGTGGAATTCGTAGGCCTGATAAGCGGCGCGACAATCCGCAGCCACATTTTCCAGCCGATCGAGAATCCAGCGATCGACGAGCGTAAAATCTTCCTTCCTGCTTTCCTGCGTTCCTGATTCGAAATCCGACAGATTCCCGAGCAAGATTCGCAGTGTATTGCGAATCCGGCGATAAGTGTCGCCCAGCCGCGTGAACATCTCTTCCGAGAACGGAACATCGTCAGTATAATTGATGCTGCTCACCCACAGCCGAACGATATCGGCGCCGTGCTTGCCGACGAAATGGCCGGCATCCGTCGGCTTGCTGTAGCTGCTCGATTTCGAAATCTTCTTCCCGTCGACATCGACGACAAAGCCATGCGTGACGCAGATTTTGTAGGGCGCCCGGTCATGCAAGGCGACGCTTGTCATGAGCGACGACTGGAACCACCCGCGATGCTGATCCGTCGCCTCGAGATACATGTCGGCCGGATCGCGGAGCGCTGGGTGTGTCGCCAGGACCGCGTGATGCGAAACGCCGGAATCGATCCAAACATCGATCGTGTCGTTGCGATGGCGTGTGCCTTCCGGTAAACCGAGTTCGCGCGCCAACGCCGCGTCATCGAGCTCAAACCAGACGTTCGAGCCGCGATGCGCAACGAGATCCGCCAGCTTCAGGATCCATTTGGGATCGAGAATTGCATCGTCCTCCGCCGAATAAAAAACCGGAAGCGGCACTCCCCAGCTCCGCTGCCGCGAGATCACCCAATCTGGACGCGACTCCACGGTTCCCGAAATGCGGTTCTCACCCCAAGGCGGCAGCCAGCGCACATTTTTAATCGCGGCGAGCGCATTCGCGCGCAGATCGTCGATGCGGATAAAAAATTGCTCGACCGCACGAAAGATGATCGGCGTTTTCGAGCGCCAGCAATACGGATATGAATGCCGATAAACCTGCTCGCTGAGCAGCATCCCGCGCTCGCGCAAGAGCGCGATAATGTCGGCATTCGCATCGAAGACATATTTGCCTGTGAGTTCCGGCAAGCCGGCTTCAGCGGTGTAACGGCCATGATCATCCACGGGGGACAGGATCAGCAGCCCGTTCTTCTTGCCTAACGAGTAATCGTCTTCGCCATGACCCGGTGCGATGTGCACGCAACCGGTGCCGGTGTCCATCGTAACGAAGTCGGCGCTGAGAATACTCGATGTTCGCGGCAGAAATGGATGCTGTGCGGTGAGGCCTTTCAGCTTGCTGCCCGGAAACGAACTAATCGGTTCACCGATCACCTCGAAACCCGTCGCGGCGCAAAATGCTTCTACGAGCGTGGCAGCAAGAACGAGCGTTTCTGACACGCCCTCCTTTCTGAATTCCCGCGCGGCGTAAAGTTCCTTAGGATGCAGCGCGATCGCAAGATTCGCGGGCAAGGTCCAGGGAGTTGTGGTCCAGATGACAATGCTCGCTTTGCCCGCGAGGTCGCCCGTTGCGATGGGAAATTTGACGTAAACGGCTGCGTCTTCGCGGTCGTGGTATTCCACCTCCGCTTCGGCCAGGGCCGTCTGCGCGCCGGTGCTCCAAAAGACCGGCTTCATGCTTTCGTAAACGAGGCCTTTTTCGACGAAGACCGCGAAAGCGCGGAGGATTTCCGCTTCGTAGGCAGGGTCAAGCGTCAGATAAGGATGCTCCCAATCGCCGAAGACGCCGAGCCGTTTGAATTGCTCGCGCTGGATGTCGACGAATTTCCGCGCGAACGCCTCGGATTTCTGGCGCACTTCGAGCGGCGAAAGGCCGCGCGATTCCTTCACGACCTTGTATTCGATCGGCAGCCCGTGGCAGTCCCAGCCGGGCACGTAAGGGGCGCGAAAGCCCGCCATTGTTTTCGATTTTACCACGAGATCTTTCAAGATCTTGTTGAGCGCAGTACCCATGTGAACGTCGCCGTTCGCAAAGGGCGGACCGTCGTGGAGGACGAACAATTCCGCATCCGCGCGCGCGGCCTGGATCTGCTCGTAGAGGCCGGCTTCCTGCCATTTCTTGAGCATCTCCGGCTCGCGCGTGGCGAGGTTTGCCTTCATCGGAAAGTCCGTTTTCGGCAGGTTGAGCGTCTCTTTATAATTCTGGCTCATGCGCGGAGCGGCGAGGCTAACACCCGAGGCGCGACTAAGCAACGGACGGGCGGACGCTGCGTGTCATCCCGAATCCGGCGACTGCCGGACGAAGGACCTCACCCATTCAGATTGCGTCACTCAAGAAAGGTCGCGCGCGACGAGACGTGCACGCGTGATGTAGCGCGGAAGCGGTAGAGCGGACGCGAGGTCAGCGCTCCTCCCAAGGTCGCGGTCCCGTCTCCCGCGGCTCGGGATGACACGAGAAGGGGGCACGGCGAACCTGACTCAGCGGTTCCGAGTCGACGCGGGTGCTTCTGCTTGCGCAGGTTCACTGCCGCCGAATAACGTCGAGAATACCACAAAGACGGACGCTGCCGGCGAATCACGGGTGCATCCAAACAGCGGAGAAATATCCAGCCGCGTGTTCTTGGA